>NZ_JBFUJK010000006.1:0-233970 GCF_056401395.1 Arthrobacter sp. P4_F11
TCGACTTGCATGTGTTAAGCACGCCGCCAGCGTTCATCCTGAGCCAGGATCAAACTCTCCGTTGAAGTAAAACAGACACAACACGCGCCCCCGGGAAAACGGGATGCACACGCTGCACAAAATTTGAAACCAGCTAAAAACACCAGACCACACCACGGGGTGGCGGGCCCGGCAAATTCAACCAATTCAATACAATAAATTGGTATCAACAAACTTGGCACACTATTGAGTTCTCAAACAACAGACACATTCGAATACTTGCCGAAACAATTCATTTCCATGAATCTTTTATTTCGCTTTTCTTCGCTGCGATGTTTACAGCTTATTTCATTCATTTCCACTTTGCAAATTCGCGATTTTCATCGGAATTTCGCTTTGTGGAGCGAATCCGCCCAGCATAATTGAAGCAATTTTCATTATGTGCGCCTGGCGCATGAAGAATTGCTTCTCATTTGTGGGGGTTTGTCACCACTCAACGGCGGCAACTCAGAAAACAATACACGCTCCTCCCCGGCCGTGCAAATCGGCCGGGAAGGAGCGTGCAGGTGCGTTTTCGGTACCGGTCAGGATCCGGTACCGGTCAGGATCCGGTACCGGTCAGGATCCCGTGCTGGTCAGGACGCGGCGACTTCCACCGTTGCCAGGTTCTTCTTGCCCCGGCGCAGTAGCAGGTAGCGCCCGTGCAGCAACTCGCTGGCCGCAATAACGGCGTCGGGGTCAGACACCTTCGCATTGTTGACGTAGGCGCCGCCCTCCCCCACGGTGCGGCGTGCGGCGGACTTGCTCTCAGACAGACCGGAGGCGACCAGCAGCTCGATGATGCCCAGGGCGCCGGCGTCAACCGTGGCGGAGGGCAGCTCGGAGGTCGCCGCCTTCAGTGTCGCTTCGTCCAGTACGGAGAGGTCGCCGTTGCCGAACACCGCGGCGGAAGCCGCAATGACCTTCTCGGTGGCGTCCACGCCATGGACGAGCGAAGTCACCTCGTAGGCCAGCTTTCGCTGGCCCTCGCGGGCGAAGGGCCGTTCGGCGATCGCGAGCTCCAGTTCCTCAATCTCGGCGCGGCTCAGGAAGGTGAACACTTTGAGTCGGTCCGCGACGTCGGCGTCCGCCGTGTTGAGCCAGAACTGGTAGAACGCGTACGGGCTGCACATGGTTGGATCCAGCCAGATCGCGTTGCCCTCGCTCTTGCCGAACTTGGTGCCGTCAGAGTTGGTGATGAGCGGCGTTCCCAGGGCGTGGACGTGTTTGCCCTCAACCTTGCGGATGAGCTCGGTGCCACTGGTGAGGTTGCCCCACTGATCCGAGCCGCCGGTCTGCAGCATGCAACCGTAGTCGCGGAACAACTGCAGGTAGTCCATGCCCTGCAGGATCTGGTAGCTGAACTCCGTGTAGCTGATGCCTTCGTCGGAACTGAGGCGGGAGGCGACGGCGTCCTTCCGGAGCATGGTGCCGACACGGTAGTGCTTGCCGATCTCGCGCAGGAAGTCGATGGCGCTCAGGGGCGCCGTCCAGTCCAGGTTGTTGACCATCCGGGCTGCGTTGTCGCCCTCGAAGCTCAGGAACCTACGGACCTGGGCCTGAAGGTAGCCTACCCACTCGGACACGGTGTCCTTGGTGTTCAGGGTGCGTTCCGCCGTCGGACGCGGATCACCGATCAAGCCCGTGGAGCCGCCCACGAGTCCGAGCGGCTTGTGGCCGGCCAGCTGGATCCGGCGCATGAGCAGCAGCTGGACCAGGTTGCCCAGGTGCAGGCTCGGCGCGGTCGGATCGAAGCCGCAGTAATACGTCACGGGATCGCCGGCGAGGAGCTTTTCGAGCTCCGCCTCATCCGTGGAGACGTGGACAAGGCCGCGCCATTTCAGCTCCTGCCAGATATTGGCAAAGCTGGGATCGTTCTGCTGGGCATCGAGAATATTTAGCTGGGACACGGAATCTAAGTTAGCAGGATCAACCGGGCGGCAGCGCAGGTGACGCCTGCCGGCCCGGCCTACTCCTCGATGCCTGCCGGGACTCCGGCGGCGGCGGCGATGAGCCGCAGGCGCTGGGTGGGCCGGGTCATGGCCACGTACAGGTCACCCACCCGGCCGTGCTCGTGATTGAGCATGTCCGTCGGTTCCAGGACCACGACGCCGTCGAATTCCAGGCCCTTCGCCTCGCGGGGACTGATCACCACGATGTCCTGCGCGTAACTCCCCGCGCCCGTCCCGACCCGGTGGCCGTACACGGCCCGCAGTGCCGCGCTGGCCTCGGGGAGAAGGCCGCCGTCGGCGATGACCGCCAGCAGGCCGCCCTCGATGGCGTCCAGTTCCTCCGGAAGCACCTCGACGAGCTTGTTGACGATCTGGCCCTGGCCGACTTTGTCGATGACCGGGGACCAGCGCCCTTCCCGCACGGCCTTGGGCGCCGAAACCACCAGTCCGGCCGCGGTCGCCATGCGGGCGGCGGCCTCGGCGATCTGGGACGGGGTGCGGTAGTTGACGGTCAGCTCCTCGAGCTGCCAGCGGTCGCCGAACATCGGGCCCAGTGCGCTGTGCCAGGAGTTGGCGCCGGCAACAGAACTGGTCTGCGCGATGTCGCCCACGATCGTAAAGGACTTCAGCGGGCAGCGTCGGACCAGCAGCCGCCACTGCATGGGTGACAGCTCCTGCGCTTCATCCACCACAATGTGCCCGAAGGCCCAGGAACGGTCCGTGGTGGCACGCTCTGCAGCGGTCAGCCGCGTCTCACGCTCCTGGTTCTGGTCCACCAGGTCTTCTGCCGTGACAAGGACGTCCACACCGGCGGTTTCCATGTTGACCAGGGTCTGCTTGGCGTTGGCCAGGTCGCGGGCCCGGTCCTGTTCCTGCTGCGCCAGGCCGCGCCCGGCGGCGGCATCAAGCTCGCCGAGCAATTCGGCAGCCTCGTCCAGCAACGGAACGTCGGACTCGGTCCAGGGCGAATCGGCCGGACGGAGCAGCAGTGCGCGTTCTTCCGGGCTGAAGTTCGGGGTGCATGCCTCGAGGATGGCCGGCTTGCTGAGCAGCTCCCCCACGAGTTTCTCCGGGGTCATCGGCATCCAGCACAGGTTCAGGGCGATCCGGACATCCCGGGCCGAGCGGACATCCTCCGCCAGGTAGGAGCGGTCGGCGTTGTTGCCGATGTTGCCTGCCTCCACCAGCTCCGTCATCTGCTCGGTCAATTCTCGGAGCAGGATCTTGACGAAGGAGACGCGGGCCTCGTTGTGCGGTTTGCCCGTGGCGCGCGCCCTCTCCTTGGCGCGGCGGACCTGCCTGGGCGTGAGGACCAGTTTGCGGCCGTCCACCTCAAGGGTCCGGTTTCCGGCCGGAATGCGCTGCCGGTTGGCCACGGCGTTGGCGACCACCTCGGCCATGTCGAGCCGGCCCTTGATGGCGGCGACGGCGGAGTCCGGCTCGGCAACGGCGGTGATGCCGGGCATCAGCCGGCCCAGGCTCGCCATGACGACGCCGGTCTCGCCGAGCGAGGGCAGCACGCGTTCGATGTACTTCATGAAGGACGACGTCGGCCCCACCAGCAGGACGCCGGCGCTCTTGAGCCGGTCCCGGTGCGTGTAGAGCAGGTACGCGGCGCGGTGCAGGGCGACAGCGGTCTTGCCCGTGCCCGGGCCACCCTGGACGACGAGGGCGCCGGAGATGGAGGAACGGATGATCCGGTCCTGCTCGGACTGGATGGTGCCGACGATGTCTGACATCCGGCCCGTCCGCTTGGAGTTCAGGGCAGCCAGCAGGGCACCCTCGCCCTGGAGCGAATCGTTGTCGGCGAGCATGTCGGCGTCGAGCACGTCATCCTCGATTGCCTTGACCTCGCGGCCCTGCAGGATCAGGTGGCGGCGGCGGCGGACGCCCTGCCGGTCGAATGCCGTGGCCTGGTAGAAATGACCCGCCTCGGGCGCACGCCAGTCCACCATGAGCCGTTGCAGGTCCTCGGTGGTCAGGCCGATGCGGCCGATGTACTGGGCCTCCCCGGAATCCAGGTCCAGGCGGCCGAACACGAGCCGGTCATCGACGGCGTCGAGCTGGGCGAGGCGGTCCTCGTAGAGGGCGGCGAAGGCATCACGTTCGGAAACGTTCTGCATGGTGCCCACGGCACCGGCCCGGCGCACCTGGGCCAGCTGGGTGCGCTTCTCCGCCCGCAACTCATCGAGTCGGGCGTAAAGTCCGGCCACATAGTCGCGTTCATGGACCAAATCAGCGTCGTGCATCGAACGTTCCCCTATCGAAAAAGACAGACCCACCATTCTACAGCCATTTCGTCGGCACGGCTGTTGCTTGTCGCCGAACGATGCCAAGGCAGTCTTCGTCAGGGAATTCTACCGACACGGCCCGGATGGTCCAGCCCGGCAGGCCCGCTAAATCCGCAGCAGGGACCGGACGTTGTGGCCGGTCAGGGCTGTGCGGCCGCCAAGATCGTCGAGTTCCATGACCACACCGATGCCTGCCACGTGGATCCCGCACCGCTCGAAGAGCCGCGCCGCGGCGCCGAGCGTGCCGCCCGTGGCGAGCACGTCGTCGAGGATCAGCACCCGGCTCCCCGGCGCCAGGTCCGTGGTGTGCAGCTCAAGGGTGGCGGTGCCGTACTCCAGAGCGTAGTCCTCGGAGAACACCTCGCGCGGAAGCTTGCCGGCCTTGCGGACCGTGATGACCCCGGTCCCGGTGGCGTAGGCGGCGGCCGCCGCGAGCAGGAAGCCGCGGGCCTCCACTCCGGCGACGGCGTCGAACTGGCCCTGGAAAGGTCCCACCAGGGCATCGACGACGGCCCCGAAGGCGGCACCGTCGGCGAAGACTGGGGTCAGGTCCTTGAAGCTGACGCCGGGTTTGGGATAGTCCGGGATGGTGGCGCACAGGCTCTTGATCAGTTCATCCACCGGCATTGCAGTCGTCGTCTGGTTCGGGTCGCTTTGATTCACCCATCCACCTTACTGGCTGGTAGCCGGAAGCTTCCCGGGCCTTCCGTGCCGGCGGCCCGCGGCAACCCACCGGCCATCCAATGTTCACGCTGTCGGTGCCGGATTCGCCGCTCCTGTCCATCCCGCCGGTGATTGAATGCTCGAATGCGACACGAAATCGTCCTCTCCGGCCATGGGGTTCGGCTGGTTCCGCTGGCCCCGCACCATGCGGCGGGTCTCTTCGATTTTGTGGACGCCGGCATGTGGGCAGGCATGGCGGCACCGATGCCTGGGACTGCCAGTGAGCTGGCGGCGCTGTTCCGGTCACGGCTGGAGGATCCCGCCACTATCCCGTTCGCAGTCACGGACGGGCGCACCGGCGCCCTGCTGGGCACGACGTCCCTCCGCGACTACGTTCGGGACCAGCAACGCCTGGAAATCGGCGGAACATTCTACGGGCGGCAGTTCTGGGGCAGCCACGTCAATCCGGCGAGCAAGCACATGCTCCTCGCCTAGGCCTATGAGGTACTGGAAGTGGACCGGGTGGCTTTCCGCTGCGACGCCCGCAACACCAGGAGTGCGACGGCGATCGAACGGCTCGGCGCACAATTCGAGGGGGTCCTCCGCGGCCACCGCGCGGCGCCAGGCGGGGGACGAGCGGACACCGCCGTCTTCTCGATCCTCTCGCAGGAGTGGCCGCACGTGCGCGAGGACCTGCGGCGCCGGCTCGCCCCCTTCGCCGTCGGCGCCGACTATTCACTGGGCAGCCCGCAGCAACTTGGAACCCCTAATCCCCTGCCGGTGGCGGCAAGGCGTCCGGATGAACGGGAGGCCCGGCATCTGGGGGCACGGCATCTGGAGGCACGGAGTCCGGTTCCGGCGGGCGCAGGAGTCCGTTGGCAAGCCCGTAGTTGACGATGTCCAGCGCTTTTCGTAGCGCGCGCTCGGCGTCGAACCGCCCGGCCGCCACGCGGCTCAGCCGGGCGTAGTCCCCGGCCCATCCGGACCGGCGGAACCTGTCGGCGTCACCGTGAAGGAGCCGTCCATAGAGGACGTCCTCGAACAAGTCATGGTCGGCCAGAGCGATTTCGGCCATCAGCGCCTCGCGGTCCCGGATCATCACGTTGGTGAACATCCCGGCCGCTTCTGCTGCGCCCTGGGCTAGCCGGGAGTCCGCCGAGTAGTTGCACAGGCGCAGCGCCCGCACCACGAGTTTGAGCGAAACGTGTTCTTCGGGAACGATGAATTTGCGCAGCAGGGCCGCGCGGAAGAGCTCAATCCAGTGCCGGCGCTCTGCCTCGACGGAGTCCGCCGCGACCTGCACGCCGTCGGGGGTGAACAGTTCCACCATGCGGAAGTACTCGGTGGCCAGCTCCGCGAAGATCTGGAGCCGCTCCAGCTCGCTGCCCGGTTTTCCGCGCTTCCCCTCGCCCATAATGCTCCATCATCCCCCACCGCACGTGCCGGCATCAGCGCGCGGGAACGGGGCGCACACAGTGCCCGCTGCCTCACGCGCCGCGGGCGCTTGGCGCCTTTGCCGGCTTTGCCGCCTTGTAGCGGGAGACGGTCGGGTCGCCGCTGAGCCAGAACCGCCAGGGGTACTCGTGGCTGCCGCCGTCGCCGGAGACGCCGACGCGCGGACCGGAGCTGATGCCCGCGGCGACCGCCTCCGGAGGCTGCGCGGCCGGTTCCAGCCGGAACGGCGGCGCGAGGGCATCCCGCCCGCTGTCCGCCGTCGTCAGTCCCAGCGCGGTCGCCAGCCGGGCAGGCCCGCTCGCGAGGTCGACATCCGATTTCGACGTCGGCCGTCTGGCCCTCGCCAGTTCATGCCCCGCGACCACTTCGCCGGCCCGCAGCAGGAGCGCCGACGCCACGCCCTCGGGCCCGCACACGATATTGGCGCAATGGTGCATCCCGTACGTGAAATACACGTAGAGGTGGCCGGCCGGGCCGAACATCGGGGCGTTGCGGGCCGTTTGGCCGCGGAAGGTGTGGGACCCGGGGTCAGGGTGGTGCGAATCATGCGGGCCCAGGTATGCCTCCACTTCGGTAATCCGAACCGAGACGGATCCGCCGGGCCCGTCGTGCGTCAGCACCGCGCCGAGGATCAGCGGCGCCACGTGCCGGGCATCGGCCGAGAGCAGCGCGCGGACGGACACGGCCGCGCCGGACTCCATGCCGGACTCGGCAGGAAGCGGGCTGGAAGTCATGCTCAGACTTTAACAAACACCGCCAAAGGTGAGGACGGCCGTGTCCGAATTCCGCTAGCAGCTGCTCCGCGAAGCTGGCAGGATGGGGTGATGGACTTCTGGCAGCGCTACCGGGCAATCGATGCCCGGGACACCCGATTCGACGGGCAGTTCTACACAGCTGTCCGGACCACCGGCATCTATTGCCGGCCATCGTGCCCCGCGCGGACGCCCAAGGCGGACAATGTCACGTTCTATGAAACGTCCGCCGCGGCGCACGACGCCGGCTACCGTGCGTGCAAACGCTGCCTGCCCGAGGCCGTGCCGGGTACGCCGGCCTGGAACGTGCGCTCCGATATCGCCGGCCGGGCCATGCGGCTCATCAATGACGGCGTGATCAACCGCGACGGCGTCGAGGGGCTCGCGGCCCGGCTCGGATACTCCTCGCGCCAGCTCAACCGGATCCTCAGCCACGAACTCGGCGCCGGCCCGCTGTCCCTGGCGCGGGCCAGCCGCGCCCAGACCGCCCGCACCCTGCTGGTCTCCACCGCCATGAAAGTCTCGGACATCGCCTTCGCCGCCGGATTCAGCAGCGTGCGCCAGTTCAACGAGACCATCGGCGAGGTCTTTGCGATGACGCCTTCCGCGCTCCGGGCCACAGCCAGGCATCACCGCTCCCCCGCGGCCACCACAGCGCTCACGCTCAACCTTCCGTACCGCGAACCGTTCGACCCGGGCGTCTTTGATTTCCTGGCCGTCCGCGCCATCCCCGGGATCGAGGAAGGTACCTCCACTTCCTACGCCCGGACCCTGCGGCTGATGCACGGCGATGCCCGCTTCCGGGTGGATTACGACGCCGGCACGGCCGGGCGTCCGCTCGTGCTGACCATCGGCGCCGTCGACCTCCGGGATCTGGCCGCCCTGTTGAGCAGGGTCCGCCGGCTGCTGGACCTGGACGCCGATCCGGTCGCCATCGATGCCGCCCTCGAGGCCGACTCCCGGCTGGCCGCCGCGGTGGCGCTCACGCCGGGCATCCGGATGCCCGGCGCCGTTGATCCGCAGGAACTGCTGATCCGGGCGATGATCGGCCAACAGATCACCGTGGCCGCCGCGCGGACCGCCCTGGTCCAGCTTTCCGCGGCCGGGAGCACGAGTCTGGTGCCCGATGACGGCCTCCACCGGCTGTTCCCGACGGCCGCACAGATCGCCGGGACCGGCTTCGAACTGCTCCGCGGCCCGCAGCGGCGGATCGATGCTGTCCGGGGCGCCGCGGCGGCGATGGCCTCGGGCGACCTCGATTTCGGCTACGGCGATGACGTGCAGGGGCTGGAGGCCAAACTCCTGCCCCTGGCCGGCGTCGGGCCGTGGACCGTGGGATACGTCGCGATGCGGGTCATCGGCGCGCCGGATGTGTTCCTGGCCAACGACGCCGCGGTCCGCAATGGCATCCGTTCACTCGCCGAGACACCCGACGGCGCCACCCTCGCCCCGGATTTCCGTGAGGTCGGCCCCTGGCGCTCTTACGCCACCATGCACCTGTGGCGCGCAGCAGCGGCTGCCCAGGCCGCGGCGCGCAAGCCGTCCCTGCCGCCGAGGCAGGCTCCAACGCAGAACCCCAAGCAGACTCCGAAGCAGACTCCGAAGGAAGCGAAACCATGAAAGCCCAGCTGTTGACCATGTCCACCCCGGACGGTCCGTTCACCATCATTGCCCGGGACGGGGCTGTCCTGTCGTCGGGCTGGACCGCCGTTCCCGGCGAGCTGACCGGCCAGATCCACGCTGCCCTGCTTCCGGCCGGATTCGAGACCGTCACCGGGCTGGGCGAGATCTCCGAGGCCGTGGAGGCGTTCTATGCCGGCGATCCGGAGCCTGCCATGGGGGTGCCGGTGCTGCAGAAGTCCGGTCCGTTCCGCAGCCATGCCTGGGACGTGCTGCGCACGGTCGCGCCGGGGCGCCCGGTGACCTACACGGAGTACGCGGAGCTGTCCGGCAACGCCAAGGCCGTCCGGGCGGCGGCCAGTGCCTGCGCCTTCAATGCGGCGGCCCTGTTTGTTCCCTGCCACCGCGTCATCCGCACCGACGGGACGCTGGGCGGCTTCCGCTGGGGGCTGGCCGTCAAGGGCAGCCTGTTGGACCGGGAACGCGAAGCAGCCCTCGCGACGGCACGGCCCTGAGCCTTATTCCGTAGCCCGCCCGGCCCGGGCGGGCTCAGTTGTTGACGGGTGCACCGTGTGCGAGGGACGGCCTGCCGGACCCGGGCGTACTCAGTTGTTGACCGGAACGCCGGCAGGCCAGGGCAGCAGCTTCGGAAGGTCGACGCCGTCGGCCGCGGCGGTGGCGCGCAGGCTGCCGAGGGTGGGGGTGCGGCCGGCGAGCCACGCGGCGATGTCCGTGAGCATGCCGTTGATCACGGTCGATGTTCCGCCGCTCCCGATGGCCACCGCGGGCAGGCCGAGCGGCTGCAGCACGAAGCGCTGGCCCTCGGGTACCCGCGCGGAGAGGAAATCGAAAAGGTGCCCGCAGAACGGGCGACTCCAGGTTTCCGGTCCGTGGCCGGTGCCGAGGTCGGCGGCATGGATGACGAGTTCGCGCCACAGTGCCAGGCCGCCGTCGAACACGATTCCTCCCCGGTAGGTGATGGGCTCACGCCAGCCGGCCGCGTCGAGGGAGTCGAAGGCGCGCAGGGCCCGGTCCAACGCTGCGTCGAGGTCGGCCCGGTGCTGCCCGAGGCTGTGGCCGGCCGCCATCTCGATGGCGCGGTTTCGCCCCTCGAAGCCGCCGTCATAGAGTTCGACGCCCTCGCCGCGGGTGGCAAATTCGAGCTGCCGGCCCATCGCGTTGGCAATCCCGCAGATGTGGGCCAGCACGTGCCCGCGGCTCCAGCCGGGCAGTTCCGACGGCGCTTTGATGTCCTGTTCCGTCAGTTTCGCGGCGATTCCGGCCACGACTCCGGCGGCGCGGTGCAGTTCTGCCCGAAGGTTCTCTGGTGTGATTGAGGTCATGGCGCCCATCCTAAACCGAGCCACCCAATTAAGTCGGATTAACTGAGCGTTGCCCGGTCAGCGGGGCGCGTAGCGGTGCCGGATGTGCCGGCGGTCGTGCCGGGCCTGCCAGAATTCGATTTCGCGGGGCCGGATGGCGTAGAGCTGCCAGTCTGTGTTTTCATTGTCTGCATTTTCGCCGTCGTCGGCGCCGGGCCGGGCCCGCCAGTCGGCGGCCGAGGCTTCCGCGGACAGCTCCACGACGTCCCCGGCCACCCGCACCTGGCGGCCCTGGTGTTGCCAGAAGAAGTTCAGCGCCGCGTGCGGGTTGGCCGTGAGCTCCTTGCCCTTGCGGGATTTCCGGGACGTGGCGAAGTGCCAGCCGTCGGCGTCGATGTCCTTCAGGATCAGCATCCGCGACGACGGCCGGCCGTGCTCATCGGCGGTGGCCAGGCTGCACGCATTGGGCTGCGGCACCCCGGCCGCCAGGGCCTCGTCCAGCCACAGCCGGAACAGCTCCGCGGGGTCAGCGGGCGCCGCCGCCGGGTCGAAGTCCGGGAGCACTTCCGGGAAGTCGGGCAGGGCACGCAGCAGTTGGCGGAACGATTCGCTCATGTCGCAATGCTAGCGGGGAGTTTTCGGCGGCAAACGCCAAACGCTCCCTCACTTTTGGCAGGAAATCCGCCGACGCTCCTGCAGGCAATGCAGGAGCGTCGGCCGAGACGCTGCCGGAACTCCCCACCGGCCCCCTAGCCTCGCAAGCTCGGCCAGGGAACCCTGCCCGCGTGGCCCCTCTCGCGTCTGCTAGCTAGCCCGCGTACTCGCGCACGCCGGCGAGCTCGCCCTCGAGGGCCAGCAGCTGGCGTTCGACGGCGGCCGGTGCGGTGCCGCCCTGCGAGTTCCGACTGTTGAGCGAACCCTCGGTGGACAGGACCGTACGGACCTCCGGCGTCAGGTGCCCCGAGATGGCGGCGTATTCCTCGTCCGTGAGGTCCCAGAGCTCGACGCCGCGGCTTTCGGCCTGCTTGACC
This sequence comes from Arthrobacter sp. P4_F11, assembly GCF_056401395.1. Classification (NCBI taxonomy): domain Bacteria; kingdom Bacillati; phylum Actinomycetota; class Actinomycetes; order Micrococcales; family Micrococcaceae; genus Arthrobacter; species Arthrobacter sp. P4_F11. The sequence continues at coordinate 11,105 of NZ_JBFUJK010000006.1, forward strand.
GCGGCGCCGGAGAGCTCGTGCGCCTCGCGGAACGGCACACCCTGGCGGACCAGCCATTCGGCGATGTCCGTCGCCAGCGCGAAACCCTGGGGAGCCAGCGCTTCCATCCGTTCGGTGTTGAACTTCAGCGTCGCGATCATCCCGGAAACTGCCGGGAGCAGGACCTCCAGGGTGTCGGCGGCGTCGAAGACCGGTTCCTTGTCCTCCTGCAGATCGCGGTTGTACGCGAGCGGCAGGCCCTTCAGGGTGGCCAGCAGCCCGGTCAGGTTGCCGATCAGCCGGCCGGCCTTGCCGCGAGCGAGTTCGGCCACGTCCGGGTTCTTCTTCTGCGGCATGATCGAGGAGCCGGTGGAGTAGGAATCGTGCAGGGTGACGAAGGAGAACTCCTTCGTGGCCCACAGGATCACTTCCTCCGAGACCCGGGACAGGTCCACGCCGATCATGGCCGTGATCCAGGCGAACTCGGCGAAGACGTCGCGGGAGGCGGTGCCGTCGATCGAGTTGTGCGTCGCCGAGAAGAAGCCGAGGTCCGCGGCGACGGCCTCGGGGTCCAGGCCGAGCGAGGAGCCCGCCAGGGCACCGGAGCCGTAGGGCGAAACCCCGGCGCGCTTGTCCCAGTCGGCCAGCCGCTGCACGTCGCGCAGCAGCGCCCATGCGTGGGCCAGCAGGTGGTGGCTGAGCAGGACCGGCTGGGCGTGCTGCAGGTGGGTGCGGCCGGGCATGGCCACGCCCTGGTGCGCCTTGGCCTGGTCCACGAGAGCGTCAATCGTGGCGAGCACGCCGCGGGCGATGATCCGGGCGTGGTCGCGCAGGAACATCCGTCCCAGGGTGGCCACCTGGTCGTTGCGGGACCGGCCGGCGCGGAGCTTGCCGCCGAGCTGGGTACCGGCGCGTTCGATCAGGCCGCGCTCGAGCGAACCGTGCACGTCCTCGTCGGACTCGGCCGGCAGGTAGGCGCCGGAGGCGACGTCCTCATCCAGCTGCGTCAGGGCGGCCAGCATGCCGTCGAGTTCGGCGTCGTCCAGCAGCCCGGCCTTGTGCAGCACGCGGGCGTGCGCCTTGGACCCGGCGATGTCGTAGCGGGCCAGCCGCCAGTCGAAGTGCGTGGACTTGCTCAGCGCGGCGAGGGCGTCCGCGGGGCCGCCGGCGAACCGGCCGCCCCACAGCGCTCCCGTATTTGTCGCCTCAGACTTAGTGGTTTCCGACTCAGCCACAGGGGCTACTCTCCTGCGACGCGGATGTCGCGGCCGGAGGCAACCTTGGCGGACATGCCCCACAGCTCGATGAAGCCGCGCGCCATCGACTGGTCGAACGTGTCGCCGGTGTCGTACGTGGCAAGGTCGAAGTCGTAGAGCGAGGTCTCGGAGCGGCGTCCGTTGACGATTGCCTGGCCGCCGTGCAGCACCATGCGGATGTCACCGGAGACGTACTTCTGGGTGTCCTCGATGAAGGCGTCGAGGGAGCGCTTGAGCGGCGAGAACCACTGGCCGTCGTAGACCAGCTCGGCCCAGCGCTGGCCGACGGTCGCCTTGAAGCGGGCCTGCTCGCGCTCGATCGTGATGTCTTCGAGGTGCTTGTGCGCGGTGATGAGCGCCATGGCGCCCGGTGCCTCGTAGATCTCGCGGGACTTGATGCCCACGAGGCGGTCCTCGACGACGTCGATCCGGCCCACGCCCTGGGCGCCGGCGCGGCGGTTGAGTTCCTTGATGGCCTGCAGCGGGGTGACCTTGACGCCGTCGATCGCGACCGGGACGCCGGCCTCGAAGGAGATGGTGACCTCATCCGGTGCCGGCGGGAATTCCGGGGTGGCGGTGTAGTCGTAGATGTCCTTGGTGGGGGCGTTCCAGATGTCCTCGAGGTAGCCGGTTTCGACGGCGCGGCCCCAGACGTTCTGGTCGATCGAGTACGGGTTCTTCTTGGTGGTCTCGATCGGCAGTCCCTTTTCCTCGGCGAAGGCGATGGCCTTGTCGCGGGTCAGGGCGAGGTCACGGACCGGGGCGATGCACTTCAGGTCCGGGCCGAGGGTCTGGATGCCGACTTCGAAGCGGACCTGGTCGTTGCCTTTGCCGGTGCAGCCGTGGGCGACGGTGGTGGCGCCGAATTCGCGGGCGGCCTTGACCAGGTGCTTGACGATCACCGGGCGGGAGATGGCCGAGACCAACGGGTAGTGGCCCTGGTAGAGGGCGTTGGCCTTCAGCGTGGGCACGCAGTACTCGTTGGCGAACTCGTCGCTGGCATCGGCGACGTAGGCCTCGACGGCGCCGCAGCCCAGCGCGCGCTGGCGGATGGTCTCCAGCGATTCGCCGCCCTGTCCGACGTCGACCGCCACGGCGATGACCTCGGCGCCGGTGGCTTCACCGATCCAGCCGATGGCTACGGAAGTATCCAGGCCACCGGAGTAGGCCAGAACAATACGCTCAGTCACGGAAATGCTCCTTATGTTGTTTGGTGATGCTTTAAGTCTGGGAAAAATCTGTCTGTTGCAAGCCTGTCACACACCCCGGGTGCCCGGTCCTGTGAGGGCTCATGGAGTGGCCTATTGGCCGGCTTCCTCGGCGAACTGCAGGAAGCGTGCGGCGATGTCCGCGCCGCCCAGGGGGTCCCGGGTGACAAGCAGGACGGTGTCGTCCCCAGCGATGGTGCCCAGGATCGAGGGCATCACGGAGTGGTCGATGGCGAGGGCCAGGAAGTTCGCTGCGCCCGGCGGGGTCCGAAGCACCACGAGGTTGGCGGAGGCCTCGGCGGTGACGAGCAGTTCCCCGCACAACCGGGTCAGCCGGGCGTCGAGGATTTCCTGTGTGACGCCGCTCTTGGCCGCCCGTTCGCCGCCCTCCCCCGGGACGGCGTAGACCAGCACGCCGTCCTTGCCGCGGACCCGGACGGCGCCGAGTTCCACGAGGTCGCGTGACAGCGTGGCCTGGGTGACCTGGACGCCGTCGTCCGCGAGCAGCGCCGCGAGCTCGGCCTGGGAACGGACAGATTCGCCCGTGAGAATCGCCGTGATCCGCGCCTGCCGGGCTGTCTTGGTGGCCGGGCTGGCCCCAGGAGAGGCTGGCTGGACGGACATCAGGCCGGTCCGCCCACCGGTGCCGGACCATCGAGTGGCGCCTGCCCACCGACTGGCGCCAGACCGTCAACCACTGCCAGACCGGAGCGGTGCATGAGCCAGGCCATGAGTGCCTTCTGCGCGTGCAGCCGGTTTTCGGCCTCGTCCCAGACCACCGACTGCGGGCCGTCAATGACGTCCGCGGCGATCTCGTAGCCCCGGTAGGCCGGGAGGCAGTGCAGCACGACGGCGTCCGGCGCCGCGAGCTTCATCGCGTCGGCATCCACGGAATAGGCGCGGAACAGCTTCATCCGCGCTTCCTTCTCCGCCTCCTGGCCCATGGACACCCACGTGTCGGTCGCGACGACGTCGGCGCCCAGGAGCGCTTCGGCGGCGTCAACCGTCACCAGCACCGAGCCGCCGGTCTCCGCGGCGCGGTCCTCGGCGGCGGCGATGATCTCCGGCGACGGCAGGTAGCCTTCCGGTCCGGCGATGCGGACGTTCATTCCCGCCGTCACGCCGGCCAGCAGGTAGGAGTTGGCCATGTTGTTGGCCGAGTCGCCCAGGTAGGCCATGGTCAGGCCCTGGAGCGAGCCCTTGTGCTCCTTGACGGTCAGCAGATCGGCCAGGAGCTGGCATGGGTGGTAGTCATCGCACAGGGCGTTGATGACCGGAACGCGGGAGTTCTCGGCCATGGCGACGAGCCCGGCGTGTGCGCCGGTGCGCCACACAATGGTGGCGACCATGCGTTCGAGCACCTTGGCGGTGTCCTCGACCGATTCTTTGTGCCCGATCTGCGCCTCGCCGGGGTTGATGATGAGCGCGTTGCCGCCCATGTCCGCGATGCCGGTGGCGAAGGAGACCCTGGTCCGGGTGGAGGTCTTGTCGAAGATGACGGCCACCGTCCGGCGGCCGTTGCCGTCCGCGGCGAAGGGCTGCACGCTGTAGGGCGCGGCCTTCATCCGGACGGCGAGCTCGAGGACCTCGGCCTGTTCGGCCGGGCTGAGGTCCGTGTCCTTGAGGAAGTGGCGGGCGGGCACTGAGGCGGTCACGGCGGCGGTCACTTGGCGTCCTTTGCAGCGTTGGTCTTGGCGGTCTCGAGCAGTGCCGGCAGGGCGGCCAGGAAAAGGTCTGCCTGCTCGGTGGTCAGGATCAGCGGGGGCGCCAGCCGGATGGTGCGCGGGCCCGGGCTGTTGACGATGAACCCGGCGTCGAGACCGGCGGCCACGACGCCCGGGGCGACGTCGGCGTCGAGGTCGAAGCCGATCAGCAGCCCCTCGCCGCGGACCTCGGTCACGCCGGCGATTCCGGCGAGGCCGGCGCGCAGATGCTCCCCCAGGTTCCGGACGTGGGCCAGGATGTCCTGGTTTTCCAGGACGTGCAGGGTGGCGAGGGCGGCGGCGGTGGCCACCGGGTTGCCGCCGAATGTCGTCCCGTGCTGGCCGGCGGTCAGCAGAGCAGACGTTTCCGGGCCGAACGTGACGAGCGCGCCGACCGGGAAGCCGCCGCCCAGGCCCTTGGCGAGGGTAACGGCGTCGGGCATGATCCCGGCGTCCTCGCTGGCCAGCCACTTGCCGGTGCGGCCGATGCCGGTCTGGACCTCGTCGAGGATCAGCAGGGCGCCGGCCGCGCTCGTGGCCTCGCGGGCCGCCTTGAGGTAGCCGGCAGGCAGCGGCCGGACGCCGGCCTCACCCTGGATCGGTTCGAGGAAGACGGCAGCGGTGGTCTCATCAATGGCGGCGCGGAGGGCCTCGATGTCACCAAACGGGACATGCACGACGCCGCCGGGCAGCGGCGCGAACGGCGCCCGGTAGGCCTCCTTGGAGGTCAGCGCGAGGGCGCCCATGGTGCGCCCGTGGAAGGCGCCTTCGAGCGCGATGATCTTGGTGCGCGGCTTCGCTGCTTTTTCCGCGACAGTATTCTCCGCGGCCGCGGACTGGCTGGCGCCACTGTTACGGCGCGCCAGTTTGAAGGCCGCCTCGACGGCCTCGGTGCCGGAGTTGGCGAAGAACACCTTGGAGCCGGCCGGGGCCTTGGACAGTTCCAGCAACTTCTCGGCCAGGGCGATCTGGGTGGGGCTCGTGAAGAAGTTCGAGACGTGGCCCAGGGTGGCCAGCTGGCTGGAGATCACGGAGGTCACGAACGGGTGGGCGTGGCCGAGGGCGTTCACCGCGATGCCGCCGAGCAGGTCCAGGTATTCCTTGCCGTCGGCGTCCCACACGAGGCAGCCGGCGCCGCGGACCAGGACCCGCTGCGGGGTGCCGAAGACGCCCAGCAGGGAGGACGAGTAGCGGGACAGCCACTGCGCGCCACTGGCGCGCGAGTGAACTAGATCCGCTACCGGAGAGTGTTCGAGATCCGTGGAAGGTGCGGTTTCGATCTGGTTCATTTGCTTTCCTCATCGGGGACGACCTGGGTGCCGATGCCGGCGGTCGTAAAGGTTTCCAGGAGCATCGAGTGCGGCAGGCGGCCGTCCACGATGTGGGCGCGCTCGACGCCGTCGTCAATGGCCTTCAGGCATGCCGCCATCTTCGGGATCATGCCGGACTCGAGGCGCGGCAGCATCTCGCGCAGCTCCGACGCTGTCAGCGACGAAATGAGCGATGACCTGTCCGGCCAGTTGGCGTAGAGGCCCTCGACATCGGTCAGGATGACCAGCTTGGAGGCACCCAGGGCCGACGCGACCGCGGCCGCCGCCGTGTCCGCGTTCACATTAAGTACCTGACCGGTGGTGGATCCGTCGTCGTGGATCTCGGGGGCAACGGTGGAGATCACGGGAATCCGGCCGGCCGCGAGGATGTCCACAATCCCTTCCGGGTTCACCCCGACCACCTCGCCCACCAGGCCCAGGTCCACCTCTTCGCCGTCCACCACGGTGCCGGCGCGGACGGCGCGGAGCAGGCCGCCGTCTTCGCCGGACATGCCGACGGCGTACGGGCCGTGGGAGTTGATCAGGCCCACGAGTTCGCGTCCCACCTGGCCGGTGAGGACCATCCGGACCACGTCCATGGCCTCGGGCGTGGTGACGCGCAGCCCGCCCTTGAATTCGGATTCGATCCCGAGCCGGCTGAGCATGGCGTTGATCTGCGGGCCGCCGCCATGCACCACCACGGGGTGGATGCCGACGTGGTGCAGGAACACGACGTCCTCGGCGAAGGCGCGGCGGAGCTCGTCATTGACCATGGCATTGCCGCCGTACTTGATCACCATCGTGCTGCCGGCAAAGCGCTGGATCCAGGGCAGCGCCTCGATCAGCGTGGCGGCTTTGTCCCGGGCGTCGGACTGGGAGGTGGTCTCGCGGGTCTGGGTGTTCATGCTGTTCGTCCTCTGTTCGTCCCTACTGTTCATCCCTACTGTTCATCCCAACTGTGCCTTCCCCCCCGGGGGGATTAGCTGGAGTAGGCGCTGTTTTCGTGGACGTAGTCGTGGGTGAGGTCGTTGGTGAGGATCGTGGCCTCGGCTGTACCGGCCTGCAGGTCGATTTCGACCAGGACCTCGCGCGGTTCGAGGTCCACGAGGTTCCGGTCATCGCCGATGCTGCCGTTGCGGCAGATCTGCACACCGTTCATGGACACGTTCAGCTGGTCCGGTTCGAAGGCCGCGTCGGTGGTGCCGACGGCGGACAGCACGCGGCCCCAGTTGGGGTCCTTGCCGAAAATCGCGGTCTTGAACAGGTTGGAGCGGGCGACGGCGCGGCTGACGACTTCTGCGTCCCGCTCGCTCGCGGCGTTGAACGTCCGGATCGCGATGTCGTGGCTGGCGCCCTCGGCGTCGCCGATCAGTTTCCGGGCCAGCTCGGCGCAGACCTGGGTCAGGCCGGCGCCGAAGTCGGCGGCGGACGGCGCGGCACCGGAGGCGCCGGAGGCGAGCAGCACCACGGTGTCGTTGGTGGACATGCAGCCGTCCGAGTCCGCCCGGTCGAAGGTGAGCCGCGTGGCGTTGCGGAGTTCGGCGTCGAGAACGTCCGGCGGGACGTCGGCGTCCGTGGTGAGGACCACCAGCATGGTGGCCAGGCCCGGGGCCAGCATGCCGGCGCCCTTGGCCATGCCGCCGATGGTGAACTGCGTGCCGTCCGCGGCCGTGCCGGTGAAGACGGCCTGCTTGGACACCGAATCCGTGGTCATGATCGCGGTGGCCGCCGCGGGCCCGCCGTCCGCGGCCAGGGCTGCGGTGACGGAACCGATCCCGGCCAGGATTTTCTCCATGGGGAGCTGCTCGCCAATCAGTCCGGTGGAGCAGACCACGACGTCGGTGGCGGAGACGCCGAGGGCCTCGGCGGTCTTCTCCGCGGTGGTGTGCGTGTTCTGGAACCCCTGGGGCCCGGTGCAGGCGTTGGCGCCGCCGGAATTGAGGATCACGGCATCCACGCGCCCGTCCTTGACCACTTCGCGGGACCAGTGCACGGGGGCCGCGGCCACGCGGTTGGACGTGAAGACCGCCGCGGCGGCCCTGGACGGGCCGTCGTTGACCACGAGGGCCACATCCGGCTTGCCGGAAGCCTTAAGCCCGGCCGTCACGCCGGCGGCGCGGAATCCCTGCGGTGCGGTGATGCTCACGGTGCGACTCCCTGGAGGTTGAGGCCGGCGGTTTCCGCCAGGCCGAGGGCTAGGTTCATGGACTGCACGGCCCCGCCGGCGGTCCCCTTGGTGAGGTTGTCGATGGCGCAGCACACGATCACGCGGCCGGTGTGCTCATCGAAGGCGAGCTGCATGACCGTGTGGTTCGATCCCTGGACCGATTTCGTGGAGGGCCACTGCCCCTCGGGGAGCAGGTGCACGAACGGTTCGTCGTCGTAGGCTTCGGCCCAGGCGGCACGCAGGTCTGCGGCAGTGACACTGCGGCCTGGCTGCTGCCGGACCCTGGCGGTCGCCGTAGTGAGGATGCCGCGGCTCATCGGGGCCAGCGTCGGCGTGAAGGAGACGGTGACCGGGGACCCCAGCGCCTTGGAGAGTCCCTGTTCGATCTCGGGGGTGTGCCGGTGTCCCCCGCCGACCCCGTAGGGGCTCATGGAGCCCATGACTTCGGCACCGATCAGGTTGACCTTGGCAGCTTTGCCGGCCCCTGAGGTGCCGGAGGCGGAGACGATCACGACGTCGTCGCCCTCCAGCAGCTGGTTGCTGAAGCCGGGAGTGAGGGCCAGCAGGGCCGAGGTCGGGTAGCAGCCGGGGACGGCGATCCGGGTGGCGCCGCGGAGGGCATCGCGCTGGCCGGGCAGTTCCGGGAGTCCGTAGGGCCAGGTTCCGGCGTGGGCCGACCCGTAGAACTTCTCCCAGACCTCCGGGTCCTCGAGTCGGTGGTCCGCGCCGGCGTCGATGACCAGGGTCCCGGCGGGCAGCTGCGCCGCGATCTCCGCGGATGCCCCGTGCGGAAGCGCCAGGAACACGACGTCGTGCCCGGCCAGGTTATCCACGGTGGTGTCTTCGAGAATCCGGTCAGAGAGGCCATGGAGATGCGGCTGCAATTCCCCTAGTCTGGAACCGGCGTTGCTGTGGGCCGTGATGGCGCCGATGGTGACGTCGGGATGACCGGCGAGGAGCCGCAGGACCTCGCCGCCGGCATAGCCGCTAGCCCCGGAAACGGCAACAGAAATAGTCATAAGCACGACTATACAGCAAGAGTATGCATAGATGCCGATATTTATGCATCGATGGGCGTGTGTCCAAAGCTCCCGAACGGCCTGCCGCGGAAACCCGGGGGCGTATGCTTGGTAAAGGGTGATCCAGACCGTGCAGCTGCGAATGTCAGCTGCAGCGTTGCCCGTAACCGTGACGAGGCAAGCGCCCTATGACCGCCACTTCCACCCTTCCCGCCGAAACGCCGGCGCGGCCGCCATCGCGGGTCCGGCAGCCCAACGCCGTCGTCCTGAGCTATTCGGAACTCCTCAAGAGCGTGAAGACGGCCGGCCTCCTCGAACGGCGCGTCGGGTTCTACATCACAGTGTTCGCCAGCCTGGTGCTCCTGATGGCCGCCACCTGGTTCGGGTTCGCGCTGATCGGTGACAGCTGGTTCCAGCTCCTGATCGCCGCCGCCCTCGGCATCATCTGCACGCAGTTGAGTTTCCTCGCCCACGAGGCCGGGCACCGGCAGATCTTCGCGTCCCGCCGTGCCAACGACTGGGCAGCACGCCTGCTCGCCACCTCCGTGGCCGGGATCAGCTACTCCTGGTGGGAGCAGAAGCACGGCGCGCACCACAACCACCCGAACGTCATCTCCAAGGACCCGGACATCGCGCCCGGCCCCATCGCCTTCCACCCCGAAGCCGTAGCCGACCGCCAGGGACGCCTCGCGTTCCTGACCCGCAAGCAGGGCTGGTTCTTCTTCCCGCTCCTGTTCCTGGTGGGCCTGGGACTGCAGATCGATTCCGTGAAATTCATCGTCCGCCGGGCCAAGGTCACGCACCGCTGGGTCGAAATCCCGATCCTCGCGGTCCGGCTCAGCCTCCTGCCGGTCCTCGCGTTCACCTTCCTGCCGCTGGGCATGGCGTTCGCCTTCATCGGCGTCCAACTGGCCGTGTTCGGCTTCTATATGGGCGCGTCCTTCGCGCCGAACCACAAGGGCATGCCGGTGCTGCCGGCGGACAGCCGGGTGGACTTCTTCAGCCGCCAAGTCCTGACGTCCCGGAACATCTCGGGCGGCCGCTTCATGGACATCCTGCTCGGCGGCCTCAACCGCCAGGCCGAACACCACCTCTTCCCGGACATGGCCCGCCCGCAGCTGCACCAGGCCGCCAAGATCGTCCGCGAGTACTGCGCCAAGCACCAGGTCCCGTACACGGAAACCACGCTGATGCAGTCCTACGCCATCATTGTCCGCTACCTCAACGACGTCGGACTCGCCGCGGGCCGCCACTTCGAATGCCCGATGGCAACGGTAACCCGCCGCTACTAAAGGACGGACCGCCGTCGGCCGCGCAGGACCCGCCCCCTCCGGGCCACGTCGGCCCAAACATCACGTGACGGCTGGTTACGGAAGGCCCCTTCATGGTTACCCCCGGTGTCCCTAGGATGGACCCAGGGACCGGGACAGAATTCCCGCCCGGAAAAGGAGCCACATGATGCACGCAATCGTCGCCCGCCAGGCCGGCGGCCCCGAGGTCCTCGAACTCGACAAGACAGCCCGACCTGTTCCCGGGCCCGGCCAGCTGCTGGTCAAGGTCGCGGCCGCGGGCGTGAACTTCATTGACACCTACAAGCGCAGCGGCGTCTACAAGGTCAGCTACCCCTTCACGCCCGGCTCCGAGGCCGCGGGCACCGTGGAGGAGGTCGGCGACGCCGTCACCGGGTTTGCTCCCGGTGACCGGGTGGCCACGGCCGAGGGCGCTGACTGCTACGCCGGCTATGCACTCATCGATGAGGACAAGGCCCTCCCGGTTCCCGACGGCCTGGATGATTTCACCGCCGCGGCGCTGCCGCTGCAGGGCGTGACGGCCCACTACCTGATCAACTCCACCTTCAAGGTCGAGTCCGGCCACACCGTGCTGCTCCACGCCGGCGCCGGCGGTGTGGGACTCCTGATGATCCAGTTGCTCAAGGCGAGGGGCGCCAACGTCATCACCACCGTTTCGACAGACGCGAAAGAGCAGCTGGCCCGCGAAGCCGGCGCCGACCACGTGCTGCGCTACGACGGTTTCGCCGACCGGGTCCGGGATCTGACCAACGGCACCGGCGCGGATGTGGTGTACGACGGCGTCGGAAAAGACACTTTCGACGCCTCCCTGGCGTCCCTGCGCATCCGGGGCATGCTGGTCCTCTTCGGCGCAGCGTCCGGCCCGGTCCCGCCGTTCGACCCGCAGCGGCTCAACGCCGGCGGCTCGCTTTACCTCACGCGGCCCACCATGGGCCACTACCTGCGCGACGCCCGGGAACGCCGCTGGCGCTCCCACGAAGTCTTTGCCGCCGCTGCCGACGGCAGCCTCAAGGTCAGGATCGGCGCACGCTATCCTCTCGGCGAGGCGGCCCGTGCCCACGAGGACCTTGAACAGCGCCGCACCACCGGCAAAGTCATCCTCGTCCCCTAAGCTGCACGGTCCCCCAAGCCGTACGGCAACACCATCCGTTCATCTCCTGCAGGGACAATGCGCCAGTGACCGAGCAACGACTGACCCCCAGTGAAGCCCCCGACGCCGGTGCGGTGCAGAGTCTTCCCGCTCCCCGTCTCACCGTCCACGAGCCCCAGCTGCCGGGCGCCCTCTCCGCCCCGCCGGAGCGCACGCTGATAGACATCGTCCGGGATACTGCCGCCCGGTACCCGGACGCTTCGGCGCTCGACGACGGCCACCGTTCGCTCAGTTACGCCCAGCTCATGGACGAGGTCCGGGCCACCGCCCGGAAACTGCACCTCGCCGGGCTGGGTGCCGGCGACAAGATCGGCGTCCGGATCCCGTCGGGCACCAACGAGCTCTACGTCTCGATCCTGGCGGTGCTGCTGGTCGGTGCGGCGTATGTCCCCGTAGACGCCGACGATCCCGACGAGCGGGCCAAACTGGTCTTCGGGGAGGCGAGGGTGGCCGGCATCCTCCGCGCCGGCGGGAAGATCGTCACGGACAGCAACCACCCCCGCCCGTTCCCCGACGCGAGGCCGCCCGGCCCCGACGACGACGCGTGGGTCATTTTCACGTCCGGCTCCACCGGCACCCCCAAGGGCGTCGCGGTCCAGCACCGCTCAGCCGCCGCGTTCGTGGACGCCGAGGCCCGCATCTTCCTGCAGGCCGATCCGGTGGGTCCGCAGGACCGGGTGCTGGCCGGCCTGTCCGTTGCCTTCGATGCCTCCTGCGAGGAAATGTGGCTCGCGTGGCGCCACGGCGCCTGCCTGGTTCCGGCACCCCGGGCGCTGGTGCGGACCGGGATGGACCTCGGCCCCTGGCTCATCAGCCACGGCATCACCGTGGTCTCCACCGTCCCCACGCTGGCCGCTCTCTGGCCCGTGGAGTCGCTGGAAAGTGTCCGGCTGCTGATCTTCGGCGGGGAGGCGTGCCCGCCCGACCTTGCCGAACGGCTCGCCGTCGAAGGACGCGAAGTATGGAACACCTACGGGCCCACCGAGGCCACCGTGGTCGCGTGCGCCGCGCAGCTCGGCGCGGCCGGCCCTATCCGGATCGGCCTGCCGCTGGACGGCTGGGACCTCGCCGTCGTCGACGCCGATTCGCTGCCCGTCGCCGAAGGCGCGGTGGGCGAACTGATCATCGGCGGCGTCGGGCTGGCCCGGTACCTTGACCCGGGCAAGGACGCGGAAAAATATGCCCCCATGCCGTCCCTGGGCTGGCCGCGCGCCTACCGCTCCGGCGACCTCGTCAGGTACGAAGCAGAAGGCCTCATTTTCCAGGGCCGCGCCGATGAGCAGGTCAAGCTCGGTGGCCGCCGGATCGAGCTCGGCGAAATCGACGCCGCCCTGCAGTCCCTGCCGGATATCGCCGGCGCCGCCGCCGCCGTGCAGACCACCGCGGCCGGCAACCAGATCCTGGTCGGCTACCTTGCCGCCGTCGCGGGCCGTGACATCGACCTCGCAGCCGCCCGCGAACTGCTGGGCGAACGCCTGCCCGCGCCCCTCATTCCGCTGCTGACGCTCGTCGATTCGCTGCCGACCAAGACCAGCGGCAAAGTGGACCGCCACGCCCTGCCTTGGCCGCTCAGTGGAACCGGAGCGGCAGAGGCCGAAGGTGCCCCGCTGAACCTGCCGGAGGACGCGCAGTGGATCGTGGAGCAGTGGAGCGCCGTGCTGGGAAGCCCGGTCACCAGCCTCGATGCCGACTTCTTCGCCTACGGCGGCGGCTCGCTGGCCGCGGCGCAGCTCGTGTCCGCCCTCCGCGTCCGCTATCCCACCATCACGGTGGCCGATATCTACGCCACACCCAGGGTGGGCGCCCTGGTGGACGAGGCCCGGCAGTCGCTGCCGGAGGGTGGTGCCGTCGCTGCCCAGGAGCGCACCGTCCGGCCCACCGCGCGGAAGTCGCAGGCCTTCCAGACGCTCCTGGGCGTTCCCTTGCACATCCTGGTCGGCATGCGCTGGCTGACCTACCTGATGGCAGCCAACAACCTGCTGGCCGCCTTCGCCGGATTCAGCGCCGCGCCAACGATCTCATGGTGGTGGGTGGGAGCTTCCTGGCTGGTCTTCGTCAGTCCCGCCGGGCGGATGCTGCTCTCTGTTGCCGCGGCCCGCATCCTGCTGCGCAACGTGGTGCCTGGCACCTATCCCCGGTCCGGGCGGGTGCACCTCCGGCTCTGGCTCGCGGAACAGATCCAGGACCTCGCCGGCGCCATCAGCCTCGCCAGCGCGCCCTGGGTGCCCTACTACGCGAAAGCGCTCGGGGCGAAGATCGGCGAGAACGTTCAGCTGCACTCGCTGCCGCCCGTCACCGGGCTGCTGACCCTCGGCACAGGGTCCAATATCGAGCCCGAAGTCGATCTGTCCGGCTGGTGGATCGACGGCGACCGTGTCCACATCGGTGCCATCCGAATTGGCCCCGGCGCAAGCGTGGGGGCCCGCAGCACGCTGATGCCGGGAGCCACGGTGGGTGCCGGGGCGCAGGTGGAGCCGGGTTCCGCTGTGATCGGCAAGGTCAAGGCGGGCCAGCTCGTGGCCGGGTCGCCGGCCGAGCGCCGTGGCAAGGCCCGGCACTCGTGGCCGGACTCCCCGGACGAGCACCGGCTGATGGGCCGGTTGTGGTTCGCCGGTTTCGCCGCCGCCTCCGCCATGCTGGCGCTCATCCCCTACGTCTCCGCCGCCGTCGCGGGCTTGGTGATCTTCGCGTTCATCCAGGGCAGCTCCTCCCTGCCCGCGGCCCTGCCCGGCATAGCGCTCTCGATCCCGCTGGCGGCGCTGGCATGGTTCCTGACCAACCTGCTGCTGATCCTGGCCACGACGAGGCTCCTCAGCGTCGGCCTCGCCGAAGGCTACTACCGGGTCCGGAGCCGGATCGGGTGGCAGGTCTGGGCAACCGAGCGGGTACTGGATCTGGCCCGGGATCTGCTGTTCCCGATCTACGCCAGCCTCTTTACGCCGGTCTGGCTGCGGCTTCTCGGTGCGAAGGTCGGCCGCAACGTGGAGGCCTCGACAGTGCTGCTGATCCCGCGCATGACCACCGTGGGCGAAGGCGCGTTCCTGGCCGACGACACGATGGTGGCGTCCTACGAACTCGACGGCGGCTGGATGCACATAGCCCCGGCCAAGATCGGCAAGCGGTCTTTCCTGGGCAACTCGGGCATGACGGCGGCCGGGCGCAGCGTGCCCAAGAACTCCCTCGTGGCGGTGTTGTCCGCGACGCCGGCCAAGGCGAAGTCCGGCACCTCGTGGCTCGGCAGCCCGCCGGTGCGGCTGCGGCGCACCGCCATCGCCTCGGACGACACGCGGACCTACCAGCCGCCCCGGAGGCTGAAGGTCGCGCGCGCCCTGTGGGAGCTGTGCCGGTTCGTCCCGGTCATGCTGACGGTCGTCATCGCCGTCGGTGTGATGCTCGCGTTCGACGCGATGGCGGCCCTGTTCAACTACGGAGTCGCCGCTCTCCTGAGCGGGGTGGTGATCCTGCTCGCCGGGGCCACGGCCGCGGGCAGTGCTGTCGTGGCCAAATGGCTGCTGGTGGGCCGCATCCGCCCCGGCGAGCACCCGCTGTGGAGCTCCTTCATTTGGCGGAACGAGGTAGTGGACACGTTCATTGAGATGGTCAGCGCCCCGTGGTTCGCGCGCGCCGCCACGGGGACACCGGCGCTGGTGTGGTGGCTGCGGGCACTCGGCGCGAAAATCGGTGCCGGGACCTGGTGCGAAAGCTACTGGCTGCCGGAGGCGGACCTCGTCACCCTCGGCAGGAATTCGACCGTCAACCGCGGGTGCGTGGTCCAGACCCATCTGTTCCATGACCGTGTCATGAGCATCGACACTGTTACGCTCGATGACGGAGCCACCATGGGCCCGCACGGCGTCATCCTGCCGCAGGCCAGGATCGGCAGCGGCGGCACGGTGGGGCCGGCGTCCCTCGTCATGCGGGGCGAAACCGTCCCTGCCGGGACGTACTGGATGGGCAATCCGGTCAGCCCCTGGGACGGGCCGGCACCGCCCGCCGGGCCCCGTTAGGCCCGGCGCCTGCGCACGTCCACCAGCACCACAACCGAAGGTCCGTCCATTGAGCACCAGCGCACCAAGCAGCAGCGGCGCCGCCGCCCGCGGGGACATCAGCGGGGAAATCAGCCGCGAAATCAGCCGGGCCACGAGCCCGGAAGCCGGCGCCCCGGACCCCTATATGCCCGGCCACGGGACCAATGCCTACCGCGTCGCCCGGTATGAACTCGATCTGGACTACCGGGTCAGCAGCAACCGCCTTGCCGGGCACGCCGTCCTGCACGCCATCACGCAGCTCCCGACGTCGGCGATCGTCCTGGACCTGGCCGGCTTGCGGGCCACGAAGATCCAGCTCAACGGGCGCAGGGTACGCCGGTTCACGCAGCGGGCCGAGCAGCTCGTTGTCTACCCCGACCACCCGCTGCTCGCCACCGAGGCCTTCACGCTGGACATCCGCTATGAGGGGTACCCCGCGCCGCGCCGCGGCGTGTGGGGCGAAGTGGGCTGGGAAGAGCTCTCCGATGGGGTGCTGGTCGCCGGGCAGCCCAACGGGGCAGCCTCCTGGTTTCCGTGCAATGACCACCCGCGGGACAAAGCGACCTACCTCATCACCGTGACCACCGACGCGAACTACCGGGCCGTGTGCAACGGGGTGCTGCTTTCCCGCACCAGCAGGGCCAGCCGCGAGACCTGGGTCTTTGAGCAGGCCGAACCCATGGCCACCTACCTGGCCACGGTCCAGATCGGCCGCTACGAGCTCCTGACGCTCAATGCCGACCGGCCCTCAGGGCACGTTCCGCAGTATGTGGCCGTGCCGGCGTCGCTGCAGGCGGGCGCCCGGGCCGCCCTGGCCCGCCAGCCCGACATGATGCGGACCTTCACGAACTGCTTTGGGCCGTACCCATTCCCGGAGTACACGGTGGTGGTCACCGACGACGTCCTGGAAATCCCGCTGGAAGCGCAGACACTGTCCATCCTGGGGCCCAACCATCTGCGGCAGGACTGGGAATCACAGCGGATGATCGCCCACGAACTCGCCCACCAGTGGTTCGGGAACTCCCTGACCACTGCGACCTGGAAGGACATCTGGCTGCACGAGGGCTTTGCCTGCTACGCGGAATGGATCTGGTCTGAAGAGGCCGGCATCATGTCGGCGGCGGCCCGCGCGCGCGCCGCCTGGCGCAAGCTCGCCGCTGCCCCGCAGGACCTGATGGTGGGCGACCCCGGCCCCGAACTGATGTTTGACGACCGGGTCTACAAACGCGGCGCCCTGGCCCTGCACGCCCTGCGGGTACGCTGCGGCGACCTGGCGTTCTTCGCCCTGCTGCACGACTGGACGGACCGCTTCCGGCACGGCACCGTGACCACCGCCGACTTCATCGTCGCGGCCGCCCACACGACGGGCCTGGACGCAGAGGCCCTTTTGCACCCCTGGCTGTTCGCCGACGCCCTGCCGCCGCTCCCGCAGGCAACGCCGCCCAAGATCTGATCAGGGGCCGGAGCTCCGGCTAGGGAAGGACCGCCAGGGCGACGGCGGCCACGAGATCAGCGGGCAGGCCTGTCTCTGCCGGCGGCAGGTCCCGGAGCCCTGCGCGGCCGTTCACTGCCGGCGCCAGCACGTCCAGGGTGTCCGGGGCCGTCTGCAGCCCGGTGCCCAGCATTTTGAGCCAGGCCTCCTTGCGCGCCCACAGGCGTGCCCTGCCCTGCAGCAGCGCGATGCCGGCCAGCCCGGCGAGGTGCCGTTGTTCCGCCGGGGTCAACACGACGTCGTCGAACCCGTCGAAGTCCGCCCGGGCCGGATCCTCGACGTCGATGCCCAGGTGCTCGCCCGGGTCCGGGTCCACGACCCCGGCCAGAAGCGTCCAGCCGGCCGTACGGGACAGGCTCAGCAGCAGCGGCGCAGCCTGGCCGCGGAGCAGGTAGCCGGGCCGGCCGTGTGAGATGTCCGTGCCGGTGCCGCACCGAGGACAGCTGTACCAGGCGGTGAGATCCGACGCCGGAACGCCGAGCAGGCCGGCGGCGAACCGGCGCTGCGCGAGCCGCCCGTACAGGAAGTCCTCCCGGGTCCGCGGGGTCATGGCCCGGGCCCGGACGAGCTCGGCCCCGTCCAGCAGGGAGCGCGAGTCGCGTTCCAGCTCCGGTTCCGGATATAGGGCTGGTGCCGCGTCCACGGGCGCCCCCAGGCCCCGGGGAATACCGGGGTAGCCGGGAACGCGAAAGGGCGGGCAGGCACGCACAACAAGGTGTGATGCCATGACCCGCCCCTTTCAGAAACGTCTGCGCTGTGAGCAGCGCAGTCCTCAGCGCTGCACCGCTCCGAATCGTTCGTGGGCGGCGGCCACGGCACCTTCACGGGCTGCCGAGGCCTCGTCCGCCGTCAGGGTGCGGTCGTCGGCGCGGAAGCGCAGGCTGAACGCCAACGACTTCTTGCCTTCCTCGATGCCCTTGCCCGCGTAAACGTCGAACAACGCGACGTCCTCGAGCAGTTCGCCGGCGCCTTCACGCAGCGCAGCCAGCACCTCCCCCGCCGGGACATCCTGCGCCACCACCAGGGCCACGTCCTGCGTGGCCACCGGGTACGTCGAGATGTGCCGGGCCACGATCACGTCGGCGGCAGCCTCGAAAAGGGCGTCGGCGTTCAGTTCCAGCGCCACGGAACGGGCCGGCATGTCGTGCGCCACCAGCAGCTTCGGGTGCAGCTCGCCGGCGTAGCCCACCACTTCGCCGGTGCGCAGTTCAAGCTGCGCCGCCCGGCCCGGGTGGAAGGCCTGATGCCGGCCCTGCGTGACCAGGAGCTCGACGCCGAGCACGTCGCCGGCGATCCGGGCGATGTCCACCGCGTCCGCCCAGTCCCAGGCCCGCGGGGCGTGGCCCGGGGCAGCGGGAGAGTCGTGCCCCGTGAGCACGGCGCCCAGGTGCAGCGGCTGGTCCGGAACGCCGTCGTACAGGGCATCGAGCACGTCGTCGCCGGGCTTGACGCCGAGCGGCGGAATCGCGGAGGTGCCAAGCTTCTCGCCCGGCAGGAACACGAGCCCGGCCTCGAAGAGGGCGAGGTCGCGGAAACCGCGGGAGTGGTTGCGCTTGGCCACCTCGATCAGGCCCGGAAGGACGGAGGTCCGCAGAAAGCCGTGCTCCTCGCTGATCGGGTTGGCCAGCTTGAGGGCCTTGCGCGCCGCACCCTCGGCGGGGACGCCAAAGGTGTCATTGGCGGCCTTCGAGACGAACGGATACGCCAGCACCTCGGTGAGTCCGGCGTCGGCGAGGGCCTGGATCAGGCGGCGGCGCTGCTGCTGGACGCGGGTCAGGCCACGGCCCGGGGGCGCCACCGGCAGGGTCGCCGGGATCTTGTCATAGCCGACCAGCCGGGCGATTTCCTCGGTCAGGTCATCCTTCGTCTCGAGGTCCTGGCGCCAGCTCGGGGCGGTCACCGTGTAGCCGTTACCGGTCCTGGCAACGACGGCGCCGAGGTCCTCGAGCGAGGTCAGGATCTGTTCCTCGGTGAAGTCGATCCCGATCCGGGCTGCCGCGTACTCTGCCGGCAGTTCGATGGTTACGGCGTCCGGCGCGGTCCCGACGTCGGTCCCGGCCTCGTCGGCCGTTCCTCCGGCGAGTTCGACCAGCAGGTCCACCACACGCTGGGCGGCCACGTCGGCCACCTGCCAGTCCACGCCGCGTTCAAAGCGCTTGGACGCCTCGGACGGCAGCTTGTGCCGGCGGCGCGCGCGGGCAATCGAGACCTCGTCGAAGTGCGCGGCCTCGACCAGGACGTTCGTGGTGGTGTCCGAGACTTCGGTGTGGGCGCCTCCCATGACACCGGCGATTCCGATGGGCCCGGATTCGTCCGTGATCAGCAGATCCTCGACGTCGAGCGTGCGCTCCTTGTCGTCCAGGGTGGTGATCTTCTCCCCCGCCGTGGCCCGCCGGACCACGATGTCGCCGGCCAGCTTGTCCAGGTCATAGCAGTGGTTCGGCTGCCCGAGCTCGAGCATGACGTAGTTGGAGATGTCCACCGGCAGGGAGATGGACCGGATGCCGGCGAGCCGGAGACGGGAGGTCATCCACAGCGGGGTGGGCCGGGTGGCATCCACACCGCGCACGGTGCGGGCCACGAAACGGTCGCAGCCGGGCTTGCCGTAGATAGGGGCGTCGTCGTTGAGCTTGACGCCGTAGCCGCCGGAGAGCGACTGCGGAACCTGGACCTTGGAGACCGGGTCCGTGAACACGGTGCCGGTGGCGTGCGCGTATTCACGGGCTGCGCCGCGGATGGAAAACGCGTATCCGCGGTCCGGCGTCACATTGATCTCGGCCGCCTGGTCATAGAGGCCCAGCAGTTCCATCGCGTCGGTGCCCAGTTCCGGGTCGAGGCCGATCCGGGACAGCACCAGGATGCCGTCGTGGTCCTCGCCGATGCCAAGCTCACGGACGGAGGCGATCATGCCGGCGGAGAGGTGCCCGTAGGTCTTGCGCGCGGAGATGTGGAAGTCGCCCGGCAGCACTGCGCCCGGGAGGGTGACCACCACTTTGTCACCCTCGACGAAGTTGTGGGCGCCGCAGATGATGCCCTGCACGCCGGAGGGGTCGATGCCCTCGCCCGTGAGGGTCTGCTCGCGGCCCTCGGGGACAACCCGGACCTGGCACCAGTTGATGGTCTTGCCGTTGGTCTGGGGCTCCTTGACGATGCTCAGGACCTGGCCCACGACGATCGGCCCACGAAGGGTGTCCGTGGGTCGGTGGACGGCTTCTTCTTCAAAGCCGACCTTGACGAGTTCGGCCATGACGTCTTCGGCCGATGCTTCGGCCGGTACCTGCGCGAATTCGCGCAGCCAGGAAAGTGGGATACGCACTGTTAGATCTCCATCCCGAAGTGCTCGCTGAAACGTACGTCGCCTTCAATCATGTCGCGCATGTCGCCAACCTCGTTGCGGAACATGAGGGTGCGTTCGATGCCCATGCCGAAGGCAAAGCCTGAATAGATGTCCGGGTCGATCCCGGCCGCGCGCAGGACGTTGGCGTTGACCATGCCGCAGCCGCCCCACTCGATCCAGCTGGGGCCGCCCTTGGCGCCCGGGTGCCAGATGTCCAGCTCCGCGGACGGCTCGGTGAACGGGAAATAGTTCGGGCGCAGCCGGATCTGGGCTTCCGCACCAAACATCTGGCGTGCGAAGTGCTCCAGCGTGCCGCGAAGGTCCGCCATGCTCAGGTTCTTGTCGATGGCCAGGCCTTCGAACTGGTGGAACACGGGGGTGTGCGTCGCGTCGAGCTCGTCCGTGCGGAACACCTTGCCCGGGCACAGCACATAGATGGGCAGCTCCCGTTCCAGCATGGAGCGGACCTGCACCGGCGAGGTGTGCGTGCGCATGAGCAGGTGGGCCTCGGGCGGCTCGACGAAGAACGTGTCCTGCATGTCGCGGGCGGGGTGGTCCGGCTTGAAGTTCAGGGCATCGAAGTTAAACCATTCGGACTCGACCTCGGGCCCTTCGGCAATTTCCCACCCCATGCCGACAAAGATGTCCGCCACGCGGTCCTGCAGCGTGGACAGCGGGTGGCGTGCACCGGCCGTGCGCCGGCGCGGCGCTGCCGTGACATCCACGGTCTCTTCGACGAGGATCCGCGCGTCGTTCTCGGCCTCGAGCGCGACCGTGCGGTCCGCGAGCGCCTTGTTGACCCGTCCCCTCGAGGCGCCCATGAGCTTGCCGGCGGCGGCCTTCTGGTCCTTGGGCAGCGCGCCGATCTCACGGTTGGCGAGGCTCAGGGCGGACTTCTCGCCCGTGTGGGCGAGGCGCACGGCCTTGAGTTCATCGAGGGTCGCTGCGGCGGCGATGGCGGCAACGGCCTGGTCTACGGCGGCGGTAATGGCGGCTTCATCCAGAGGATTCGGGACGGCTGCGTCCGGCAAAGTTTCAGTCATCTACTGTTCTTAGCTACGAGTCGGATCATGCCAACAGCGTGCGCCGGGCACAGGGCGCGGCGCAGGTTCTCGGCAAGGCTTGTGGTCACTGTCCCCAGTCTAGTAGACGGCCGTCGGCGGCATGGCAATGGCCGCCCCGCACGTGACGCCGCGGTGCCGGCTGCGCCTGGACACGCCCACGCCGGGATTCCACGGGCACGGGACATCCCGGCGGACCCCTGACTGCCGGGCACACCCCCGGTTACCATGGCCTCATGACGCCCGGACAACGGCTCCGCCAGATCGCCAACCTGCTCAACGGCTCCACCCTGCTGGGCCTGCTGCTGGCAGCCTGTGCGCGGACAACCGTCAGCTCCGGTCCGCGCGGATTGCTGATCGCGGGCCGCTACCGCTGGCGGTTGCCGTTTGCTGCGGCCTTCACCGTGGGCAACGTGATCCTCTTCCGCGCCGGACCGGAATCCGCCCGCGCCAATCCGGTGCTGCTGGGCCACGAGGAGCGCCACAGCACCCAATACGCCTGGTGCCTCGGGCTGCCCTTCCTTCCGCTGTACTTCATAGCCGCCGGCTGGTCCCTCTGGCGCACGGGCAACCCGGGCAGCGCCAACATCTTCGAGCGCCATGCCGGCCTGGAAGCAGGCGGCTACCCCCGGCCCGGCCTGCCCGGGACCAGACCACGCACGCACCGCAGATTGGGCGTGACCGCCCCTGAACGTTACGAGGCCTGACATGACAGACAGCCCCCGAAGCATCTCCGTTGCAGGAACCGGCAGCGCCGAGGCGGTGCCGGACCTGCTGACCGTGTCGATCGGCGTTGAATGCCGCCGCGAGAGCGTGGCCGAGGCCTACAGCGAGGCCGGAACACGGTCGGCCGCCATCACGTCGGAGCTCCGGCAGCGCGGCGTGGACAGCGCGGACTTGTCCACTTCCGGGCTGAACGTCCGGGCCGAGCTGAACTGGCAGGATGGCCGGGGCCAGACCGTGACCGGCTATCTGGCCTCCAGCACGCTCACCGTCAGGATCCGCGAGCTGTCCGCGTCCTCGCAGGTCCTTGCCGCGGCGGTTGCTGCCGGCGGCGACGCCGTCCGGCTGAACGGGCTGACCCTCGGCTTCGCCGACTCCTCGGCCGTGGAAGCCCGGGCCCGGGAGGCCGCCTGGCAGGACGCCCGCACCACCGCCGAGCACTATGCCGCCCTCGCGGGAACCGGGCTGGGCAGGGTCCTGTCCCTCACCCAGCACACCGGTTTCCAGGCGCCGATCCCCGTGGCGAAGATGCAGCGGGAAGCGGCGGTGGCCTCACTCACCGTCGAGGCCGGCGAGTCGGGGGTCACCGCCACCATCGGCGTCGTCTGGGAACTGCTCGACTGATTGTCCAGTAATTGCGGGAGCAGTTGTTTCGCGTCGCCGACGGCGGCCGCCACCGGCTCGGGCGCCGGATGACCGGCTGGGGTTAGTGGGTTGCGCCGGCAGGGAGCTTTAGATCCGCCGTCGTCGCCAGCGCAGTGCGCACGACGACGGCGAGCGCCGCCGCCATGTGGGCGGCCGGCAGCGAGTGGACACTGCTCCCGGCCGGAAGCTGCGTGTCCTCGTAGGGGACGTGGACAAAGCCTCCCTTGGTGCCCGGACGTAGCCGCAGGGCGTGCATGAGCGCGTAGAAGACATGGTTGCAGACATAGGTCCCGGCACTCTGGGACACTTCGGCCGGGATCTGCTCTGCGCTCAACGCCGCGAGCGCCGCCTTGACCGGCAGCGACGTGAAATAGGCTGCCGGTCCGCCCGGGACCACGGGTTCGTCCACGGGCTGATTGCCGGCATTGTCCGGAATCCGGGCGTCGTCACAATTGATGGCCACCCGTTCCAGCGAGATGCGCGCCCTCCCGCCGGCCTGGCCGGCGCACAGCACAAGCTCCGGCGTGAAACGCTCGAGGGCCTCCGCCAGCACCTTGGCCGACTCGCCGAAGACGCACGGCAATTCCACCGCCTGGACATCCAGCCCTTCGGATTGGAGCAGCCGTGCCGCCGAACGGGCCGCTGCCCACGACGGATTGGCCGTATCGCCGCCAAATGGCTCGAACCCGGTCAGGAGAATCATCGCCCCAGCCTAGCAACGCCCTTCCACTGCCCCGGCAAGGCGGCAACCCCGCGGCACCCTCAACCCGGCTCCGTCCACGTTGGCCGCCAGGGCAGGTGGCGCTCCGGCCTCACGCGTGTGTCCGCGTCGGCAGGGTGAGGATTTCGGCCCCGTCGTTGGTGATGGCGATCGTGTGCTCACTGTGTGCTGTCCGGCAGCCGGTCGCACTTCGGAGCGTCCACCCGTCGGCGTCGGTGATGAGTTCAGCGGTGTTGGCCATGACCCATGGCTCCAGTGCGAGCAGCAGCCCGGGGCGCAGCTTGTAGCCACGGCCTGGCCGTCCGGTGTTGGGAATGTGCGGGTCCTGGTGCATGGTCGATCCGATGCCATGGCCCCCGAACTCGGTGTTGATCGGGTACCCCGCCTCGCCAAGGACTGAGCCGATGGCATGGGAGATGTCGCCGATCCTGGCTCCGGGCCGGGCAGCGGCTATCCCTGCGCCCAGCGCGCCCTCGGTCGCGTTAATCATCGCGACGCTTTCCGGGGGCTTTGAGTCGCCCACGATGAAGCTGATGGCGGAGTCTGCTGCGGCGCCTCGCTTGGAGACGGCGAGGTCGAGGGTGAGCAGGTCGCCGTCGGCCAGTGTGTAGTCGCGTGGGAGTCCGTGGAGCACGGCGTCGTTGACGGCCGTGCAGATGTAGTGTCCGAACGGCCCGCGGCCGAAGGACGGCTCGTAGTCGACATAACAGGACTGCGCACCAGCCTCGGCGATCATGGCCTGCGCCCATCGGTCGAGGTCCAGGAGGTTCGCGCCGACCGTGCTGCGGTTCTTCAGCGTCTGCAGGATGTCAGCTACAAGGGCGCCTGCTTCTTTGGCCCGGGCAAGTTCGGTGGGATTCAGGATCTCGATCATGCGGCGCCTTTCTCACGTGTCCAATAACTATACCGGTCATATTATCCCGGTATAATCGAAGCCATGGTCAGGTTGCCCCTCACATTCGCAGAGATCGAGCGCGGACAGCGCCTCGGCGCCCTGTTGCGCCGCGCCAGGGGGGAACGCTCGATGCTCGACATCGCACTCGATGCACGCGTCTCACCGGAGACCCTCCGGAAGATCGAGACGGGCCGCGTAGCGACCCCCGCCTTCCCGACTATCGCCGCTATCGCCGGCGTCCTCGGACTCTCCCTCGATGCGGTGTGGGCCGAGGTCAACCAGACCAAACGCGCCACTGAACCGACCGGCCCTGATCACAACGCCCGTGAGCGGCTGGCTTCGTAAGCCCCGATCCCCGCAGCTGCACAGGCCGCCCCATGCTGCAGCCGGCCGCCGCCTCACCCGTCAGCATCCTTGACATTCAGTCGAACATATATTCGAATGTAGGCATGAGATGGGACGCACAAGCACTTGAGCGCGGCGATTCCCCGGCCGCCGTTTCCGCCGCTTCGCCCACGGCTGCCCTGCTGCCGCTGGCCGGACTCGTGCGGACGGTCTCCACCCCGGAATTTGCCGGGATCACCTTCCATGAGGTCACCGCCAAATCGGTGCTCAACAAGGTGGTCGCCGGTTCCCGGATGCCGTTCGACTGGACCATCAACCCCTACCGCGGCTGCAGCCATGCGTGCGTCTACTGCTTTGCCCGGAAGAGCCACACCTACCTTGACTTCGACGCCGGCCTGGACTTTGACAGCCAAGTGGTGGTCAAGATCAACGCCGCCGAAGTCCTGCGCAAGGAACTGGCCAAGCCGTCCTGGCGCCGCGAGCACGTGGCCCTTGGCACAAACACCGACCCCTATCAGCGCGCCGAGGGCCGCTACCAGCTCATGCCCGGCATCATCGGTGCCCTCGCCGATTCCGGCACTCCCCTGTCCATCCTCACCAAGGGCACGCTCCTGGCCCGGGACATCCCGCTCCTCAAGCATGCGGCGGCGCAGGTGCCGGTCGGGGTGGGCATCTCGCTGGCCATGACCAACGAGCAGCTGTCCGAGGCCGTGGAACCGGGCACGCCTGGGCCACGGGCCCGGCTGAAGCTCATCTCCCGTCTGCGGGAAGCTGGCCTGCCCTGCGGCGTCATGGCCATGCCCATCCTGCCGTGGCTCTCCGACGGTGATGAGGCCCTCGATTCCCTCTTCGGGGCCCTCGCGGCGGCCGGCGCCACAGGGGTCACGGCCGGTGCGCTGTACCTGAAGCCGGGCACCCGTGAATGGTTCATGCAGTGGATCGCCCGGGAACATCCGCACCTGGCGGGCAAGTACCGCCGCCTGTACGGCAGCGGGTCGTACGCATCGAAGGAATACCGCGCGTGGCTGGCAGGACGGGTCCGGTACTTCAAGGACCTGCACGGCTTCTCCGGCTCGCAGGGCTTCAGCCACCGGGACCTTGACGGGGGCAGCGACCATGACAACGCCCGGGAGGAAGAAGCCCAGTACCCGGCCGGGAGCATCCCGGACACCGCGGGGCACGCAAGCCCACGCCACGCCGGCGCTGCCCGTTCCGACGCCGCCCAGCCCACACTGTTTTGAAGTCCGCTCCACCTCAAGCACACGGAGCCATGGGTCCCCTGCGCAGCAGGGACGCCGGAGCGGAAAGCGCCCTGAGCCGCCGGGCGCAGGATGCCTAGAGCGCCTTGACCGCGCCGAGCACCCTGGCCAGCGAATCCTTGGCGTCGCCGAACAGGAGGGTGGTCTTGGGATCGTGCAGGAGCTCATTCTCGATGCCGGCAAACCCCGGGCGCATGGACCGCTTCAGGAACACGACCTGCTGGGCCTGCACCACTTCCAGGATCGGCATCCCGTAAATCGGCGAACCCGGCGAGGACTTGGCCGCCGGGTTGACGACGTCGTTGGCCCCGACTACCAGAACGATGTCCGTGGTCGCGAATTCGGGGTTGACTTCCGCGAGCTCCCGCAGTGACTCGTACGGCACGTTGGCCTCGGCCAGCAGCACGTTCATGTGGCCCGGCATGCGTCCCGCCACGGGATGGATGGCGAACACGACGTCCACGCCGCGCGCGACCAGGGCCGTGGCAAGCTCCGCCACAGTGTGCTGGCCCTGGGCCACTGCGAGCCCATAACCGGGAACGATCACCACCCGCTGGGCGTAGCCGAGCTGGACGGCAATGTCCTCCGGGGACGAGGAACGCACTGGCCGGTCGCTCAGGGCGGTGGAACCCGCCGTCGAGCCGCCCTTGAACGCCCCGAACATGATTCCGCCGACTCCGCGCCCCATGGCCGAGGCCATGGCCTTGGTCAGGATGGTGCCGCTCGCGCCCACGAGCGTCCCGGCGACCAGCAGCAGGACATTGCCCAGGACCACGCCGGACGCTGCCACCGCCAGCCCCGTGAACGCATTCAGCAGGGAGATCACGATCGGCACGTCCGCCCCGCCCACGGGCAGCACCAGGAGCAGCCCGGCGGCGAGGCCCAGGCCCAGCAATGCGAGCGACCAGCCCGGCGACCCGGTCAGGACCACCAGAGCTCCTGAGATGACCGCCCCCAGCAGGACGGCCCCCATCACCCAGGGCATCCCGGGAAACAGCAGCGGACGGGTGCTGATGAGCTCCTGCAGCTTGCCCACGGTCACCGCGGAGCCGGCGAAGGACACCGCCCCCACAAGCATGGTGAAGACCACGGCCAGGCGGACCCAGGGATCTTCCTGGTGGCCAAGTTCCAGCACGGCGACGAGCGCCGCGGCCCCGCCCCCGACGCCGTTGAAGAGCGCCACGAGTTGGGGCATCTGGGTCATCTGCACCCGCCGTGCCACGGGGAAGGCAATCGCGGAGCCCACGGCGATGGCCGCGAGGATGAGCGGAACATTCTCCAGCCGCGCGGAGAGGAAGACGGTGACGACGGCGAGGAGTGCCCCGGCCGCGCCGATGGTGTTGCCGCGGCGGGCCGTTCGTGGCGAGCTGAGGCCCTTGAGCGCCAGGATGAAGCAGACGGCGGCCACAAGGTAGAGCAGGGCTGTCCATTCGGGGCTCAGGAGGCTCATTTGGACTCCCCCGCCGCGTCGGCGGAGCTCCCCTCGCCGGGGTGTCCTTCGCCCGCGGCTCCGCCAGCCTTGGCGGCGCCGCTTGAGGCGGGGATGCGTGTCCGCTTGTGGGCGCTGAACATCTCCAGCATCCGGTCCGTGACCACAAAGCCGCCCACCAGGTTGACGGTGGCCAGGACGACGGCCAGGAGCGCGATGCCGAGGACCCACGGGTCACTTGCCTGTCCGGCCACGATGATGGCGCCGACCAGGATGATGCCGTGGATGGCGTTGGCGCCGGACATGAGCGGCGTGTGCAGTTTGCTGGTGACCTTGGAGACGACTTCGAAGCCAACGAACACCGCGAGCACCACCACGGTCAGCAATACGACGGGGCCCATCACGCCTCCCTTTCCAATGCTTCTGCGGTGGGGGCGTGCCGCACCGTGCCGCCGTGGGTCAGGCACGTTCCGGCGACCACGTCGTCGTCGAAGTCCGGGGCCACCGAGCCGCAGTCGGTCATGAGCGCGAGGAAGTTGCTGACGTTCCGGGCGAAAAGCCGGGACGCGTCCGAGGGCATGGCGGATGCCGCGTCCTGCAAACCCACGAGCGTGACCGATCCGCCGTCGACCGGCACCTGCACGTCCTGGCCGGCGATCACGCCTTCGACGTTGCCTCCGGACTCCGCGGCGAGGTCGACGACGACAGACCCTGCCCGCATGCCGGCCACCATGGCGGTGGTCACCAGCAAGGGAGCGGCCCGGCCGGGGATGGCGGCCGTCGTGATCAGGACGTCCGCCGCCGCGACATGCGGGGCCAGGAGGCTGCGCTGGCGTTGCGCCCGGTCCTCGCCGAGGGCACGGGCGTAGCCTCCGGCTCCGTCTGCCGCCGCATCGATGTCCAGGTTGATGAAAGTGCCCCCCATCGAGGCGACTTCCTCGGCGGAGGCCGCCCGGATGTCGTTGGCCGAGACCCGGGCGCCGAGCCGCTTCGCCGTGCCGATCGCCTGCAGCCCGGCGACGCCGGCGCCAAGGACCAGCACCCTCGCCGGCGGGATGGTACCGGCGGCGGTCATGTAGAGCGGGAAGAACCGCGGGTAGCGGACGGCGGCTTCCAGCACGGCGCGGTAACCCGTGACCAGGGACTGGGAGCTGAGCGCATCCATGGACTGCGCCCGGGAGATCCGCGGAAGCAATTCCAGGGCGAACGAGGTGATCCCGGCCGCGGCGAGTGTCCGGACGGTCGGCAGTTCCGAGGACGGCGATGCCAGCCCGATGGTGACGGTGCCGGGCCGCAGCCGGGCCGCGGCCGCCGGGGTGAGCGGGCGGACATGCAGCAGGACGTCCAGGGCCTCGAACGGGAGCTCGGAGATCACCGTCGCGCCGGCCTCCTTGAAGGCGGCGTCGGCGAAGCCTGCTTCGGTGCCGGCACCGCTCTCGACCAGGAGATGGAGCCCGAGCGCTGTCAGCTGCCGGGCCGTCTCCGGTGTGGCCGCGACGCGACGTTCTCCGGCTCGCTGCTCTCGTCCGACGCCGACCTGCACGGGCCACTCCTCTCGGTTGGGATCAGAGTAGGCACATGCCTGACGGTTTGGCGAGAGGCGGGTTCCCGAAGCGCGGCGGCGAGTCCGGTCAGCGGCCCAGGCCCGCTTCCACTCCGCGCGGCCCGGTGGCCTGCACAGCCGCCAGGAGGGCCTCGACGATGGGGAGGTCCGCCGGGATCCACGGCAGGTCCAGGACCCCTGCCGGATTGCGGAGGTCGAGCCAGCGCAATTCGTCATGGTCCTCCAGCGGCCGGGGTTGTCCCTGCGCGAGCTCCGCGAACCAGACCCTCATCGCCGCCTTCGCGTTGAGCGGCCAGCCCGCGGCGGTTTCCGCGGGCAGTTCCGCCCCGAGCCGCACCAGCACGCCCAATTCTTCCCGGAGCTCGCGGTGCAGGGCGTCCTCGGCGGCCTCGCCTGCTTCGACTTTTCCGCCCGGGAACTCCCACATTCCGGCAAACTGCGGCGGCGCCGTGCGCCGGGCCACAAGGAGCATGCCCGGGTCGGCCAGGGAGTCCACTACTGCGCCGCCAACGACGCCTATGAGTCCAGTCACGCCCTCAAGTCTAAGGCGGGCGCAGGGTCCGGCGCCCGGGGACCGGGGCCGGGGGCCGGCTCAGGTAGGGGACAATGGTGGAGGCGGCCGCCACGACACCTTCCGGAATATTCGGCGCCCCCTCCCGGTTCTTAAAAGCATATTTATCTGTCCGATCCGTCCGGTCTCTCCCGGAAAATCTCTCCGAAAAGACGAATGACAACCACCACACACGCCCCGGCGCCGACCAAGATCGGCACCCGTCACGTTGCCCTGGCAATCATTGCTCTCGCGATGGGCGGCTTTGGCATCGGCACCACGGAATTCACCATGATGGGCCTGCTCAAGGAGATCGAACAGGGCCTGAACATCAGCACGCCCGAGGCAGGTCACCTGATTTCGGCCTACGCCCTCGGCGTCGTGATCGGCGCGCCGGTGCTGGCCGCGGTCGGGGCCAAACTCCCGCGGAAGTATCTGGCCCTCGGGCTCATGCTCTTCTTCAGCGTCGCCAACCTCAGTTCCTTCCTCGCCCCGGACTACGGCTCCATGCTGGTGTCCCGGTTCGCCGCGGGACTCCCCCACGGCGCCTTCTTCGGGGTCGCGGCCGTGATTGCCGCCTCCCTGGTGGCGCCGACCAAGCGGGGTTGGGCCATTTCGATGGTCATGGCCGGACTGACGGTATCCAACGTCATTGGCGTCCCCTTCGCCACCTGGCTGGGCCAGAGCTACGGGTGGCGGCTGCTGTTCCTGCTGGTGGGCCTGATCGGCATCATTACGCTCTTCATGCTGTGGAAGTTTGTCCCGTTCCAGAAACCGCACGCCGATGCCAGTTTCCGCAGGGAGCTCGGCGCGCTCAAGCGGCTGCAGGTGTGGCTTGCCATCCTGGTCGGCATCGTCGGCTTCGGAGGGTTCTTCGCGACCTACACCTACATTTCGCACACCATGACCTCCGTCGCCGGCCTCCCGGCGGCCTGGCTGCCGCTGGTCGTGGCGCTGTACGGCGTGGGCATGGTGGTGGGCAACATCGTTGGCGGCCGGATCGCCGACAAGTCCGTCATGGGCACGATTTACTGGGTGCTGCCCGGCACGGCGGTGGCACTCGTGGTTTATGCCGTGGGCGTCCACTGGGCCTGGTCCGCGCTGGTCATGGTGTTCGTCGTTGGCGCCGCCGGGTCCATGCTCGTTCCCGCCCTGCAGACGAGGCTGCTCGATGCGTCCCCGGATGCACCGTCGCTGGCCTCCTCGCTGAACCATGCTGCGCTCAACGTCGCCAACGCCCTCGGTGCCTTCCTGGGCGGCCTGGTGATCGCCTGGGGCTGGGGCTACGTCGCCCCCGCGCTCGTGGGCGCCGTCCTGGCCGTGCTGGGGCTCGGGGTCGCCGCCTTCAGCGGCGCCGTAGAACGCAGGCGGCCGCTGGCCTCCTAGCCACCCCGCCGCCGCGGCGCAACAGCCGCGGCAGAGGTACCCCGGCAGAACAGCCACGGCAACGGCAGAGGAAGAGGCAGAGGCCGAGACCGAGGTACCAGCGCGCAGATGCTCCAAAAAGAACAGCAGTCCGGTCCAGTGAAGCACTGGACCGGACTGCTGTTTTGTTGAGGGGCCGCCGTTCCATCTGGCGGCTGCCGTTATCCCTAGTGGCTTCCGTTCTCCCTAGGGGCCGGGCGGCTCAGGGGGCGCTGACGCGCTGCACGTCCGGTTCCAGGTAGATGACCCGGGCAATCGGGACGGCTTCGCGGACCCGGACCTCCGCGTCATCAATCGCCTTCGCTATGTCCTGGCCCGAGTCCGAGCGGCCGATGCTGATCTTGGCCGCCACCAAGAGCTCCTCAGGGCCAAGGTGCATGGTCTTGAGGTGAATGATGCTGGTGCCGCCGGCCTCGATCGCGCTGCGGATCTTGGCGACGTCATCGCGGGTGGCCGACTCGCCCAGCAGCAGCGACTTGGTTTCCATGGCCAGGACCACGGCGATCGACACGAGCAGCAGACCGATCATCGCGGTGCCGAGGGCGTCCCAGATGCCGTTCCCGGTCAGGAGCGTCAGGCCCACGCCGAAGAGCGCGAACACCAGGCCCACGAGGGCACCGAAATCCTCGAGCAGGATGACCGGGAGTTCAGGCTGCTTAGCGTTGCGGATGAATTTAACCCAGCTTTGCTTCCCGCGGAGCGGGTTGGATTCGATGATCGCTGTCCGGAACGAGAAGGACTCGGCAATGATCGCGCCGATCAGGACGGCCAGCGGCACCCACCAGAAGTCCCCTTCGATGGCGTGCGGGTGCTGGATTTTTCCCCAGGCCTCGTATAGTGCGAACAGGCCGCCGACGCTGAAAAGCACAATCGAAACGATGAAGGCGTAGATGTAACGCTCGCGGCCGTAGCCGAAGGGGTGCTCGGGGCTGGCTTCCCGCTTTGCGCGTTTGCCGCCGAGCAGGAGCAGCAGCTGGTTGCCGGAGTCTGCGAGGGAGTGAATCGCCTCGGCCAGCATGGACGAGGACAGCGTCAGAAAGTAGGCGACGAACTTCAAAACGGCGATGGTCAGGTTTGCGGCCAGCGCCGCGAGAATCGCCTTGGTACCGCCATTTGCAGCCACGTGAGCTTCTCCTTATGGGGTTCTTCCGGGGTGTATGCGAACACCGGAAGAACCCAGCGCCCACAAGGAATACCGTACCGGTTTCCGGGCCGGCGCCGAACCGCGGCGGGGACCAACGCTGCCACGTAACGATTGGGTAGTCTCCTGCTGACAAGCAATCCGCCCTATGTTAGCTTGAAGCCATATTCGGTATTCACAATTTGGATGCCGAAAAATATGTAGGAGGAGACATGGGCTTTCTTGGCTGGATCATTCTCGGACTCATAGTGGGTGCAATCGTCAAGGCACTCTTGCCCGGCAGGGTCGGTGGCGGCTGGGTTACCAGCCTCGTGCTCGGCGTCGTCGGCGCAATTGTTGGCGGCTGGATCGGGGACCTGCTGTTCGGCGGCGGCAAGATGGAATTCTGGAATCTCGGTTCCTGGCTCCTGGCCATCGTCGGTGGCCTCGCGGCCGCGCTCATCTACGGCGCCATCACGGGGCGCAACAAGACCACCACCTAATTCTTCAAGGCACTGGCCGCACACTTTGTGTGGGGGCGGCAGTGACAGTACGACGGCGGGGCTCACCATTCGGTGGGCCCCGCCGTTCGTTTGGTCTGCTTTTTTCGGACAGGAATTCCTGCCGGACCCGCTGGTTTCCTGCCGGGCGGCTAGGGGGTTTGCTGGGAGCGGGCGCTGGCGTACAGGCAGACGGTGGCTGCGGTGCCGAGATTCAGGCTTTCCGCTTCCCCGTACACCGGCACGGCCACCCGGTGGTCGGCCAGCGCGATCTCGTCCTCGGACAGGCCTTGGGCCTCGTTGCCGAAGAGCCAGGCGGTCGGCTGTTCCAACGCGTACACCGATTCGGCGCCGGAGGCCCCCAGGCGGCGGGCGGCGTTCTCGTCCTGAAGACGGTCCAGGTCCAGTTGTCCCTTGCCGTCCGCGGCCAGCACGCCGACGCCACGCTCACGGCAGCGGGCCACGACTTCCTCGACCTCCGCGCCGAGGACGACGGGCAGATGGAACAGGGAACCCGCCGTCGACCGCACGGCCTTGGGGTTGTAGATATCCACGCTCGAGCCGGTCAGGATGACGGCGTCGGCGCCGGCGGCGTCGGCCGCCCGCAACACGGTGCCGGCGTTGCCGGGGTCGCGGACCTGGCACAACACGGCAATCAGCCGCGGGCCGGCGTCGAGCACGTGCTCAAGGCTGACGTCCAGGAAGCCGCAGACGGCGACGATGCCCTGTGGGGTGACGGTGTCCGCCATCGCAGCGATCACTTCGTCGGTTGCGAGGTGCGCGTGGGTTCCCTCGGCCAGCTGCTCCAGCTCCGGGTGGCGGTCCAGGCAGGCCTCGGTGGCGTACACCTCATAGACGATGCCGGGCTCCCCCGCGGCGATCTTCTTCCGGTGCAGGACCAAGGCCTCTCGGACCGCCTGCGGGCCTTCGGCCAGGAACTCGCGACGCTTTAAACGGGCCGGGCGCCCGGCAAGCTGTGCCACCTTCCTCATCCGATCAGCTCGGGGGTTGGAGAGTGGAAAGTCTTGCGGGCGCCCGGTTTCGTTCATATAAGAACCTTAGTGGCTATTCCGGCCGGCTCTTGAACGAGGCAGTCTTTCAACTGCGGGAGGAACTACTTTGCAGCCTCGTCGGCGGCCTTCTTGGCAGCGGGCTTCTTCGCGGGAGCCTTCTTGGCGGCCTTGGGAGCCGGAGCAGCCTCAGCCTGGACGGCCGGAGCGGACGTGTCGGCAGGCAGCGAGTCCTTGGCGACCTTGACCAGCGCGGCGAAGGCGTTGGCGTCGGAAACGGCCAGCTCGGCCAGCATACGGCGGTCAACCTCGACCTCAGCGGCCTTCAGGCCCTGGATCAGGCGGTTGTAGGTCAGGCCGTTGGCGCGGGATGCAGCGTTGATGCGCTGGATCCAAAGACGGCGGAAGTCGCCCTTCTTCTTCTTGCGGTCCCCATAGCTGTACACAAACGAGTGCAGCAGCTGCTCTTTTGCCTTGCGGTACAGGCGTGAACGCTGTCCGCGGTAACCCTTTGCGCGTTCGAGGATAACCCGGCGCTTCTTGTGGGCGTTAACCGCCCTCTTCACACGTGCCACGTGCGTACTCCTTAGAAAATTTCTGATCCCAAGCGTCTACTGCCGGAACGGTCCGGCTGGCCTGAGAAGCCTTTTTGGTAGTTGACTGCTGCCAGGTGGCGAACAGTCAGAGAACTTGGAACTTAGATGCCGAGCATCTTCCGGATGACCTTGGCGTCGCCCTTGAAGACGATCTTGTCGCCGGCAAGGCGACGGGTCAGCCGGGAGGACTTGTGCTCGAGGTAGTGGCGGCGGTTGGCCTGCTGGCGGCGCAGCTTGCCGGTACCGGTCAGCTTGAAGCGCTTCTTAGCACCGCTGTGGGTCTTCATCTTCGGCATGGGAACCGATCTCCTTACGTATCCGCAGAAAAGTCTGCAGCTCTTTCGTGCAGCCACCCCTGCGGGCGGCGTGCTGGTTGCCTGCTGCCGGACATTGCTGTCCGGCAGCCGTGAACTAGTTGGTCTTCTTGGTGCCAGGCTTGGCGCCTGCCCGGGGGGCGGCCGGCCGTGCGGCGGGCTTCGGCGCTGCGGGCCTGGGTACCGGCTTCGGAGCAGCAACCGGCTTCGGTGCTGCTGCCGGAGCGGCTGCCATTTCCTCGGGAGCCTTCGCTGCCGCCGGGGCCGGAGCGGCCTTCGGAGCCGCGGGAGCCTTGGCTGCTGCCGGCTTCTCAGCGGCCTTCGGAGCCGCGGGAGCCTTCGCTGCTGCCGGCTTCTCGGCCGCCTTCGGAGCCGCCGGAGCCTTCGCTGCTGCCGGCTCCTCGGCTGCCTTCGGAGCCGCCGGAGCCTTCGCTGCTGCCGGCTCCTCGGCTGCCTTCGGAGCGGCTTCCGCCGGCGCGTCCTGGGCGGGGGCCTCGTCGGCCTTGGTCTCTTCGACCGGAGCCGCTTCAACCTTGGCTTCTTCAACCTTGGCCGCTTCAACCTTGGTCTCGTCAACCTTGGCTTCTTCGACCTTGGCTTCTTCGACGGGGGCCTCCGCTGCGGGTGCCTCCGGCGATACGACGTAGCCTTCCGGCAGGAGGTCCGACAGCGTCTGGGTCAGCGGGGCGTTGCCACCGGAGACATCGACGCGTCCCGAAGCCTTGGCTTCGTTCTCAGCCTTGGCTTCTGCGCGCTGCGTTGCGCGGCGGGCCTCCGCCTTGGCTTCGGCCTTGTTCTTCAGCGGGCCGACCACCATGACCATGTTGCGGCCATCGATGCGCGGGCTGGACTCCACCACACCAACTTCGGCGACGTCGTCGGCGAAGCGCTGGAGCAGGCGGATGCCCATCTCGGGGCGCTGCTGCTCGCGGCCGCGGAACTGGATCATGGCCTTGACCTTGTCACCGGCACCGAGGAAGCGGAGCGCGTGGCCGCGCTTCGTTTCGTAGTCGTGGGTGTCGATCTTCAGGCGGAAACGGATTTCCTTCAGGACCGTGTTGGTCTGGTTCTTCCGGGCCTCGCGTGCCTTGACAGCGGCTTCGTACTTGTACTTGCCGAAGTCCATCAGCTTGCACACCGGAGGCTTCGCCTGCGGTGCAACTTCAACGAGATCAAGATCGGACTCGGCAGCCAAACGCAGGGCATCCTCAATACGGACAATTCCTACTTGTTCGCCTGCAGGGCCGACCAGCCGCACCTCGGGGACGCGGATACGCTCATTGATTCTTGGCTCGCTAATGTTAAAGCTCCTGTGTTCGTGAGGGGTATTCCACCGGCAAAAAGAGAAGGCCCCCAATTGCCGGAGCAATCGAAGGCCTCGAGATCGGAACTGCCGCCCTCAATGGGGCAACATGCACTTCCTGCGGACCGGAGTCCGAGGTAGTGCCCGACCAGGTACCCGGCAACCTTGACTCCTGGACAGGAGGGGCTTCCCGAAGGAAGTTTCGCGGCTGACGCGGGTGGGAGAGAACTCCGCTTGCAAACTAAAGCCAACTCTACAGAAAGACACCCGTTCAACGCACGTATGCGTCGCCGGGCGCCAACTTCAGTGACAAGCACTGCCAGTCAGAACACTGCATTCTATAAAAGCTTGAGAATAACGACATTTAGTCGGTCTGTGACAAGCTTACCAGCATGAGCACTTCAGATAGTAATTCCCACGTCTTCGAGCCCGCGGCCGCCCAGGCGGACGTCTCGCAGCAGATCCGCGACATCTCGGAAGTCCCCTCGATCGAGGTCATCACCACGGCCGCCGTGCACCTGATGAGCGCCGCCGCGGTAAAGCTCGGCCTCGCCGCCGAGGAAAATGCCCAGGAACTCAAGGACCTGGACGAGGCCCGCAAGCTGATCACCGCCCTCGCCGGTCTGGTGACCGCGGCGGCGCCCGAAATCGGCTCTCAGCACGCTGGACCGTTGCGCGACGGACTCCGCTCGCTCCAGCTGGCCTTCCGCGAAGAATCGATCATCCCGGACGCTCCGGGCAAGGGCCCGGGCGAGAAGTACACCGGCCCCGTCAACTAAGCACTAGTCAGTCAGGACAACGCCGGCGTGCGGACCACCCAGGTCCGCCCGCCGGCGTCGTTATTTTCCGTCCGCACGATTTTCCGTCCGCACGATTTTCCGTCCGCACGGCCCGGGCGCGTGCCCGGGTCGGCGCAGTGGGGGCCGCCAGCGTTCAGACGCGGGCCAGACGGCTGCGCCGGACCTGTTGCAGGGCCAGTCCCACCAGGCAGAGGGTCACGCCCGCCAACCCCACTGAGACGAAGCCGGCCGACGGGCCGATGAGGTCAATGAACAGCCCGGCAAGCGGCGCGCCCAGGGCCACTCCGCCGGTGAGCGATGACCCGTACCAGCCCATCGCCTCGCCGCGCCGGCTTTCATCCACCAGTTCGGCCACCTTTTCCGAGGCCGCGGACAACACCGGCGCGCACAGCAGACCCGGCAGCAACGCGAGCAGGCTGAGCGTCCAGACGTCGGTCGCGAAGGCCATCGGGACCGTCAGCGCTGACATCCCCAGCAACAGGAGGATCGGGGAAACGGCCCGGTGCATGGCGCCGTAGAGGACGCCGCCCACCACCGAGGCCGCGCACCAGAAGAGGAACACGATGCCGATTTCGGCCTGGTGGCCGCCGGTCTGGAGCGCCGCGACGATGCCGACGTCGGTGCCGCTGAGGACCATGCCGGCACCGGCGCCGACGGCAAACACGGCGGCTACGGCGGCGGTGAACCAGCTGAAGTTGTGGATGACCCGGTGGCGCAGGCCGGAGCCCCGCCGGCGGCGCTCCTCGGCGGCGGCCGCCAGGGGTGCCAGTTCGGCTGCGGCCTCCTGCAGATGGGCCGGCGCGGCGGCGACCACTGCGGCTTCCGCGCACTCCAGTTCCTGCGCCTCAAGCCCGGCGTCCGGGGAAGCACTCCGGGTGGGCGGGTTGAACCACATCAGGAAGAGCCCGGAGACGGATGTGGCCACTCCCACGACTGTCAGGCCCAGGACGGACTGGCCGCTGGTGGCGACGACGGCTCCGACGGCCGGGCCGATCATGAAGACCAGCTCGGTGGCGATGGCGTCGAGCGCAAAGGCCGTCCGGCGCTGTTCCCCGGGGGCCAGCACGCCCAGCGACTGCCGCACCACGCTGAAGATAGGCAGGGTCAGCAGGCCCCCGATGAAGACCAGGGGCAACAGGGCCTCGTAGGACACGTGCGGCACGATCGACCAGATCACGGCCTCGGAGACCACAGACGGAATCAGCGCCTTTCGCAGCCCCACGGTGTCGACCCGACGTCCGCGCCAGGGCGCGCCGACGGCGATACCGATCGTCATCACGGCGGCGGCCGCTCCGGCGGCGGCGTAGCCCTGGCCGAGGGTCAGGACGATGTGCAGGGTCAGCAGGACACCGGCCGCCGAGTGCGGTATGCGGGCGATCATGCCGACCAACAGGAGGCGCCTGATGGGCCGGATGGCCAGCAGCTGACGGTAAAGCGCGAAATTCACGGACTATATCCTTCTGGTACTGCCCACGGCAGCACCGGGAGGTCCCCCCGTTGGGCCGTCAGCTATGGTGCTGCGCGCTGCAGCTTGACCTCGATCGAATCAACCCGCTCGGCAAAGATTTCATTCCGGGCCCAGGCGTTATAGAGGCCGGCGACGATCGACTGCACGCCGGCGGCGTCGAGACCGTCTTCAAGATAGAGGACCACACGGAGTTCCGGGCCGGCTCCCCCACCGGGGAGCCGCCTGCCATCGGCCGTGGCCGAGGCAACTCCACCCCCCGGATGAATTTCAACACGGCGGACCGCCGGAAAGCCAACCGCGCCTTCCCCGAGTGCACCCGCGAGATCGGGATCGGCGTATGACGGCGTCCATGGCTGCTGTTGGGCGAGGGCCCAGACTGCCGGCCGGCGGACCACGAACGTCACTTCCGAGCCGGGATCGAGCACGAGCAGCTCCGCGCCTTCCGCGACCGCTGACAAGGCGGCCCGGGCCGCGTACACGGCGACCGGCCTGGCCTCCGGGTGCCACGCCGTCAGTGACGCCGCCGAGGTGAACACCGGCATGGCCGTCCGCCCGTCCGGCGCCTTGAGCGTCACCAGGGCCATGTCGGCCTGTTTGTCCCCAAGCAGTTTGTCATCGTGCAGCGGGTCCCCGTTGGGGCCGGGCGCGGCCTCGCCCTCTTCGGCGAGCTGAGCGAGGATTGGCACGAACACCCGGGCGGTGGCCAGCGCGGCCACCACGGCCGCTTCGTCGCCAGTGCCCGCTGCGAGGTCGGACAAAGCCGCCAGATAGCCGGCGTCGGCGGTGCCGTCGTCGTTGTCGAAATTGTGGATGTTGGCGTCATCGCCGGAAAGGCTGCGCCCTGCCCAGGGTTGGCCGGCGGAGTCGGTGGCCCCGCCGGCGCCGGCGAGGGCCGCCGCGATGTGCCCGGGCAGATGCCGGACGGGACCGGCCCCGGTCCCTGCCTGCGCTGTCTCGTGGGGGTTATTGGGGTCGTGGGTGTCGTGGGTGTGCGTCATGGGCGCCTTCGCCGCTAGCGGCGGCCGGCGACGTCGAGGGCCTCGGGCAGGGTGAAGTTGCCGTTGTAGAGGGCCTTGCCGACGATGGCGCCTTCGACGCCGAGTGGCACTAGGGAGCGCAGGACCTTCAGATCCTCGAGGCTGGAAATGCCGCCGGAGGCGACCACCGGCTTGCCCGTTTTCTCGACCATCTGGCGCAGGAGTTCGACGTTGGGGCCCTGGAGCGTGCCGTCCTTGGTCACATCGGTCACGACGTACCGGGCGCAGCCGGCGTCCTCGAGGCGGCCGAGCACGTCCCAGAGGTCCCCGCCTTCCTTGGTCCAGCCCCGGCCGGCGAGGGTGGTGCCGCGGACATCCAGGCCGACGGCAATCTTGTCGCCGAAGCGATCGATCACCCGGGCCGTCCATTCCGGGTTCTCCAGTGCCGCCGTGCCCAGGTTGACGCGGGCGACGCCGAGGTCGAGGGCCTTCTCAAGGGATTCGTCGTCGCGCAGGCCGCCGGAGAGCTCCACCTTGATATCGAGCCGGCCGACGACCTCGCGCAGGAGCTCGGCGTTGGAACCGCGACCAAACGCGGCGTCCAGGTCGACCAGATGCACCCACTCAGCCCCCTGCTGCTGCCAGTTGAGGGCGGCCTCCAGCGGGGTGCCGTAGCTCGTCTCGCTGCCGGCTTCGCCCTGCACGAGCCGGACGGCCTGTCCGTTGACGACGTCGACGGCGGGCAGGAGCTCAAGTACGGGCAGCGGGGTTTCGGTGGTCATCGTGGAGTCCTCAGCTTGGGGATGGTGGTGGGGAGGGGGCGGTCAGGACGCCGGCAGGGTCAGGAGGTAGGCGGCCAGCAGCGACATGCCGGCGAGGATGTAGAAAACGATCTGCACCCAGAGCGGACTTTTCTGCTGGCGGAAGGAGATCCCGCCGCCAACCAGCAGGCCGGCCACGCCCATGAGCACCAGAGACCACATCTAGGCGGTTCCTTCCGGGGCTGCGGGGCGCAGGCCCTGGACCCAGTTGCGCAGCAGCCGGGCGCCGGCGTCGCCGGACTTCTCCGGGTGGAACTGGGTGGCACACAGCGGGCCGTTTTCCACGGCCGCGATGAACGGGGCACCGTGGTCGGACCAGGTCACCAGCGGCGCAGCCATCCGCGGCTGGATGACGTCGAAGTCCCACTTCTGGACACCATAGGAGTGCACGAAGTAGAACCGCTCGTCCTCAACCCCGGCGAAGAGCCTGGACCCTTCGGGGACGGCGACGGTGTTCCAGCCCATGTGGGGCACGACGTCGGCAGGCAACAGTTCCACCTTGCCGGGCCACTCCCCCATGCCCTCGGCTTCGGTGCCGTGTTCGACGCCGGCCTCGAACAGCACTTGGAGCCCGACGCAGATGGCCAGCACGGGACGGCCTCCGGCGACACGGCGGCCGATCATCCGGATGGCGTCAACGGCCTTGAGTTCGCGCATGACGGTTTCGAAGGCGCCGACACCGGGGACGACGAGGCCGTCGGCATTGAGGACATCCTCAGCCTTGGAGCTGAGGATGACTTCGGCGCCGGCCCGCTCCAGCGCGCGGACGGCGGACCGGACATTCCCGGAGCCGTAGTCCAGCACCGTAACGGTGGGCTTTCCCTCCGGGGAGACCGGCTTGGTCGCGGCAGCGGGGTCGATGATGGCCCCGTCGCGGAGCAGCGGGCCGGTCACAAAGCACCCTTTGTCGACGGGATGCCCTCGACGCGGGGATCCGGCTCGACGGCGGCGCGCAGGGCGCGGGCAAAGGCCTTGAACTGGGCCTCGACGATGTGATGGGGGTCGCGC
The DNA here is from genome assembly GCF_056401395.1 of Arthrobacter sp. P4_F11. Lineage (NCBI taxonomy): Bacteria > Bacillati > Actinomycetota > Actinomycetes > Micrococcales > Micrococcaceae > Arthrobacter > Arthrobacter sp. P4_F11. Next base: position 51,598 of record NZ_JBFUJK010000006.1, read on the forward strand.
CCGGCAGTGACGTTCATGTGCAGGCAGATCCCGGCGTGAAGGGTGATCGCCTCGAAGACGTGGCGGGTCAGGGAGCCCGTAAAGTGGCCGCCGATCAGGTGGTATTCCTGGCCTGCCGGCTCGCCGGCGTGGACCAGGTAGGGGCGGCCGGAGACGTCCACGACAGCTTGCGCGAGGGCCTCGTCGAGGGGAACGGTCGCCTCGCCAAAACGGCGGATCCCGGCTTTGTTGCCCAGCGCGGTCCGCAAAACCTCGCCGAAAGTGATGGCCACGTCCTCGACAGTGTGGTGGACATCGATGTGGGTGTCGCCGGTGGCCTTGACCGTCATGTCGATCAGGGAGTGCTTGCTGAGGGCTGTCAGCATGTGGTCGTAGAACGGGACCGACGTGCTGATGTCTGAAACGCCGGTGCCGTCCAGGTTGATCTCGACCAGGACCGAGGACTCGCTGGTGGTCCGTTCCATGCGTGCGGTCCGGCCCTCGGCGGTGGTGGATCCGGTGGTGCTCATGTAGATGTGTCCTTTGGAAGAAGGCAGGGTGTTGGGCAATCTGGCGGGGACGATCGGGCTCCCCACCAAGTCTAGGCCTGCGGCTTTGCGGAGCCGGCCAGGATAAGTTCAAGTGCCTCCAGGAAGGCTGTGGTTTCTGTCTCAGTGCCCGCGGTGACGCGCAGGTGCCCCGGAATACCGACGTCGCGGATGAGGACACCGGCGTCCAGCATCCGCTGCCAAACCTCATGGGGGTTCTCGAGGCCGCCAAAGAACACGTAGTTGGAATCGGACGCGGCCGGGGTCAAGCCCAACCGCGTCAGTTCCGACACGATCCGGTCGCGCTGGCGCTTGATGTCCTCGACGTCCGCCATGAGCGCCTCCCGGTGGTGCAGGGCAGCCAGGGCCGCAGCCTGGGTGATGGCGGAAAGGTGGTACGGGAGACGGACCAGGCGCAGGGCGTCAGCGACCTCCGGTGCCGCGGCCATGTAGCCGAGCCGCGCACCCGCGAGGGCGAAGGCCTTGCTCATGGTGCGCGAGACGATGAGCCGCTCCCGGCCAGGGAGCAGGGTGAGGGCACTGGGCGTGCCGTCGTGGGCGAACTCGTGGTAGGCCTCGTCGACGATCACGATGGTCTGGCTGGCCTCGCCGGCGTCATAGACGGCCTCGACCACATCGAGGCCCAGCCCCGTGCCGGTCGGGTTGTTCGGGGAACAGAGGAAGACAACGTTGGGCTGAAGCTCGCGGACTTGCTGTGCCGCCGAGTCCGCGCTGAGCCCATAGTCTGACGCGCGGGCCCCGACGACGTATTCCGTATCCGTGCCGGAGGCCAGCAGCGGGTACATCGAATACGTGGGAGGGAACCCGAGGGCCGTCCGGCCGGGGCCGCCGAAGGCCTGGAGGATCTGCTGAAGGACTTCGTTGGAACCATTCGCGGCCCAGATGTTCTCCGCGTCCAGCCCGTGGCCAAGGTATTCGGCGAGGGCTTCGCGCAATTCGGTGAATTCACGGTCCGGATAGCGGTTCAGCCCGGCAGCGGCGGCACTCACGGCCTCGGTGATCGCTGCGCGGACATCGGCCGGGACCCCATGGGTGTTCTCGTTGACGTTGAGCAGGATGGGGACGTCCAGCTGCGGCGCGCCATACGGACGCAGGCCACGCAGATTGGTTCGGAGGGGCAGTCGGTTGAGGCGCTCAAGCTGGTCAGTCACGTGACCAGTTTAAGTGGTAGCGGGACGGGCGCTGAAACTGTGACGCCCGCGACGGCACCCGGGGGTGGTTACTTGGACGGGACGAACAGTTGCTGGCCCGGCATCACACGCGCGGCGTCCAGATTGTTCAGCTCCACGATGTCGGCCACGACGTCGCGGGGATCGCGCTCCGGAGCCACCGACCCGGCAATGGCCCAGAGGGACTCCCCCGGTTGGACTGTGACGGATACGGTCGGCGTCACCGAGAGCTGGTCTGCGGAATCTGCCGCTTTCGCGGGAGCGTTGAGGAATCCGCTGAACGACAGGATGAACGCCGCCAGCAGGATCAGCGGGACACCGAAGAAGACGAAGCGTCCGCGCCGGGTGAGCCGCAGCGGCGGCTGCTTGGTCCGGCCGCCGGAAACCGCGGCGGCTCCTTGCGGCGCCTGCGACGTCGCGGCGCCGCGGCGCCTGGCGTTGAGCGGGTACACGTTGCCGTGAAGGGAACCACCCTGGCCCATGCCGCCTTGGTCGCGACTGCCGTGTCCGAGGCTGCCGTGTCCGATGTTGCGGCGAGCCGCTGCGCCACCTGGACCAACACCGCGGTGGCGGGTCGTGACGTCCTGAATGTTAGTGCCGTCAAACGCGCTTGAAACTGACATGAACTGAGCCCTCCTGGACCATAAGTTGCCGCCCGGCGTACTCACGTACTCGCCGCCAACCGGCCGAACCTTCGAACATAGAACCGAACATCGCTTGCGAACCCAGATCGTCGGAATCGAACACATATTCGAATCTTGCTAGTTCTGTTTTAGCACTTACTAACGAACGATGTCGAGACTCGCTAGAACAAATGTTTGAAAAAGGTCTGCGGCTGGCCTATTTTTGAGGGACAGGACAACCACTTTCGAACTCCCACTTTCGAACTACCCGTGGGAATTCATTCGTAGTTGATCAGCAGGGTCTGACATTTCAGGCCGGAAGTTCCCGGTGACAGCAGCCACGGCAGCCGGGCGGAACGGAAAGGCGTTGGCGAACATGGCAGCACAAGCCACCGGCGGCAGGGCCACCCCACGGAGCCCGCAGCCCGCCCGGGCCCCCAAGAGCCTCACCGTCCGGCAAAAGAAAATCCTGGAGACCATCCAGCGGTCCGTCACGGACAAGGGCTATCCGCCGTCCATGCGCGAAATCGGCGACACCGTCGGTCTCGCCAGCCTCTCGAGCGTGACCCACCAGCTCTCCCAGCTCGAAAAGCTCGGCTACCTGCGGCGTGATCCGAAGCGCCCGCGGGCCATGGAAGTGCTCATGCCGCTGACCCTGGACGAGGGGACCACACCGATTTCCGGTGTCGAGAAGTCAAGCGGCCTGCGGGCCGTCGGCGGCCTGTCAGTGACTGAGCTGGCCAGCGCCACCGACACGGCAATGGTGCCGTTCGTCGGACGCATCGCCGCCGGCGGGCCGATCCTCGCGGACCAGGTGGTGGAGGACGTCATGCCGCTGCCCCGCCAGCTCGTGGGCCATGGCGAACTCTTCATGCTCAAAGTGGCCGGCGACTCGATGATCGACGCCGCCATCTGCGACGGCGATTGGGTGGTTGTCCGCCGCCAGGGCGATGCCGTGAACGGCGACATCGTTGCCGCCCTGCTGGACGACGAAGCCACGGTCAAGACCTTCCGCCAGCGGGACGGCCACACGTGGCTGTTGCCGCAAAACACCCAGTACGAGCCCATCCTGGGCGACCACGCCGTCATCATGGGCAAGGTCGTCTCGGTACTGCGCTCACTCTAAACTGCGCTCCCCTTAGCCGTCCCGGGCCATGCCGCCAGTTCGGAGCGGCCACCCCGCGGCGGATTTCCGGCGCAGGGTGGCGGCCCCGGTTTGGGACTTAGGCTTTTGCGGAGTCTTTCGCCAGGCGCTTCAGGGCTGCCATGGCTATCGATGAATCGGTGGTGGGCCAGAACGGCGGCAGCGCGGCGCGCAGGAAGCCGCCGTAACGCTCCGTAGAGAGCCGCGAATCCAGCACTGCCACCACGCCCTTATCCGAGGTCGAGCGGATCAGCCGTCCGGCGCCCTGCGCGAGGCGGATGGCGGCGTGCGTGGCCGAGACGGCCATGAAGCCATTGCCGCCGGCCTGGGCCACGGCCCGCGAACGTGCCGTCATCAGCGGGTCGTCCGGCCGCGGGAAGGGAATCCGGTCGATGACCACCAGCCGGCAGGACACGCCAGGGACGTCGACGCCCTGCCAGAGGGACATGGTGCCGAACAAACACGTGTCAGGTTCGTCGGCAAACTGCCGCACGAGCGCCGTCATGGTCGACTCCCCCTGGCACAGGATGCTGAGGCCCAGCCGGGGCCGCATGGACTCGGCTGCTTCCTCTGCGGCGCGCCGCGAGGAGAACAGGCACAGGGCGCCTCCGCCGGAGGCGCGGATCAGCTTCTCGAGTTCGTCCAGGGCCTCGGGGGACGTTCCGCGGCCGGGTTTGGGCAGGTGCCGGGCGACGTAGAGAATGCCCTGCTTCGGGTAGTCGAACGGGGAGCCGACGTCGACGCCGGTCCAGCTCGGTGCGCCGTTGCCAACCAGGCCCAGGCCGCCGGCGGCGGGTTCGAAGGCGGCGCCGATGGCCAGTGTGGCCGAGGTCAGGATGACGGTGTGGTCTGCGAACAGGCCCTCGCGCAACCGCCCTGCGACGCTCAGCGGGGCAACATTGATCAACGCCGGCGCGCTCTCGTCCGGCTGCGAGTAGCCCTGCGCCGGATCGAAGCTGCTGTTGCGGCAGAACCACACGACTTCGCGGTTTTCGCGCGCGGCCAGGAGGCGTTCACAGAGCTCCAGGATGACCATGAGGCGCGAGCGGGCCAGCTGCCGTCCGCCGTCCGCCGACACGGAGCTGTCCCCCTTGGAATCGGACAGGGCGGCGCGGCATGCGTCGCGCAGCTGGTCGATGCAGTCCAGCTGCCCGCTGTTCAGGCCGTTGGGCATCAGCCCGCTGGGGACGCCGTCGATGGCGAGCTCCAGGTGGGCAGCGGCATTGTTCAGTGCATCCACGGTGATGCCCGTGTGCTTCCGGGCCCCGGACGCGGCGGCGTGCACCATCGCCACGGAGAGCTGGCCCGAGACCGCGCCCGTGACGCGGTCCTGAAGTTCGTGTGCTTCATCCACCACGACGACGTCGTACTCGGGCAGCACCGCCAGGCCTTCGAAGGCACTGACGGCGAGCATGGCGTGGTTGGTGACCACGACGTCGGCATCGGCGGCGTTCTGCCGTGCCAGTTCGCTGAAGCATTCGGCCGCGAGCGGGCATTTCTGCGCGCCGAGGCACTCCATGGAGGTGACCGAGACCTGGCGCCAGGCCCGGTCCGTGACGCTTGGCATGAGCTCGTCGCGGTCCCCCGTGGTGGTCTCCTCGGCCCATTCGCGCAGGCGGACGACTTCCTTGCCCAGCTGGGAGGACGGCCCGCCAAGTGCGGCGGCGAAATGCGGCACGCTGGTGTCCTCGCCCAGGGAAAACAGCTGTCCCTCGGAAGGTTCTTCGGACGGGAAGCCGCCCTCGAGTTTGTGCCGGCAGACGTAGTTGGAACGGCCCTTGACCAGGGCGACCTTGACGGGCCGCTCCAGGGCGGGCGTGATGGTCTTGAGCAGCCTGGGCAGGTCCCGGCCCACAATCTGCGTCTGCAGCGCCAGGGTGGCGGTGGAGACCAGGGTGGGTTTGTTGCTGGTCAGCGAATGCGCGATCAGCGGAATCAGGTAGGCCAGCGACTTGCCGGTGCCGGTGCCGGCCTGGACCAGCAGGTGATCGCCGCTGTCTATCGCGCGCGCCACCTGCCGGGCCATTTCGTGCTGGCCATCGCGGCTCTGCCCGCCCATGCCGGACACGGCACGGTCGAGCAGCTTAACAACAAACTCCTCGCCGGCCGCGCCGGCACCTGAACCGGCGCCGGCGCCGGTGTCAGTTTCGGCCGGCCCAGCATCAGCTGGTTCGGCGTCGGCTGGTTCGGCGTCGGCTGGATCGGCGTCGGTCCTGGTCACCGCAGCCTCAGTCATTGCTAATGAAGGGATCCAGTTCGGCGGCGAGTCCTTCACGCACCATCACCACGGCACGGGTCCCGGTTTCCTCGTGGTCGAGGCTGAGGATCTCGGCGTCGCTCTCGTGGAGCTTGCTGATCAGATCCCCGCGGTTGTACGGGATGAGCAGTTCAAGCTTCACGCTGGGCCGCGGAATGCCGTCGCTGATGGCCTTGAGCAGTTCCGGAATGCCTTCGCCGGTGCGGGCCGAGACCACCACGTGGCGTGGCTCGCGCTGCTTGAGCCGTTCGACCACGAACGGGTCAGCGGCGTCGGCCTTGTTCAGGACAATGATTTCCGGAACCTTGCGCGCGTCGACTTCGCTGAAGACCGTCCGGACAGCGGCGATCTGGCCCTCCGGATCCGGGTGCGAGACGTCCACGACATGCAGGATCAGGTCAGAGTCGGCGACCTCTTCCAGCGTGGAGCGGAATGCCTCCACGAGCTGGGTGGGCAGGGACCGGACAAAGCCCACGGTGTCGGCCAGGGTGTATCCCAGCCCGTCAGCGGTTTCGGCCTTGCGGACGGTGGGGTCCAGGGTGGCGAACAGGGCGTTTTCCACCAGCACCCCCGCGTCGGTCAGCCGGTTCAGCAGCGAGGACTTCCCGGCGTTGGTGTAGCCGGCGATCGCGACAGAGGGCACGGCATTACGACGGCGGTTGGCGCGCTTCGTTTCCCGGGCAGGCTTCATGGCGGCGATTTCGCGCCGCAGCTTGGCCATCCGGGTGCGGATCCGACGGCGGTCCAGTTCGATCTTGGTTTCACCGGGACCACGCGAGCCCATGCCGGCACCGGCGCCGCCCACCTGGCCACCGGCCTGGCGGGACATCGATTCGCCCCAGCCGCGCAGGCGCGGGAGCAGGTATTCGAGCTGGGCGAGCTCCACCTGGGCCTTGCCTTCACGGCTCTTGGCGTGCTGGGCGAAGATGTCCAGGATCAGCGCTGTACGGTCAATGACCTTGACCTTGACGATGTCCTCGAGCCCGCGCCGCTGGGAGGGGGCCAGTTCGGCGTCGACGACGACGGTGTCGGCGCCGGTGGACATCACGATGGCTTTCAGCTCCTGTGCCTTGCCGGAGCCGAGGAAAGTCCCGGGATCGGGCTTGGCGCGCCGCTGGACGAGCCCGTCGAGGACCTCGGAGCCGGCCGTCTCAGCGAGGGCGGCAAGTTCGCGCAGGGAGTTCTCGGCGTCCGCGAGGGTGCCCTCGGTCCAGAGGCCGGCCAGGACGACGCGCTCAAGGCGCAACTGCCGGTATTCGACCTCGGTGACGTCTTCGAGCTCGGTGGACAGGCCGGCCTTGCGGCGCAGTGCGTGCCGTTCCTCAAGGTCCTGCTGGTCGCCGTCGAAGTTGGTGTACACCTCGTCCAGGCGGGAGATGGCCTGCGCCTTGCCGAGCACCGACGTCGGGCTGCTGGTACCAGCACCGGCGGCGGTGCCATGGCTGGTGCCGGCGCCGCCGCCGCGGCCTGGGGCGGGGGTGTCCTTGGAAAGGATCCGGTCGATTACAGCTTGAATCTCTTCAGGGCTCATGTCCTGGGCTGCTGAATCGGGTCCGGTGTTGGGGTGGCTGGTCATGGTCTCCTTTAAAGGTTCGGCTCTTTCAGAATAGTGCCGATTGTTGCTCTGTGGGGCGGTATTCGCGCTGGGCTGACGGCGGGTGGTCATGGGGGCCTCCTGGAATGCCCGCGGCAACGGCGCCGGGGCGGGGCTGGCTCTGTGCAGAGCGGTGGCTGGGTGACGGTAGAGGCGGCTAAGGCGCCTGGCTACGGGGACACTGGCTGTCTGGGGGGTGCCGTGCCGGTGCAAAACACGGTGAGGTGGGTGCCTCCGCCACGCCGGGCCCGGGAGTACAGCGCCAGCACAGTGCTAGCAAAACTCCGTGCCTGGGAAATGGCTGGATTCCAAGTGGTGCGGGCGCCCGCGGGTGAGAAAACTCACCCCTGCGATGGCGCACTCAGCGGAAGGCGTTTACCTGCGTCGCTTCGGGGTCCCCGGCGTCCCTGACAAGGACGGGACGGGACCCGTGCCGGCTACTTGGAGATCAGGATCATGTTTTGTAGCGTAGCAGACGCCGGCGCTGCCACCCGGTTTCCCATACGGGCTGGCCGCGAACTAATCTGGCCCATTATGGAGTCTGCACACTATTTCAGCGCCCAGCCGGCCGGGCCATTTACCCGCAAGCCGCTCACCGTGGATCTTGCCGGTGAGACGCGCCGGCTGCAGACGTCCTCGGGGATCTTCAGCCCGGACGGGATCGACAAGGGAACGGCCGTGCTGCTGGCCGACGTCCCGGCGCCGTCGCCGCAGGGCAACCTTCTGGATATCGGTTGCGGCTGGGGACCGATCGCCCTGACCATGGCCCTGCGGGCACCGCACGCCCAGGTCTACGCGGTGGACGTGAACGAACGCTGCGTGACCCTGACCAATGAAAACGCCGGGCTGCTGGGGCTGCACAACGTATCCGCCAGCACGCCGGGCGCCGTGGACCCCGACCTGCGCTTTGACACCATCTGGTCCAACCCCCCGATCAGGATCGGCAAGGATGAACTTCATGCCCTCCTGCGCCTGTGGATTCCCAGGCTGGCGCCGGGCGGATCGGCCTGGCTCGTGGTCCAGAAGAACCTCGGCTCCGACTCGCTGCAGCGCTGGCTCTCGGCGGAGCTCGACGCCAGCTTCAGCGTGACCCGGGAGAGCACGTCGAAGTCGTTTCGGATCCTTCGAATCAGGAAAGCGTCCCGCTAGCCACGATCACGGCCGGGCCGCTGAGTTCGACGTGTTCGTGCCCCTCCGGGCCCAGGAAGAATTTCACGCCGACGACGCCGCCGGGGACGTGGACGTTCCACGCGTCCGGCGCGCCCTGCCCGGCCCAATGGCGAATCGCGACGGCGGCGGCGCAGGCGCCCGTGCCGCATGACTGGGTCTCCCCCACTCCGCGCTCGTGGACCCGCATGGTGATGGTGCCGGTACCGTCGTGCACCAGTGGTTCGGAGGGCACAACGAATTCGACGTTGGTGCCGTGCGGCGGCGTCGGGTCCACCCGGGGGGCAGTGAACAGCTGCGTGGCCTCCAGTTCGGCTGTTTCGGCCAGGGCCACGACGGTGTGCGGGTTGCCCATGCTGACGGAGAGGGCGGGCCGCGCGACTTCGAGCCCGTCGGCGCTGACCAGCGAGTCCATGGCCCGCGCGGTCGCCTCGCCCGGGAAAATGAACTCCCAGGGGCCCATGTCCACGGCGTAGCCCGCAGCCGTCCGGACGATCGTCTTGGCACCGCCCCGGGTTCCAATCACGAGCGATTCGCCGGCCGGCAGGTCCACGAGGCCTTCGGCGATGAGGAAGTGCACAAAGACGCGGACTCCGTTCCCGCACATCTCAGAGAGCGAGCCGTCGCCGTTGCGGTAGTCCATGAACCACTCGGCATCGGGGTGCGCGGTCAGCAATTGCTGCCCCTCGGGCAGGAGCCGGGAGGGCACGGCCCGGATCAGGCCGTCGCCGCCGATGCCACGGTGCCGGTCACAGAGCGCCGCGACGTGCTCCGGGCTCAACTCGAGCGCGCCGTTGAGGTCTGCGATCAGGACAAAGTCGTTGCCCGTTCCGTGGCCTTTGGAAAACTTCAGACCGCTCAGCGGGGCGGTATCGCCGGCAGTACGGTCAGCGGCTACGGCTTGGGATTCGTCCATGCTCCAAGGTTACCGTTCCGCCCCGACCGCTCCGGCACCGTGACCCAAGCGCTACGCCGGAGGCAGAACCGGCGTCGCCCGGCAGAGGCCGGCGGCCTTGGCCACGAGGTCAGGATCGTGCCAGCCCAGCCAGGTGACCCGGGGATCCGCACGGAACCAGGTCAGCTGGCGGCGCGCGAACTGCCGGGTGGCGACGATGGTTTCGTCCGCGGCCTGCTCCACGCTGGAGGCACCGTCGAGCACCCGGAGGAACTGGGCGTAGCCGAGGGCCCGCGGCGCGGTCCGGCCGCTGCGGAGCCCTGCTGCGTCCAGCCGGCGGACCTCGTCCAGGAGCCCCCGGTCCACCATGGCGTGGACCCGGTCGGCCAGGCGCTGCCGGAGCAGTTCCCGGTCCACCTCGAGTCCGATCTGGATGGCAGGCTGGAAGTATTGGCGGGCCGGCATGAAGGAGCTGAATGGCCGCCCGGTGAGCTCGAAGACTTCCAGGGCGCGGATGATCCTGCGCTCATCGCCGAGCCTGCCCGCGGAGACGGGGTCCACTGCCTCGAGCCGTTGCCGAAGGGGCGCGGCTCCCGCGGTAGCCAGTTCCGCCTCGAGCCGGCCGCGGATGTTCGGATCCGTGCCGGGGAATTCCAGGACGTCGAGGGCGGCGCGGACGTAGAGTCCGGAGCCGCCGGCCAGGATGGTCCGCTTACCCCGGCCGTGGATGTCGGCGATTAACGCCCGGGCCTGCTGCTGGAAGTCCGAGACGCTCGCTTCCTCGGTCACGTCCAGAATGTCCAGCAGGTGATGCGGCACACCGCGGCGCTCCGCCTCGGTGATCTTGGCGGTGCCGATATCCATGCCGCGGTAGAACTGCATCGAGTCGGCGTTGACGACTTCCCCCTCGAGTTCGAGGGCGAGGGAGACGGCCAGGTCTGATTTGCCGGATCCCGTCGGCCCGACGACGGCGATCACCGGCGGAGCAGCCGGCTGTGCCCCCTGCGCCGCCGAATTTTGGGCAGCGTCCTGCTGGGCAGCGGCCTGGGCTGTGGCCTCGACCGCCGTGGCCTGGGCTGTGTCCTCGACCGCTGTGGCCCGGGCTGCTGGGTTCTGGACTGCTGCGTTGCCGGGAGCGCCCTGCGGGCCGCGCACGGCGCTAACGGCCGCGGGCCGGGAGGCTGGGCATGCCCAGCGACACGCCGGAGGTGCCCGACGCGCTGGTCTTCCCCGCCGGGCTGGTTTTGCCTGCTGGGCCTGCGCCGCACGAATCTGCCTGCGACCGGTCCCAGGCATCGCCGGCACGGGACCGGCGCAGGCTGTAGTCCTCGGCCGAGGCGGGGTCGGAGACGAGGTGGAACGCCGCCGCCTCCGTGATGGTGACAGTCACCAGATCGCCGGGCCGGGGCACTTCGGCTCCGGCGGGCACGGAGAAGTGCACCAGCCGCTGGTCTTGGGACCGGCCGGAGAGGCGGTGGGTTTCCCCAGCCTTACGGCCCGACTGGGCCGTCACCATGACCTCGACGCGGCGGCCAAGCTGCCGGGCGTTTTCCTCGGCGGCAATCCGGTCCTGCAGGGCAGTGAGGCGTTCGAAGCGCTCCTGGACCACGGCCTTGGGCAGCTGGTCCGGCAGGTCCGCGGCGGGCGTGCCGGGCCGCTTGGAGTACTGGAAGGTGAAGGCGGTGGCGAACCGGGATTTCTCCACGACGTCGAGGGTGGCCTGGAAGTCCTCCTCGGTCTCGCCGGGGAACCCGACGATGATGTCCGTGGAGATGGCGGCGTGCGGGATTTTCTCGCGGACCTTGTCCAGGATGCCGAGGAACTTGGTCGAGCGGTAGGACCGCTTCATGTCCTTGAGGACCTTGTCCGAGCCGGACTGCAGGGGCATGTGCAGCTGCGGCATGACGTTGGGGGTCTCGGCCATGGCGTCGATGACGTCGTCGGTGAAGGCGGCCGGGTGCGGGCTGGTGAACCGGACCCGCTCCAGGCCCGGAATGTCTCCGCAGGCACGCAGGATCTTGGAGAACGCCTGCCGGTCGCCGAATTCGACGCCGTAGGAGTTCACGTTCTGGCCCAGCAGGGTTACCTCGATGGCACCGTCGTCCACGAGCGCCTGGATTTCGGCCAGGATCTCGCCGGGGCGGCGGTCCTTTTCCTTGCCCCGCAGGGCCGGGACGATGCAGAAGGTGCAGGTGTTGTTGCAGCCCACCGAGATCGATACCCAGCCCGAGTAGACGGAGTCCCGCTTGGTGGGGAGGGTGGAGGGAAAGACGTCCAGCGATTCGAGGATCTCCAGCTGGGCCTCATTGTTGTGGCGGGCCCGGTCCAGCAGCGCCGGCAGGGCACCGACATTGTGGGTGCCGAACACGGCATCCACCCACGGGGCTTTCTTGAGGATGGTCTCGCGGTCTTTTTGCGCGAGACAGCCGCCGACGGCGATCTGCATGCCCGGGTTGGCTGCCTTGACCGGGGCGAGGATGCCGAGGTTGCCGTACAGCTTGTTGTCGGCGTTTTCCCGGACCGCGCAGGTGTTGAAGACCACGACGTCGGCCAGCTCGCCGGCGGAGGGGACGTAGCCTGCGGCTTCCAGCATGCCGGCCATCCGCTCGGAATCGTGCACGTTCATCTGGCAGCCGAAAGTGCGCACCTGGTAGGTGCGGGGCTGGGCCGGGGCGGGACTTTCCGGTGCGGAAACGGGGTCCGCAGCGAATGTCTGGGGCCCTGCTGGCTGCACCGCCGGTGGCGCTGTCGGAGAAGTCGTGCCGGCCGTTGGGGAGGGAATGGTAAAACTCACCTGTTAAGGGTAACGGGTAAGGGTGGTGGGCAGCGGCTGGGCCGGCGCAGACCCCGGCCCGGCGGTCCTAATCCCCGTCCCCCGCTGGGCCGGCGGCGGCATCGAGCACCTCACCCACCACCCGGAAGGCGAGCGACGGCTGGTATCCCTTGCGGGCCAGCATTGACGCGAGGCGGCGCGTAACTTTGTCGCGTTCGGCCCGGTCTTCGCCGCCGGTGAATCCCCGCAGCTTGCGCTCCACGAGCTCCCGGGCGGCCGTTTCCTCGTCGGCGTCGCTGAGCTGGTCCAGTGCACCGGCAGCGATCTCCGGGTCGATGCCCTTGTCCGCAAGTTCGCGCCGCAAGGCCCCTTTGGCGAGCTTGCGCGTCTGGGACCTGCTGCGGACCCACATGTCGGCGAACTCGGCGTCGTCAACCAGCCGCACTTCCTCGAAGCGGTCCAGCACGGCCTCCGCGACGTCCTCAGGGACGTTGCGCTCGGCCAGCTTGCGCGAGAGCTGCAGCCGGCTCTTGGGCGAATTCGTCAGCTGCCGCAGCACGATGGCACGCGCCACCGCCGCGGGGTCCGCGTCCCGGTCCTGCCCGGCCGGCGAATCCGCGCCATCGGTGCGGTCCGCCGGCTGATCCGGGCCGGCAAAGCCGGGGGCAGGATTCCGTGATGGAAATCCTGCCCCTTTGCGCCGCCGGCTGTTAGAAGCCGTCAACGGCCTTCAGCTTCGGAGATTCCTCGGTCTCAGCCGGGGCCTTGACGCCAACGCCGAGCTTTTCCTTGATCAGGCGCTCCAGTTCGGCCGCCAGCTCCGGGTTGTCGCGCAGGAAGCGGCGGGAGTTCTCCATGCCCTGGCCCAGCTGGTCGCCATCGTAGGTGAACCAGGAGCCCGACTTTTTGATCAGGCCGTGCTCGACACCCATGTCGATGATGCCGCCCTCACGGGAAATGCCCTGGCCGTAGATGATGTCGAACTCGGCGATCTTGAAGGGCGGGGCCATCTTGTTCTTGACGATTTTGGCCTTGGTGCGGTTGCCGACGGAATCGGCGCCCTCTTTCAGGGTCTGGATGCGGCGGACGTCGATGCGGATGGAGGCGTAGAACTTCAGCGCCTTACCACCGGTGGTGGTTTCCGGGGAGCCGAAGAAGACACCGATCTTTTCACGCAGCTGGTTGATGAAGATGGCCGTGGTCTTCGTCTGGCTCAGGCGGCCGGTGATTTTACGTAGGGCCTGGCTCATCAGGCGGGCCTGCAGGCCCACGTGGCTGTCGCCCATGTCGCCTTCGATTTCCGCGCGGGGAACGAGGGCGGCCACGGAGTCGATGACTATGACGTCAAGGGAGCCGGACCCGATAAGCATGTCCATGATTTCCAGCGCCTGCTCGCCGGTGTCCGGCTGGGAGACCAGGAGCGCGTCGGTGTCGACGCCCAGCTTGGCGGCATATTCCGGATCGAGGGCGTGCTCGGCGTCGATGAAGGCGGCAATGCCGCCCTGGCGCTGGGCATTGGCAACCGCGTGCAGCGCGACCGTGGTCTTACCGGATGATTCCGGACCGTAGATTTCCACGACGCGGCCGCGGGGCAGGCCGCCAATTCCCAGGGCGACGTCCAGTGCGATGGACCCGGTCGGGATGACTTCGATGGGTGCACGGACTTCATCGCCGAGGCGCATGACCGAGCCTTTGCCGAACTGCTTGTCAATCTGGGCAAGCGCTGCGTCGAGCGCCTTCTGGCGATCCGGGGCTGCGGCCATGATTCACACCTCTAATACTTTCTCGCTGTGGAGTGGCCGTGGAGGCCTTTGTCTGTCATCACTGACGCTACTGGCACCCTCCGACAAAGTTGTCGGGAGAACCACTTATGTGGAAAACGGTCTGAAAAAAAGCATATCGCTATCCGAACAGATATTCGAACAAGCGGGCGGCGTGTCAGGCGTCAGCGGTGCTCAGCCGGCGTCAGCGCGACGGCGCGGGCGTCAGCAGGCGTCAGCGGGGCCCGGTGGTGTCACGGGGTTTGACGTCGCGGCCCAGGCGGCGTTCCGGCGGAACGTCCTGGACGTCGCACAGGGCAAGCCACACCTGGCGCGGCGGAATGCCGGCGCTGAGGGCCTGGTCCGCGGTGCGGCCTCCGACCCCAGCCAAGACCAGCGAATTGCTCAGGACGCGGGAGTATCCCGCGCCGAACTCGTCGTCCATAAGCCGCCAAAAGTCACTGATTCGCACGAGTAAAGTCTCTCACGGCCGGGGACTCTAGAATGGTTGCCATGAGCAACCCAACTGAGTCCGCGGGAGATCCCGCTCCCGATACCGCCGGCGCGGACGCCGCCCTGGACGCCGTCGAGAACCAGCTGAGTCTGCTCTGGCGCCGGGGCCGGTCGATTTCCCACCAGCTCTCGCGCCAGGTCCACCCGGACATGGAACCCGCCGCTTACGGGCTGCTCAGCGTGATCCGCAAGCAGGGTCCCATCAGGCTGACCGACCTCGCATCCTGCATCGGCGTCGGCAAGCCTTCGGTGAGCCGGCAGATCGCCTTCCTCGAGGGCCTCGGGCTGGTGTCGAAGGAGGCGGACCCGCTGGACGGCCGGGCGCAGGCCATCCGGTTGACGTCCGAAGGCGAGGAAAGGATGCACCAGGTCCAGGACGCACGGCGTGAGGTGTTCCGGGAACGCCTGGCGGAATGGCCGGCCGAGGATCTGCAGGCTTTGGCCATGTACATGGCCAAGCTCAATGCCACCTACGAGCGAGACGGTTTCCCCCGGGACGAGCACGCCTGACTCCCCCACCGGGAACCCTGGTCACCGAAACACGTCAAAGGACCTCCGGCCTGGGCCGGAGGTCCTCTTTTGTGTCTTAGGTCTTAGGTGAGTGGGCGGGCTAGCGCGCTCCGGAAAGGAGGCCCTTGGCCAGCTCGTCGGAGAGATCGGAGTTCAGTTCCCGGTCGAGGTCGCGGCCATAGCGCTGCGCGAACTCCTGGGGAACGGTGTCCGGAACCGCGACACCCTCGGCGACCGCGACGCGGTCGCTGACTTCGCGGAGCATGCTCGAAAGCGGAACATCGAGGGCCGAGCAGATCGAGGAGAGCAACTCCGAGGAGGCTTCCTTCTGGCCGCGTTCCACTTCGCTCAGGTAGCCCAGGGAAACGCGGGCACTGTGCGAGACTTCGCGGAGCGTACGGCCCTGGCGCTGGCGGACATCGCGCAGGACATCACCGATTTCGTGACGTAGTACAACCATCTTGCGCTCCTTCTGTTCGCTCTTGGCCTGATCGGCGAGGCCCACATCCTTCCAGCGGACAACGCCGTTTACGGATACGGGCTGCTTTACCATCTGTATCGCCTTGCTCCTCGTACTGTCGAGTCCGCCGGTGGGGGCGGACTCTGCTGATGTTTTCATCCTAGGCGCCTCCCTCATTTGGAAGCGACACAATGTAACAACTATTCGGAATCAACTTTTGTTCCCGGCAACTTTACGCCCGGTAGCCTTCGGAAGATAGGGCCTCCAGCAGACGCTCCAACGCGGCGCCGCACGCAAGTGCGCGGATCTCGGCACGGCTGCCGTCAAAGGAATAGGGGTACGACGTCGATCCTTCCGCCGTGGCGATGCCGACAAAGACCGTGCCCACCGCTTTGCCGTCGTGCGGTTCGGGACCGGCAACGCCGGTGGTGGAAACGCCGATATCGGCGCCGCAGATGCGGCGCGCCCCGTCGGCCATGGCTGCGGCTACCTGGCCGTCCACGGAGCCGACGGCGTCGAGCAGCTCAGCGGGGACGCCAAGGACGTCGGACTTGACCCTGTTGGCGTAGGACACCACGCCGCCCTGCAGCATCCCGGAGGCGCCGGGCGTGTCGGCCAGCACGGCGGTGACCATGCCGGCGGTGAGCGATTCGGCAGTGGCGGCGGTCAGGCCGCGGCCGAGGGCGCCGGTGACGGCCTGCTCCGCCAGGCGGTGCAGATTGGGGTGCAGGTTGGGGTGAAGAACGGGGTCCGGCTGGTTCATGGCTTGTTCTCCCTTGAATGTTGTTTCTCTGCCTTGATGCCGGCGGACCGCAGCTTGAGCGCCTCAATGACGTATTCGCCGCCCGTCCACAGGGTGATGGCCAGGGCGGCCATCATCACGATGAACGCCACGACGCCCAGCCACGGGGCAAGGGACGCCAGCGGAAGGACGTAGAGGAAGATGGCCGCCGTCTGCACCACCGTCTTGAGCTTTCCGCCGCGCGAGGCCGGGATAACGCCGTAGCGGATGACGAAGAAGCGCAGCGCGGTGATGCCCCACTCCCGGACCAGGATCAGGATGGTGACCCACCAGGGCAGTTCCTGGAGCAACGAGAGCATGACCAGCGCGGAACCGATCAGGAGCTTGTCGGCGATCGGGTCAGCAATCTTGCCAAAATCGGTGACGAGGCCGCGGGACCGGGCGATGTCGCCGTCGAGCTTGTCCGTGTAGATGGCGACCGCGAAAACGAAGGCGGCCGCCCAGCGCCAGACGCCGTTCTGGGCCTGCAGCCCCGGCGCGTCGAGGAGCAGGAACCAGACGAAGAACGGCACCAGCACTATCCGCAGCATCGTGAGGACATTCGGCAGGTTCCAGATCCGCGAGGCGGATCCGGCGTTGGCTTCGGCGCTATTCACCTTCCTAGGCTACCTTCTGCGCTACCGGCCGGTGAGCGACCAGGCGTCCTCTGAGCCGTCCTCGTCGCCGGAACCGCCGTCGGCGCCGTCATGGTAGTCGATCGCCTGGGTGCGGTTCTCCAGATCCGCCGCCACGAGGTCCTCGGCGTAACCGCCCTGGGCGATGTTCGCGTTGGCGTTATCGCTCAGCGCCGCGGTCTGCGAGTCGGCGGACACCGGACCGTCCTGCCCCTTCATCGCGGCCAGCACGGCGGCGAGGTCATCGGGCTTGACCAGCACGTCGCGCGCCTTGGAACCTTCGGAGGGCCCCACCACTCCCCTGGACTCAAGCAGGTCCATGAGACGGCCGGCCTTCGCGAAGCCGACGCGGAGCTTGCGCTGGAGCATCGAGGTGGAGCCGAACTGTGTGGTGACCACGAGCTCGGTTGCCTGGAGCAGGACCTCGAGATCGTCCCCGATGTCGTCATCGATCTGCTTCTTCTGCGCCTCGGGCGCGACGTCATCGCGGTAAACGGCCTTGAGCTGGCCCTTGACGTGCTCGACGACCTTGTGGATCTCGGACTCGGTGACCCAGGCACCCTGGACACGCATGGCCTTGGAGGCCCCCATTGGCAGGAACAAGGCATCGCCCTGGCCGATGAGTTTCTCGGCGCCCGGCTGGTCCAGGACCACCCGGGAGTCGGTGACAGAGGAGGTGGCGAAGGCCATGCGGGAGGGCACGTTGGCCTTGATCAGGCCGGTCACGACGTCGACCGACGGGCGCTGGGTGGCCAGGACCAGGTGGATGCCGGCCGCACGGGCCAGCTGCGTGATGCGGACAATCGAGTCTTCGACGTCGCGCGGGGCCACCATCATGAGGTCGGCGAGTTCGTCCACGATGACCAGCAGGTACGGGTACGGCTTGATGACGCGCTTGGAATCCACCGGCGGGTGGACTTTGCCGGCCCGGACAGCCTTGTTGAAGTCATCGATGTGCTTGAAGCCGTAATTGGCGAGGTCGTCATAGCGGGCATCCATTTCCCGGACCACCCACTGCAGGGCCTCGGCCGCCTTCTTCGGGTTGGTGATGATCGGGGTGATGAGGTGCGGGACCCCCTCGTAGGCCGTGAGTTCCACGCGCTTGGGGTCCACCATGACCATCCGGACCTCGTCCGGGGTGGCCCGCATCAGGATCGAGGTGATCATCGAGTTCACGAACGAGGACTTGCCGGCACCGGTGGCGCCGGCCACGAGCAGGTGCGGCATCTTGGCCAGGTTGGCCACGACGTAGCCGCCCTCGACGTCCTTGCCGACCCCCATGACCATGGGATGGTCGGTGCGGCGGGCGTTCTGGCTGCGGAGCACGTCGCCCAGGGACACGGTTTCGCGGTCCGTGTTGGGGATTTCGATGCCGATGGCCGACTTGCCCGGGATGGGGCTCAGGATGCGCACATCCGAGCTGGCCACGGCATAGGAGATGTTCTTGGACAGGGCGGTGACCCGTTCCACCTTGGTGCCCGGGGACAGTTCGATTTCGTAGCGGGTCACGGTGGGGCCGCGGCTGAAGCCGGTGACCTGCGCCTCCACGTTGAACTGGTTGAGGGTCTCGGTGAGCGAGGCGACAATCGCGTCGTTGGCCTCGGTGCGTTCCTTGGGGATGGAACCGGGTGTCAGCACGTCCGACGCCGGCAGGGTGTAGGTGACGTCGCCGGCCAGGGAAAGCTGCTCGGTGCGCTGCGGAATCGGGGTGGGCAGCGGTGCGGGCGCGACCGGGTTGGAGGGGACCTTTGCGGCCGCAGCGGCGGCATTGAGCGATCCCGCGGCCACCATCCCCGGAGTGACCAGCGGGATGGCCTCGGTGGCGTCGCCGCCGGACTCCGCCGCAGCGTCGGCGGATCCTGCCGTGCCGAGCCCCTGGGCGGCTTTGATCTTTTCGACGGCGATCTCGGCCTGGGTGGGACGGCGGACGCCGGGCGCGACGTCGGGCGCGGCGTCGGCTGCGACGCCAGAGCGCGCCTTGCCCCTCGTGCCCTTGGCCGGAGGTGCGTCCGCTGCTTCCTCATCTGCGATGAGGGCGCGTTCGAAGGCCTCGTCGCCGACGTAGCCTTCCAGGCCGGACTCGTCGTCGTGGTCCTTGCCGAAGAGGCGCTTGCGCTTCTTCCTGGGCGGGGCCGGCGCGTCGTTCTCGTACAGGTAGCTGCGGTCGTGGCGGTCGCCGCCGTCGTCGTCTTGCAGGTCGATGCCCATCAGGTGCTCGTAGGCGTCGCGCAGGCGGCCAGGGATCGCGCCGAAGGGCGTGGCGGTGACGATCAGCAGGGAGGTGAAGGCCAGCAGGCCGTAGACCGCGACGGGGACGGCGGTGTGCACGGCGGCCAGCGGGGCGGCGGCGAGGTAGCCGAGCATGCCGCCGGCCCGGCGCAGGCCATCGAAACCGTCGGCGACGGTCGGCTGGCCGCCAATGATGTGCGCCAGCCCGGAACCGGCGAACGTCATGATGAGGAAGCCGATGCCGACCCGGTTGTTGCCGCGGCCGTCGTCGGGCTGGCGGAACAGCCGGAAGGCGCACACGAACAGCATGAGCGGAAGCAGCAGGGCCATCCAGCCGAACGTGCCGTTGACGATCGCAAACACGAGGTCAGGGAGCCAGCCCTGGAACCCCCACCACGCGAAGGTGGCAACGAAGACTCCCAGGGCCAGGTTGAACAGGGCGGCGCCGTCGCGGCGGTCCTCGGGGGCGAGGTCGCTGACGTCGTGGCCGACCCGCCGGATGCCGGCGCCGATCACGTGGGCGATGCCCAGCCAGGCACCGGCCAGCAGCCTCACCACCCAGGGCTGGTGCGGCTCAACAACGGCCAACTGCCGGGTCCGCGCGGTGGCTGGGGTTCTACCTGCGGTGCCACCTGCGGCTCCCCGCGGCCGGGCGGATTTGGATGCGGCGGGACGGGACCCCCGGCCGGGAGAACTGCCTGATTTGCCGCTTGAGTTTCCTCTAGGCGCGGAAGAAGTACGAGTCGCCATACCCGCCACGGTACCGGATGCCGGGCCGAAAACCCCGAATTTCCGGGCGCCCGGGATCATGTTGCCGCCACCACCAACGGGAACGGCCTCCCCCGCCTCCCGCGGCTCTGAGGCTGCGGGTTGGCGGGGAAGGCCGTTGACCAGGCATGCGCCGGGCGGTGTGAAGGGCTCACGCCCGGTGAACCACCTGAGGCTCACGCCCGGTGAACCACCTGAGGCTCACGCCCGGTGAACCACCTGAGGCTCACGCCCGGTGAACCACCTGAGGCTTACGCCCGGTGAACCACCTGAGGCTTACGCCTCAAGGACCACCGGGATGATCATGGGCTTGCGGCGGAGCTTGCGGTTGACCCACGTGCCGACGACCCGGCGGACGACCTGCTGCAGCTGGTGCGTCGTGTGGTCCGTGCGGTTCAGCACGGCTTCTTCGAGGGCCTCATTGATCTTGGGGATGATCTCGTCGAAGACGGAATCATCCTCCGCCACGCCGCGGGCGTGGATTTCCGGCCCGGACACCACCTTGCCGGTGGCACGGTGGATGACCGTGATGATGGAGATGAAGCCCTCATCGCCGAGGGTCTGGCGGTCCTTGAGGTCTGCTTCGGTGACCTCGCCGACGCTGGAGCCGTCGACGTAGACGAAGCCGACCTCGACCTGGCCGACGATGTCGGCCTGGTGGTCGCGCAGGTCGATCACGCTGCCGTTGTCCGCGAGCAGGATGCTTTCCTCCGGCACGCCGGATTCGAGGGCGATCTTGCCGTTGGCGATGAGGTGGCGGGTTTCGCCGTGCACCGGCATGGCGTTGAGCGGCTCAAGGATGTTGTAGCAGTACAGCAGTTCGCCGGCGGCAGCGTGGCCGGAGACGTGCACCTTGGCGTTGCCCTTGTGGATGACGTCGGCGCCGAGCTTCAGCAGTCCGTTGATGATGCGGAAGACGGCATTTTCGTTGCCCGGGATCAGGCTGGACGCAAGGATGACGGTGTCGCCCTCGCCGACGACGACGCGGTGGTCGCCGTTGGCCATGCGGGACAGGGCGGCCATGGGCTCGCCCTGGGAGCCGGTGGACATCAGCACAACCCGGTTGTCCGGCAGGTTGTCGATGTTCTTGATGTCGACCAGGATCCCGGCCGGGACCTCCAGGTAGCCCAGTTTCGCGGCGATGGCCATGTTCCGGACCATGGAGCGGCCCACGAAGGCAACCTTGCGGTTGTGGTTGGCGGCGGCATCGAGAACCTGCTGGACGCGGTGCACGTGCGAGGAGAAGGAGGCGACGATGATGCGCTTGGAGGCCTGCCCGAACAGCCGGTCCAGGGTGGGTCCGATTTCCTTCTCGGCGGTGGTGAACCCCGGGACGTCGGCGTTGGTCGAATCCGACATGAACAGGTCCACGCCTTCTTCGCCCAGCTTGGCGAAGTGCCGGAGGTCGGTGATGCGGCCATCCAGCGGCAGCTGGTCCATCTTGAAGTCACCGGTGTGCAGGACGGTGCCGCCCGAGGTGCGGAGGAACACGGCCAGGGCGTCCGGGATGGAGTGGTTGACGGCGATGAACTCGCATTCGAAGGGCCCGTACTTCTCGACCTGGCCCTCGACGACGATCTTCGTGTTCGGCTTGATCCGGTGTTCCTGCAGCTTGGCCTCGATGAGGGCCAGTGTCAGCTGTGAACCGACGATGGGGATGTCGGCGCGCAGGCGCAGGAGGTAGGGGACGGCGCCGATGTGGTCTTCGTGACCGTGGGTCAGGACTACCGCGACGATGTCCTGGAGACGGTTCTCGATGTAGGAGAAGTCCGGCAGGATGAGGTCGACGCCGGGCTGGGTCTCTTCGGGGAAGAGGACGCCGCAGTCAACGATGAGGAGCTTGCCATCGATCTCGAAAACGGTCATGTTTCGACCGATTTCCCCGATCCCGCCGAGCGGTACGATCCGCAGGGTGTTCTTCGGGAGGCGGGGCGGCGTGACAAGGCCGGGAAGGGCGGTTTGGGTCATAGTGCACTACTTTCCAGGCTGAAGCCGGGCTGGTTCTTAACCGTCAGGATTGGCTCCCGATCAGGAAAAGACCATCCCCGCTTCCGCCAAATCCTCGCGGATGGTTGCGATCTCGGCCTCGCCCGGCTCCACGAGGGGCAAACGGACAACCGAGTTGGGCAGGACTCCCTGCCACTTAAGAACCTGCTTGGCAGCGACAGCACCCTGAATGTGGGTCATCACTGCGCGGACCACGGGGTCCAGTTCGAAATGTAGGGTGCGGGCGGTAGCAAAATCGCCTGCAAGTGCGGCATCGATCAGCGCACGGAATTGCCGCGTCGCGACGTGCGCGGAGACGCTGACCAGCCCGACGGCGCCGGCGGCCATCCACGGCAGCGTGAGGCCGTCGTCGCCGGAGTAGACATCAAGATCGGTGTTCGCCAGGACGCGCGTGACGGCGTTGAAGTCGGCCTTGGCATCCTTGAGGGCGACGATCCTGGGGTGGTCGGCGAGCCGGATCATGGTCTCGGGCAGGATGGGCACGCCGGCGCGGCCGGGGATGTCGTAGACCATGACGGGGAGGTCGGCGGCATCGGCCACGGCCTCGACGTGCGCCTGGATACCGGCCTGGCTGGGCTTGTTGTAATACGGCGTGACGATCAGCTGGCCGTGCGCTCCGGCCTTGGCGGCGCGCTTGGCCATCTCGATCGAGTGCGAGGTGTGGTTGGTCCCGGTCCCGGCGATGACCTTGGCGCGGTCGCCCACGGCCTCGACGATGACGCGGAAGAGCTTCTCTTTTTCGTCGTCCTCGAGCGTGGAGGTCTCCCCCGTGGTGCCGGAGATCACGAGGGCGTCATTGCCGTCGTCGACGAGCTTGCTCGCCAGTTCCGCCGACTGCAGGTAGTCGACCTCACCGTCCGATGTGAAAGGCGTGACCATGGCAGTCACGAGGGTCCCGAACGTGTAAGAGCGAATATCAGAGTCAGCCATATGAAAAACGTTACCTTGTCTGCGGCATGTTAGGACAATGGCGGCGGTGTGACGAACGTCAAACTCGGCGGCCGTGCGTCACGTTTCGGCGGCCCGGCCGGACTCAGGGCCGCCGAAACCGCGCCAGCACACTGTATTGGAGACTCGCGGTCAGCACCTCGGTGCCGGTGCCGGCCGCCTGCCGGAGCGGGAGCCCGTCAGGACCCCAGAACCCGCTCAGGCCACACGAAGGGCCGAGCGGCGTGGCGCCCGCCAGGTTCGCCAGGACGGAGAACATCCGGTTGTCCATGGCCCGGGCGCCGAGATGCAGTGCCAGCCGGTGGTCTTCGCCGGCCGTGTAGAGGGCCGAGACGGCATAGATGTCCGCCCCGGCGTCCGCGGCCCATTCCGCATGGCCCGGGCGGGCTGCGTCGAAGCAGATCGCCAGGGCGACCTTCCAGCCGTCGATCTCCAGGACCGCGGGATTCCTGCCGGCCACGAAGAGATCCCGCTCCGGTCCGTGCAGGTGCGTTTTGAAGCTGGCCTCGATGGAGCCTGTTGGATGGACCGCGAGGACGGCCAGCCGCGGCGTCCCGTCCGCGTCTTTGAACGCTGCACCGACCACGGCGGTCATTCCGGTGCGCCGGCAGATTTCCCGGATGCCGTCCAGCCGCCGGTCAGCCGCGCTCAGCCACTCCCCGGGTCCGTCCAGCAGGTCCAGCCGGTACCCCGTCAGCGAGAGTTCGGGAAAGATGACAAGCCGGGCTCCATGCGACTCGGCGTCTTCGATCAGCCGGATGTGCTCGGGCACGTTGGCGGCAACGCCACCATCCAGGGCCTGGTATTGGACGGCGGACAGCGTCAGCGCGGTGATTGAGCCAGTGGTCACCCTGCCATCCTATGCACTCCCTCTTTCTCCGGAGGGAGCCGAAGGTGCCGAGCAGTAGCGCCCGACGGCGGTTTCGCGAAGGGCCTCCGCCCAGGCGGCCAGACGTTGGGCCGCCCGCACGTAGTCGAACAATTCGGTTGGAGTGAGGGCATCGAGGTCCGTCTCGGCCAGCCGCCGCGCCAGCTCAGCTCCCGGCGGTACCGCGGCCAGCGCCGCCCCCTCCTTCCCCCACTGGACGTCCTCGGCCGGCTCCCCGGCGACCAAGCGCCGGAAGAGGAAGTCCACCACGCCCGGGCTCATGGCTTTGAGGACGCCGGCCGCCGGCTCGCCACGCTTTGTTCTTCCACCAGGCGTCGCGCTGGTCCATTGCGGGCCCGACGGATCCGGGCCCGGAAAATGTCGGCTTGTGGAATCCCGGCCGGTGAATTCGGGCTTCAGGAAGGCTGGCTCTGGGGCGTCGTTCATGCGCCCATCGTATTCGAACATATATTCGAATTCAAGGGCTGCCCGGAGAAGGATCGGGGCTGCGGGCAGGCCGAAGATGAGACGGTCACCGGACCGATCGTGAGACGATCAGATGATGACGGCGCGCGGAATTACTACGGCTTCCCGGACCGTCCGGGGCACTCCCCCCGGCGTCCGGCTGGCCGGTATCGACGCCGCGCGCGGCCTCGCCCTGCTGGCCATGATGGCCACCCACGTGCTGGCGACCTTTGAGCCGGACCAGCAGCTGACGCCCACCTGGATCGGCCTGGCGTTTTCCGGACGGGCAGCCGCGCTGTTCGCCGTGCTGGCCGGAGTCGGACTCGCCTTGTCCACGGGGAAACAGCAGCCGCTCGAGGGCGCCGAACTGCGGGCGGCCCGCAGAGGCATCGCCTTGCGGGCGCTCGTGATCGGTGCCGTCGGGCTCTCCCTGGGCGGGCTGGAAGTCAACATCGCGATAATTCTGGTCCACTACGCCCTGCTGTTCCTGTGCGTGCTGCCCTTTATCGGGCTTGGGCTGAAACGCCTGGCCGCACTCGCGGCCCTCGGGATACTGGCTGCCCCCGCCCTGGCCTACCTCCTGCGGCCGTGGCTGCTGTCCGCCGATCCGCCCCTGCGGCTGGGGCACAACCCAAGCTGGGAGGATCTGGC
Source organism: Arthrobacter sp. P4_F11 (assembly GCF_056401395.1). NCBI lineage: Bacteria > Bacillati > Actinomycetota > Actinomycetes > Micrococcales > Micrococcaceae > Arthrobacter > Arthrobacter sp. P4_F11. Next base: position 76,363 of record NZ_JBFUJK010000006.1, read on the forward strand.
CACGCCGGCAAGGCTACTGGGCGACCTCTTCCTCACGGGCTACTACCCTGTCCTGCAGTGGATCGCTTATCTCCTCGTAGGGCTGGTGATCGGCCGGATGGCGCTGTGGAAAGCGGCCGTGCCGTTCCTGCTCGTTGCTGCCGGCACGGTGGTGGCCGTCATGTCCAAATGGCTGGGGACGCTCATGTTGGAAGACTGGGGTGGCAGGCAGGCCCTTCAGGCGCACATCGGCGATCCCGCCTACCCGCTGGAGAGCCTGCTGCAGGTCAACCTGGCCGGCATCGACCAGTCAGGCTCAGTGTGGTGGCTGGCCACGAGTGCACCGCACTCCGGCACCACGCTGGATCTGTTGCACACCTCGGGGGCCGCTGCCGCCGTGATCGGCCTGTGCCTGCTGCTGGGCCGGCTGGGCGACTGGCTGGAACTGGATCTGCTGCTGCCGCTGCGCGGAGCCGGGGCCATGACGTTGAGCCTCTACACGGCTCACCTGTGCATCATGGCCGCCCTGCACGACCAGCCCTTGATGCCGGGCTGGACCGTGGAGGGTGTGTACTTCGCGCAGGCTGTCGGGGTGCTGGTGGCCGGCGGAGTCTTCGCGGCCATGGCGTGGCGCGGGCCGCTGGAATGGGCGACCCATGCGGCCAGCCAGGCCGGCCGCCACCGGCCGGCTCAAGTCCGCCGGCCTCGACGCGTGCGCTAAGGTCCGGCGCTAAGTTCCGCCGCCGGGCCCGGCGCGGTCCACAGGCCGTCCGCCGAGCACGGGCCCACCGGCCTGCCGCCAGGTCCGGCGCGGCCCACAGGCCTTCCGCACAGCGTCCGGCTAGTTCTTCTGCGCCCCGGCGCGGAACATCCGCACGGCGTCGCGCATTGAGGCGCGGGCGCGCTTGCGGTCTCCGGCAGCATCGTACGCACAGCTGAGCCGGAACCAGGAACGCCAGTCCTCGGGGGCGGCTTCGGCCTCGGCGCGGTACTTCTCAAATTCGGCGTCTGCGGCTTCGCGGATGATCCGGCCGGCGGGCGTGCGCGGCAGCGTGTCCTCCGGCAGACCTCCCTCGGCTTCGAGGATCTTTGCCAACCGCTCAGTGCGGGCACCAAACAGCAGTTCCCGGATCAGGGCCCAGGCCCCGATGACCGGCAGCACCAGGTAGGCGACGCCGATCGCCTTCGCCACGAGGCTGGGATCGGACATCAGGAGCACGGAACGTTGAAGGGACACCACCAGGTAAAACACGAGCAGCAGGGTGACGGCCCCCACCCAGATCTTGGTGCGGTTCGCTTTCAGGGCAGTCAAGGCAGCGGACATCGGGCTCAGAGTCCCAGGTCCAGGTAGCCGTCGAGTCCCACGGTGAGACCGGGGTGAGCGGCGACGCTGCGGATCCCCAGCAGCACCCCGGGCATGAAGGACGCACGGTCAAAGGAGTCGTGGCGGATGGTCAGCTGCTCCCCCGGCCCGCCCAGCAGGACTTCCTGGTGCGCGACAAGACCGGCCAGCCGGACACTGTGGACCCGGATGCCGTCGACGTCGGTGCCGCGGGCACCGGCGAGTTCCGAAGTGGTGGCGTCCGGGCTGGACGGCACGCCAGCCTCGGAGCGCTCGGCCGAGATCAGCTGTGCCGTGCGCACGGCCGTGCCGGAGGGCGCATCGACCTTGTCCGGGTGGTGCAGCTCAATAATTTCAACGGATTCGAAGTACTTGGACGCCTTGGCGGCGAAGGCGGAGGCCAGGACGGAGCCGAGGGCGAAGTTCGGGGCGATCAGGACGCCGACGCCGGGCCGGTTGGCGAGGAGTTCTTCCAGGCCCGCGAGCCGGCCGGCATCCCAGCCGGTGGTGCCGACCACGGCGTGCATGCCGTGCTCGACGGCGAAGCGAACGTTCGCCTCGGTGCTTTCGGGGACGGTCAGGTCCACCACGATCTGCGCGCCGGAGCTGACAAGGGAGTCGAGGGGGTCGTTGCGGCCAAGGGCCGCGACGAGCGTCAGGTCCGCGGCGGCGTCGATGGCCTTCACGGCCTCTGCGCCCATGCGCCCGCTGGCGCCCAGCACGGCGACGGAGAGTTGTTCGGTCATGCCATCAACCCTACCGCCGGGGCCGCTGCGTTCCGGAACCGGCGGCGCTTGGTTACAGGGCCGCCGTCGGGGGCGACAGCCTGCCCGCCACGCGGCGTGAGCAACGTTCCGCAGGGCCCGGCCCGCCGGCTCGATGGGTCACACGCCGACCCAGGCCTGTCAAGCTGGATTGACGTCCTGAGCCTGTCAATCTAAACTGACAGGCATGGAGACTGACGACCTGTCCGCGCATATTCATTCACTCGACCCCGCCGTCGGCCTGCGGGCGGTCGGCGCCCTCCATCGCCTGGCAGAACAGGTCGAGGCAGCGCAGGTCAGAGCGGCCCGACAGCAGGGATGGACGTGGGAGCAGATCGGTGACGCCCTGGGCGTCTCACGGCAGTCCGTCCACGCAAAATACCGAGAGTGAGATCAAGCCATGTTTGAACGATTTGCCGACGACACCCGAAAAATCGTTGGCTTCGCCATGGACGAGGCCCGCTGCAGCGGCGACAAGCGGCTGGGCACGGATCATCTGCTGCTGGGGGCGCTCCACGATCCTGGTCCCGCCGGCCTTCTGGGTGTCACGCTCGATCAGGCTCGGGCAGCGGCGGCGAGGCTTGACCGCACGGCACTCGCGTCAATCGGTATAGCTGCCCACGGCTTTGAGCGCGTCCCCATGCCCGGCCGGGGGAAGAAACCGCCCTTCAGCTCGGGCGCCCGGTCGGTAATGGAAGGCATGCTTCGGTACGCCATGGACCAGAAGTCACGACAGATCACCACCGCGAATCTGCTGCTGTCGCTGCTGGACCGCGAGGAACACGATCCGGCAGCCGTGCTGCTCAAGGAACTGGGGGTCGACCGGGCGGTGGTCCGGCGCAGGGTTCTTTCCTCCTGATCCGGAGCCGGCTTCCGGTCACCACTGCCTCTACTCTCCGGCGCCGACCCACTCCACAGTGCCGTCGGCGAAAAACTGTTCCTTCCAGATCGGCACCTGGGCCTTGATCCGGTCGACGAGTTCTGCACATACGGCGAAGGCCTGGCCGCGGTGGGCCGCCGAGACGGCGCACACCAGGGCCGGATCGCCGATCTCCAGCATGCCGATCCTGTGGGCCGCCCAGATCCGCACCGGCTGCCGCCGGTCCCCGGTGGCGCCGGCGCCACCGGCGGCATCCTCCGGAGATCCGCCGGGCACGGCATCCCCGGCCGGGACCGAGTGCTCCGTCACAAGCCCGGCGACGACGTCGGCCATCACCTGGTGCGCCGTCGGGTGGGCGCTGTAGCTGAGCCGGGAGACCTGCTTGCCGCCGTCGTGGTTGCGGACGACGCCGCTGAAGCTGACCACCGCTCCTGCCGTGTCCGACTCCACCGCCGCGATGGCCTGCTCCACCGAGATGGGTTCGGCGCTCAGCACGGCATGCACGATTTCAAATCCGGTATCAGTGCCCATGGCTGCCTTCCAGTTGGTCGCAAAGGTGTCCAAGAATGGGATCCAGCACGGCCAGGCCGTCCATCACGCCTTTCGGGGATCCGGGCAGGTTCACGATGAACGTCTGTCCGGCTGCGCCCGCGTGGCCCCGGCTGAGCATGGCCATCGGAGTCTTGGCCGTTCCGGCGGTCCGGATGCCCTCCATGATGCCCGGGATTTCCCGATCCAGCAGGGGCAGCGTCTGTTCTGGCGTTGCGTCCGTGGGGCTCAGCCCGGTGCCGCCGCTGGTGATGATGACGGCCGGCTGCTGGCTCAGCAGGGCCCTCAGCGCGGCCCCGACCGGCGCCCCGTCCGGCACCACCATGGCGGGGAACGGCTCGAAGCCGTGCTCGGTGAGCCAATCGATGATCACAGGACCCGTGAGGTCCTCATAGACACCGGAGGCCGCCCGTGTGGAGGCGATCACGACACCGGCCTTGCGGCCCGTGGCTTCGCCGTGGCGGTGGGGTTCGGGCATGTTCATAGGGTCCAGTCCCCGCTCTTGCCGCCGCTTTTGGCGAGCACCTTGATATCGGTCAGGACCGCGTGCTTGTCCACGGCCTTGATCATGTCGTACACGCTCAGTGCCGCGACCGTCGCCGCAGTCAGGGCTTCCATCTCGACCCCGGTGACGCCGCGGGTCTTGACCGTGGCGAAGATTGTCACGGCGTCGGTGTCGAGCTCAAAATCGATGGTGACCTTGGCGATCGGCAGCGGGTGGCACAGCGGGATCAGGTCCGGCGTCTTCTTGGCCGCCATGATCCCGGCGATGCGGGCCACGGCCAGGGCGTCGCCCTTCGGGAGCTCACCGCCGCCGAGGAGGGACAGGACCTCGGCCGTGCTGCGGACGGTCGCGGTGGCCGTGGCTTCCCGGGTGGACTGCGCCTTGTTGGACACATCCACCATCTGGGCCGTGCCGTCGTGGCGGAGATGGGTCAGGCGGGTGTTGCCCACTGCTCCGTTGTCCACTTCGCCGTTGTCCGCTCCGCCGTTGTCTGCTGGTGTGGCATCCGCTTCGGGGTTTTCTACATCGTTCACAGGATCCATACTTCCACTTCGTCGCCCGCTGCGAGCGCCGCTGTTCCCTCCGGCACGTGGACCAGGGCGTTGGAACGGGCCAGGGCATGGACCAGGTGGGATCCCGCGCCGCCCTCCAGCCTGACCGTGCCGTCCGGAGCCAGTGTGCCGCGGCGCACCTGGTGCTTGCCCGCCGGGGATGTCAGCGGTTCGGCGAGGCGCGCGCGGACGGCGGGCCGGGGGGCCGGGGCGCCGAACAGTTCTGTGAGGACCGGGCGCAGGAACATTTCAAAGGACACGAGGCAGCTCACCGGATTACCCGGGAACCCCAGCACAGGGACGCCGTCGAAGCTGCCGATCCCCTGCGGGCCGCCGGGCTGCATCGCCACGGCGCCGAATTCGACGTCGTGTCCGGCCATTGCCTGCCGGACCACCTCGTAGGCACCTTTGCTGACGCCGCCGGTGGTGACGATCAGGTCCACGGCGGGGGCATGCCGGCGCAGCAACGCGGCGAGCTCATCCGGCTGGTCCGTGGAGACGCCGGTCCGTGTGACCTGGAGCCCGGCCTGGCGCATGGAGGACTCGAGCAGCGTGCCGTTGGAGTCGAAGATCTTGCCCGGTCCCAGCGGGCTGCCCGGTTCCACCACCTCGTCGCCGGTGGTGACCAAGAGGACCCGGAGGGAGGGATGGACGGGCACCTCCGTGTAGCCCATCGCCGCCAGCAGTCCCAGCTGACCGGGGCCGAGGAAGGTCCCCGCGCCGAGGGCGAGCTCGCCGGAGCGGATGTCGCTGCCGGCGTCGCGCACGAACGTTCCGGCGGCGGCGGCCGGCAGGTGGACCGTGGCGGGCTCCCCCGGCACCGGGAAGGAATCGGGCACGGCCTGCTCGATGGGAACGACGGCGTCGGCCCCGGCCGGCATCATCGCGCCGGTCATGATCGGGGCGGCCGTGCCGGCGGCCAGTTCCGCCGGTGCGGCACCGGCCGGGACGGGCGCGACGACGCGCAGTTCCCTGCCGCCGTCGGGCACGTCGGCGCTGCGGACCGCGAAGCCGTCCATCTGCGAGTTGGCGAAGGGGGGAAGGTCCAGCGGCGCCAGGATGTCGGCGGCGATCCCCCGGCCCAGGGCTTCGAGCAGCGGGAGCCGTTCCACCCGCCCCTCGGCGCGCAGGGGGGCCAGCAGGGCCCGCACCTTGTCCCGGTGCGCTTGAACGCTGACATGCCTTGTCTCGGTGCGGTGCATGCGTTTCCTGACCTCTGCTCGGCTCGCTAGGACTTCACGTCAACTCTAACCGTGTGGTAACCCGTGGCTCCGTTCGGCGCGACCGGGGCGGATTCCTCGGCCTGCGGCACGCCGTCGAGGGCTGTGGCCCGGACCTGGACCTCATACTGTCCCGGCTCCAGCGGCAGGGCCAGCTTCCACTGGTACCAGGTGTCCTTGGAGATGCCGGGGGCCAGCTCGGCCTGATGCCAGTCGCCGCGGTTGACCCGCAGCTCCACCTTGCCGATGCCCGTGTGCTGGGCCCACGCGACGCCGCCGAAGACAACCGTCCCGCCCTTCACGTTGGCCCCGTCGCGAGGCACGTCAATGCGGGACGATGTCTTGATGGGCCCGCGCTCGCTCCAGCCGCGGGGCGTCCAGTAGGCGACGTCGTCCGCGTACCGGGTCACTTTGAGTTCGGTGACCCACTTCGTGGCGGAGACGTAGCCGTACAGCCCGGGCACGATCATCCGGACGGGGAATCCATGTTCGAGCGGGAGCGGTTCCCCGTTCATGGCGACGGCCAGCAGCGCGTCGCGGTTGTCCGTGAGGGCCTCCAGCGGGGTCCCTGCCGTCCAGCCGTCCGTGCTGCGGGAGAGCACCATGTCCGCCCCGGGCTTGGGGCCGGCCATGGCGAGCAGTTCGCGCACCGGCCAGCCGAGCCAGCGGGCGTTGCCGATCAGGTCCCCGCCGACCTCGTTGGAGACGCAGGCGATGGTCACGTGCCGTTCCGTCAGGGGTTTGGCCAGGAGGGTGGCGTAGTCGAGCTCGATCTCCCGTTCCACCAGGCCCGTGACTTTCAGCGTCCATTCCGCAGGGTCCACCAGCGGGACGCGCAGGGCGGTGTCGATCCGGTAGAAATCTCTGTTCGGCGTCACGAGCGGGCCCAGCCCGTCCAGCCGGATCTCGGCGCCGGCCGGGATGGGCGGCGCGGGAGCGGCGGGCACCGGGAGGACCAGCTTGCTGCGCACGTCGCTGACGACGGCGGCAGCTCCCCTGAGGGTGGAGGCGAGCACACCGGCGACGGCGGCAACCGCGGCTGTCCCGCCCAGCGCCAGCAGGAACCGGCGCCGGGCGGGCCCGGCGTCGTTGGCTGTAGCATCTGCAGGCGCCACGGCGGGGGCTTCCTGCGGGGCCGGCTCAACCGGTGGTGTTTCCGCCGGGCCGGACGCCACCGCCGGCCGCCGGCCGGCATCGGGTTGCCACTCCAACAGTTTCCGGATGAGCCACCGCAACAGCGCGATCCCCACCAGTGCCACCAGCACCGGGACGGGGATGGCGTTGGCGGTCAGGTCCGCCCGGCTCAGCACGGCCACGAGCCCTACCGCGCCGAACACCGCGATGAGAATCACCCCGGCGAAACGGCGCCGCACTTCGAGGACTCCGGAGAGCGCCGCGAGCGCGGCGATGACCAGTGCCATGCCGCCCAGCAGCGCCACCTTATCCGCCGTGCCGAACAAGGAAATGGCCCACTCCTTGACGCCAGGCGGGACGGTGTCGATCACGGCCCCGCCGACGGCCGTCACCGGAGACACCGTGGGGCTCACCAGGCTGGCCGTGAGTTCACCGAGGACCACCGCCGTCCCCACGGCCACCAGTCCGGCCCCGGCGGCCCACAGGTCCCGGGACTGCCGCTGCCGGACTCCCGGTTCCGTATGCTGCTGTTCCCTGCCGGCGAGTGTGCCGCCGGTTTCCTTCCCCTGCCCGTCAAATCCGACGCCGCTGCTCACTGTGCCCGTCCCGTCCGGAGTTTTTCCTCTACCGCGTCGCGCGGAATCCTGTTGCGTGTGCCCTGGGCTGCTGCTGCCGGGGCTGATGCTCCCCCGGCAGCAGGCTCCCCGGCAGAAGTGCCGTGGCTGCCACCCGGCTCCTGGCCGGCTGCTCCCTGGCCGGGGAGCAGCAGCGAGAACCGGCATCCGCCGTCGACGTTCTCCACGGTGACGGTGCCTTGATGGGCGCTGACGATTCCGGCGACGATGCTCAGGCCAAGGCCGGCGCCGCTGTAGCGCATGACGCCCGCCGGCTCATCCGGCCCGGGCACCCGGAAGCCGTCGCCCCGGGCCGCGCCATCAGGGGCCATACCGTCCAGTCCGTCGTCCGGGGCGGCCCAACGGCCGGCCTGCCGCCGCGCCGGGTCCTTCTGCCAGCCGGTTTCGAACACATGCGGGAGGTCCGCTTCCGGGATTCCGCCGCAGCCGTCGGTGACCGCGACGACGGCCCGGTCACCGTTCCGGCCGACTTCCACGGTGACCCTGGAGCCGGGTCTGCTGTGGACGATCGCGTTGAGCACGACGTTCCGGATGGCACGTCCCATCGAGGGGCCGTCGGCGAGGGCCAGGCTTTCCCGTTGGCCGCCGCCGTCGAGCGTAATGCCGTGCTGCTCCGCCAGCGCGGCGAGGTCGGCAATGGCGTCGCTGGCGAGGTCGTACAGGTCCAACGGCTCGGCCTTGAGCCGCATCGTTCCGGCATGGATCTTCGACAATTCCAGGAGGTCGTTGACCATGCCGGCCATGAGGTCGGTCTGCGCGATGAGTTTGCGGTAATAGCCGGGAACATCCGCGGCCATCCCGTCTTCCAGGGCCTCGGTCATGGCGCGCATGCTCGCCAGCGGCGTCCGCAGGTCGTGGGAGATCCAGCTGACCAGTTCGCGGCGGGCGTTTTCGACGGCGGCCTCCCGCTGCCGGGAGGCCTCCAGCATCCGGCTGCTGGATTCGAGCTCGGCGGCGAGGGCGGCAAGTTCGTGGCTCATCACCGGGGACTGGATCCCGGGGCTCTCGCCGCGGCCGATGCTCCGGGCAGCCTCGACCAGCGCCTTGGCGTTCCGCGAAACCCTCGATCCGAGCACGAGCGCGATCGAAACAGCCACGGCGGAAGCCACGGCCAGGACGTACCACATCACTTCGAGGTCCCGGGCCGAGATGAACATGGCGTTGAAGGCGCTGACCATTCCGGCCGTCAGGACCGCCACGGCAGCGAGCACCACCACACAGATCTGGACTGCGAACGAGGCCCGGCGCAGGGATTTCAGGATGAGCAGCGACGCGGCCCCGATCAAGGCTCCCCAAGCAACGGCCCAGCCGATGATGGTCAGGAGTTCAGAGGTCTGCATCGGCGGACTCCTCCTCGTCGCTGGGGTCCAGCCGGTACCCCACGCCCCAGACCGTTTTCAGGACGGAGGGGCGGGTGGGGTCGTCCTCGATCTTCTCCCGCAGCCTCCGCACGTGCACCGTGACAGTGGACAGGTCCCCGTAGTCCCAGCCCCAGACCGCCTTCATGAGTTCCTCGCGGCTGAAGACCTGCCGGGGACGGCGGAGCATGAAGGCCAGCAGGTCGAACTCCCGGGCCGTCAGCGCCAGGGGCGTGCCGTGGCGTGAGACGGTGCGGGCGGCCGGGTTGAGGTCGAAACCGCCTACTTCGACGGAGGGCTCCGGGCTGAACTCGGGAATGCTCCTGCGCAGGACCGACCGGACCCGCAGTACCAGCTCGCGGGGCGAGAATGGCTTGGTGACGTAGTCGTCCGCGCCGGCTTCCAGGCCGAGGATCCGGTCGTCTTCCGTTCCGAGGGCGGTGAGCATGATGACCGGGACACTGTGTGCGGCACGGAGCCGGCGGCAGACTTCCACACCGTCCAGGCCCGGCAGCATCCGGTCCAGCAGGACGAGGTCCGGGCGGCGTTCGGCCGCAAGGCGCAGGGCTGTGAACCCGTCGGCGGCGAGGACCACCTGGTATCCCGCCTGAACGAGGTAGTCCCGGACCACTCCGGCGATGGTCGGTTCGTCCTCGACGAGAAGGATGCGCCGGTACTCCGTTGCGTCCGGGGCCGGCTGGGTCTTGTTCACGCTTCCAGCATAGGTTCGCCGCAACGGTCCGGGCAGAGCTCCGGACCCCCGCGGGACATCGTTCCCGAATCTGTAATATCCGTGCCGTCATGCGGCTGTGACGTGGGCAGCGAGGTGGCGTAGCCTGACTCTATGACAGTTCAACTGGGTATGCCCCAGCCCCGCGCGGCAGGCAGTCCCGGAGCGGGAATGCCTGCTGCAGCCGCGCTGTCCGGGCGTCCGGAGGGCCTGCCTGCCGGGCTCGTGGATCGCTACGGCCGCCGTGCCACCGACATGCGCCTCTCACTGACGGACAAGTGCAATCTGCGTTGCACCTATTGCATGCCGGCCGAGGGCTTGGAATGGCTGTCCAAACAGGCGGTGATGTCCGCGGAGGAAATCGTCCGGATCGTGCGAATCGGCGTCGATATGCTCGGCGTGCGCGAATTGCGGCTGACCGGCGGCGAGCCCCTGGTGCGGGCGGACCTGCTGCAGATCATCGCCGCGCTCCGCCAGGCCCACCCCGACCTGCCAATCTCGATGACCACCAACGCCGTCGGCCTGGACAAGAAGGCCGCCGGACTCAAAGCCGCGGGACTGACCAGAATCAACGTCTCGCTCGACTCCCTGCATGAAGAAACCTTTACCAAGCTGACCCGCCGGCCCTTCCTGGACAGGGTCCTCGCCGGCGTCGACGCCGCCTGGGCCGCAGGCCTGGGCCCGGTAAAGCTCAATGCTGTACTCATGCGCGGGATCAACGACGCCGAGTCGCCGGCCCTCCTGGCCTGGGCACTGGACCGCGGCTATGAACTGCGCTTCATCGAACAGATGCCGCTCGACGCGGACCACGGCTGGACCCGGCGGAACATGATCACCGCCGCGGAGATCCGCGAACTGCTCTCGGTCGACTACGTGCTCAGTTCCGACCCGCGGGACCGCGACGGCGCCCCGGCGGAACGGTTCGAAGTCCGGGCCCGGGTTCCCGGCACCGACCGCGCCACCGGCCCTCTGCTCGGCACTGTGGGCATCATCGCCTCCGTCACGGAGCCGTTTTGCTCGGACTGCCGCCGGACGCGCATCACCGCCGAGGGCAAGATCATGAGCTGCCTGTTCTCGCGCGAGGAAGTGGACCTGCTGGGGCTGCTGCGCGAGGGCGCCAGCGACGAACAGCTCGCCGAACGCTGGCAGGATGCCATGTGGATCAAGCCCAAGGCCCACGGCATGGACCATGTGGGCCTCGACGCGCCCGACTTCGTCCAGCCGGACCGCAGCATGAGCGCCATCGGAGGCTGATTTTTTTCGTGAATGTACGCTACTTCGCTGCCGCACGCGCTGCCGCCGGCGTGGATGAAGAACGCTACGACCTCGCCGACGGCGACACCCTCACCTCGCTGCTCGAGGCGATCCTCGCCGTCGAGCGCCCCGAACCGCCGGCCGGTACGCCGCCGCTGGCCCGCATCCTGTCCCGCTCCAGCTTCCTGCTCAACGAAGTTGCCGTGCGGGACCATGCCGCGGCGCTCAAGCCGGCCGACGTCGTCGACGTGCTGCCGCCGTTCGCCGGCGGGTAGGCACAGCACAGCTGGGCCCGGATTCCTGGGCTATCGCGTGGACCGGACCGGTCCTAGAGTGTGGACTACCCCGCGGCAGGCGACAAACAATCAGGAGAGCGCCATGTTCACACTGCAGATTGAGCACAGGATCAAGGATTTTGGCATGTGGAAGACCGCCTTCGACCGTGATCCGGTGAACCGGGCGGCGTCTGGTGTCACTGCGTACCGGATCAGCCGCCCGGTGGACGACCCGCACTATGTGGTGGTCGAGTTGGACTTCGACCAACGCGAGCAGGCGGAAGCCTTGTTGGCCAATCTTCAGGCGAAGGTCTGGAACTCCGCCGACGCCGCCCCGGCCCTACAAGGGGCTCCAAAGACCCGGATCCTCGAAGCCGCCTCCTAAGACCTCACACCGGGACGGAGGCGCCCTCAGCGACGCGACGGCACACGGTGGTCATGAAGGGCGTGAAATCGCTCGCCTTGCCCAGGCGGAGACCGGCGGTGTGAGTCAGTTCGCCGTCGTCCACCCGGAAGGTGTGCCGTGCGGTGCCGCGGTCACTTCGCCGTTCCACGGTCAAGGTGCCGCCTTCCATGCTGGCGCGCGCGGGTCCCTCGGGCGGCAACCCCAAGCTGTTGACGTGGTACCAGAAGGCCTCGGGATGGTCCGGGTCCGTCGTGAAGACACCGTGGCCCTCGGACCGGGTCCCGTCCGCATCCGTGTGCCGGTAGCTCTGGGTGACCGCAAGCCCGGCGGCTGCCCGGGAAAAGATAATCTCGGTGTCCGCGGTGCGCGCCGGACCCCACGCGGTTGCCTCCCAGTGCGTGGTCCCCGTCCAATGGCCCAGGAAAGCCTCAAGCGCCTCGCATGCACTGCCTGGCAGCGGCCGGTCCACAGTTTCTCCCATACGGAGTTCCTCCCGAGTGACCCCGCCACCATCATGGCGCCGCGCCAGTTGGAATGTCTAGGCCAGGAGCCCGAACGTCTCGCTTTCCTCGAACGGGCCAACCACCGTGACGGTCCGCGGGGCTGCCGCGAGCTCACGGGCGAGCTCCTGGACCTCCGCTGCTGTGACGGCCTTGATCTGGCGGAGGGTCTCATCGATGTCCTGGTACTCGCCGGACACCAGTTCCGCGCGGCCCAGCCGGGACATCCGGGAACCGGTGTCCTCCAGCGCCAGCACGATTCCGCCGCACAGCTGTCCCTCCGCCTTGCGGAGCTCCTCGTCTGAGATGCCGTCGGCAGCCAGCTTGTCCAGTTCGGCGCCCAGCAGATCAATGACCTGCCGGACCTTCGACGGGGTGCATCCGGCGTACATGCCGAAATAGCCGGCATCGGCGTAGGAGGAGGCGAAAGAGTAGGTCGAGTAGACAAGTCCGCGCTTTTCCCGGACCTCCTGGAAGAGGCGGGAGGACATGCCGCCGCCGAGGACGGCGTTGAGCACACTCATCACAAAGCGGCGGCCGTCGGTGGCGACCAGCGACGGGCAACCCATAATGATGTTGGCCTGCTCCACCTGCCTCTTGACCACATGCAGGCCGGCCGTGCCGGTGATCGATGCACGTTCGGTGGAGCGGCGCTGCACGGGGGCGGCCGCGGCCTCAAGGTTCCAGCCGGCGGAGTGCAGGGCATCCACCACGAGCCCGCAGACGACGTCGTGGTCCAGGCCGCCGGCCGCGGTGACCACGAGCTCGTCGGGACGGTAGTAGCGGCGGTAGTGGTCCCACACCGAGTCGCGCGCCACGGCCCGGATGGCTGCCGGCGTGCCGCCGATGGGGCGGCCCAGCGGGTGCGTTCCCAGCACGGCGGCCACGAAGTTCTCGTGCGCGACGTCGGTGGGATCGTCGCTGTCCATGGCGATTTCCTCGAGGATGACGTCCCGCTCCTGCTCCATCTCCTGCGGGTCCAGGACCGCACCGGTGATCATGTCCGCGATGACGTCGATCGCCATGGGAAGGTCCGTGTCCAGCACGCGGGCGAAGTAGCAGGTGCTCTCCTTCGCGGTGGCCGCATTGGATTCCCCGCCGACCTCGTCGAAGGCCGAGGCGATCTCCAGCGCGGTGCGGCGCTTGGTGCCCTTGAAGAGCAGGTGCTCCAGGAAGTGCGTGGAGCCGTGCTGGCCGGGAGCCTCGTCGCGGGAGCCGACGCCGACCCAGAAACCGATCGTGGCAGAGCGCTGGCCGGGCATCGCTTCGGTGAGGACGCGGACGCCGCCGGGCAGGACCGAGCGTCGCACCTCGGAGCCGCCGTCGGCGCCGTGGATCAGGGTGTCAGCGTGCTGGTTCTGCTCTAGCGGCAGGGGGACGACAGTCATCAAGGCCTTTCATTGAACACATGCCAAATCTGCCTGCCATCCTACCTTTAACAGCAGCGGGGCCGGTGGTTGATCCACCGGCCCCGCTGTTTGACTCAGGAGAGACTACTCTGCAGCGTCCGCGGAGACCTCGGCGTTGGCAGCGTTTTCCGTGTTTCCTGCATTTTCCGCGCCAGCCTCCTCAGCCACTACGGGCGAGAGGGACAGCTTTCCGCGATCGTCGATCTTGGTGATTTCCACCTGGATCTTCTGGCCCACGGAGACGACGTCGTCGACGTTGTCCACGCGCTTGCCGCCGGCGATCTTGCGCAGCTCGGAGATGTGCAGGAGGCCGTCCTTGCCCGGGGTCAGGGAAACGAAGGCGCCGAAGGTGGTGGTCTTGACGACCGTGCCCAGGTAGCGCTCACCGATTTCCGGGATCTGCGGGTTGGCGATGGCGTTGATCGCGGACCGTGCTGCGTCGGCAGACGGGCCGTTGGTGGCGCCGATGTAGACAGTTCCGTCGTCCTCGATCGAGATGTCGGCTCCGGTGTCTTCCTGGATCTGGTTGATCATCTTGCCCTTCGGGCCGATGACCTCGCCGATCTTGTCAACCGGGATCTTGACCGCGATGACGCGCGGCGCGAACTCGGAGAGCTCGTCCGGGGTGTCGATCGCGGAGTTCAGGACGTCCAGGATGTGCAGGCGGGCTTCGCGGGCCTGCTTCAGGGCGGCGGCCAGGACCGAGGCCGGGATGCCGTCGAGCTTCGTGTCCAGCTGGATGGCCGTGACGAACTCGGAGGTACCGGCAACCTTGAAGTCCATGTCACCGAAGGCATCTTCGGCGCCGAGGATGTCGGTCAGGGCGGCGTAACGGGTCTGGCCGTCGACCTGGTCGGAGACCAGGCCCATGGCGATACCGGCAACAGCAGCCTTCAGCGGCACGCCTGCGTTCAGCAGGGACAGCGTGGAGGCGCAGACGGAACCCATCGACGTCGAACCGTTGGAGCTGAGAGCCTCAGACACCTGGCGGATGGCGTAGGGGAATTCCTCGCGGGACGGCAGCACCGGCATGATGGCGCGCTCTGCGAGGGCACCGTGGCCGATTTCGCGGCGCTTCGGGGAACCGACGCGGCCGGTCTCGCCGGTGGAGTACGGCGGGAAGTTGTAGTTGTGCATGTAGCGCTTGCGCGTCACGGGAGACAGCGAGTCGATCTGCTGTTCCATCTTGAGCATGTTCAGCGTGGTGACACCCATGATCTGGGTCTCGCCGCGTTCGAAGATGGCCGAGCCGTGGACGCGGGGCAGAACCTCAACCTCGGCGGTGAGCTGGCGGATGTCCGTCAGGCCACGGCCGTCGATGCGGATCTGGTCCTTGAGGATGCGCTGGCGCACAACCTGCTTGGTGACGGAGCGGAAGGCTGCGGACAGTTCCTTCTCGCGGCCTTCGAACTGGCCGGCCAGGGAAGAGGTGACCTCGTCCTTGAGCTCGTCGGACGCGGTGTCGCGTTCCTGCTTGTCGGCGATCTGGAAGACAGCGGCCAGCTTCTCGGCGGCAGCGGACTCCACGGCGGCGTAGACGTCGTCCTGGTAGTCCAGGAAGACCGGGAACTCGACGGTCGGCTTGGCGGCGCGGGCTGCCAGGTCGGACTGTGCTTCGCAAAGGGCCTTGATGAACGGCTTGGCAGCCTCGAGGCCCTCGGAGACAACCTCTTCGGTCGGGGCGGTGGCGCCCTGTTCCTTGATGAGGTTCCAGGAGTTGTCGGTGGCTTCGGCTTCAACCATCATGATGGCGACGTCGTCACCGGCGATGCGGCCGGCGACGACCATGTTGAAGACGGCGTTCTCGAGCTGGGAGTGCTTCGGGAACGCAACCCACTGCGAGCCGTTCTCGTCCGCAACGAGGGCAACGCGGACGCCGCCGATCGGGCCGGAGAAGGGCAGGCCGGAAAGCTGGGTGGACATCGAGGACGCGTTGATCGCGACGACGTCGTAGAGCTCGTCCGGGTTGATGGACAGCACGGTGACGACGATCTGGACTTCGTTGCGCAGGCCCTTGACGAACGCGGGGCGCAGCGGGCGGTCCATGAGGCGGCAGGCCAGGATGGCTTCCGTGGAGGGACGGCCTTCGCGGCGGAAGAACGAGCCCGGGATGCGGCCGGCGGCGTACATACGCTCTTCGACGTCGACGGTCAGCGGGAAGAAGTCGAAACCTTCACGCGGGTGCTTGCCGGCGGTGGTTGCGGACAGCAGCGCGGTCTCTTCATCGATGTAGACCATCGCTGCGCCGGCTGCCTGCTTGGCAAGGCGGCCGGTTTCAAAGCGGATTACACGCTTGCCGAAGCGGCCATTGTCAATGATTGCTTCTGAGAACTGGATTTCGGGACCCTCCATAGAGAGTCACCTCCGTTTCTTGGTTCACGGAGCCCAGCCGCATCAACCCAGTCCAGCATCTGTCTACTGGCCTGCACTGCACCCGGTCATCGATCGAGACCCACGGGCCGGGCCTCATTCCTTGAGGCCGTTCCCGGGGATCACTACCGAGGACCGCGAATGCGTGATGCGGTTGATCCTCCTGTTTAGTTTTTTCCTGAAGAAGGCGGCCCTTTCCGGTCCGGAAGGGGCCGCCCCTTAAAGCTGACTAGCGACGCAGGCCGAGGCGCTCGATGAGCTTACGGTAGCGGGTGATGTCAGTATTCTTGAGGTAGGTGAGCATGCGCTTGCGACGACCAACCATGGCCAGCAGACCGCGCTGGGTGTGGTAATCGTGCTTGTGCTCCTTCATGTGCTCAGTGAGATCCTTGATCCGCTGAGTCAGGACTGCAACCTGGACCTCCGGCGAACCGGTGTCGCCCTCGGACGTTGCGAAATCCTTGATGATGGACTGCTTTACAGCGGCTTCAAGTGCCACAATAACTCCTAGAGATGTGCCGTGAGGCCCGAATCAGTAATTCACTGCCGGGGGTGCCGTCCCGGAATCCCCCGCCGAAGCCGGGTATTCCGTACACAACAGGAGCCAGCCGCCACGGACTGCAGCCGGATCCAACGTTCAGTTTAGTGGCACGTCCGCGGTCTTGTCGAAACCGCCGGGCGCGGCCGCCGACTCTGGCGGCGCGCCAGCTGCCTGCGGCGGTTGCGGGTTTCCACTTTCCTGGGCTGAGAGCAGTTCGCGAATGGCGGCGACGCCCCGGTAAAGCTCCGCGAAGGATGTGCTGAGCGGCGAGAGCCCGATCCGGAGGCCCTGCGGGGCGCGGAAATCGGGAATCACGTCCTGGTCCCACAATGTGGCGGTCATTTCACGGAAGGCCGGGTGGTCGATCGTCACGTGGCTGCCGCGCAGTTCCGCCGCCCGCGGGGTGGACAGCTGCACGCCGGCCGGCGCCAGCCACGCGTCGTAAAGTTCGAGGGCATAAGCGGTCAGCAGCCGCGACTTCTCCCGGAGCGCAGCCATCCCCGCTTCCTCGATCAGGTCCAGGGTGCCGCGCATGGCGAGCATCCCGAAGATCGCCGGAGTGCCGCTGAGGAAGCCGCGGATGCCGGGGGCGGCCTCGTAGCCGGGACCCATCTCGAACGCGTCCTTGCGCCCCATCCAGCCCCAGATGGGCTGCTGCAGCCCGGCCAGGTGCCGTGCGTTGATGTAGGCGAACGCGGGCGAGCCCGGTCCCCCGTTCAGATATTTGTAGGTGCAGCCTGCCGCGAAGTCGACGTCGGCGTCGTCCAAAGCGATCTCTACAGACCCGGCGGAGTGGCACAGGTCCCACACCACCAGTGCGCCGGCGTCGTGGATTGCCGCGGTGATGCCCGGCAGGTCCGCGAGGAAGCCGGAGCGGTAGGCGATCTGGCTCAGGACCACGACGGCGGTGGCCGGCCCGGTGGCGTCCCGCACCTGCTCGACGGTGACGCCGGAGGCGGGATCGGCGTGGATCCAGCGCAGGCTCAGGCCTTCTTCACGGGCGATTCCCTCCACCAGGTAGCGGTCGGTGGGGAAATTATCGGTGTCCAGGACGATCTCGGTCCGGGCCGGATCGGTGACGGCTGCCAGCGCGGCGCGGATGAGCTTGTACAGCACCACGGTGGTGGAATCGGCAATGATCGTCTGCCCCGGCGCCGCGCCGAGTACGGCGCGGCCGAGCTGGTCGCCGATCTTCTGGGGCAGTTCGAGCCATTCCTCGTCCCACCCCCGGATCAGGCGGCCGCCCCAGCTGTCCTGGATGAAGCTGCTGATGTCGGTGACGGTCCGCTTGAGTGGACGGCCCAGGGAGTTGCCGTCAAGGTAGGACAGGTCCGTGTCCGTGCCGACGAAGTGGTCGCGGTAGCCGGCCAGCGGATCCGCGGCGTCGAGCTCGAGGGCGCGCCTCCACAGGCTGTCCGTCGCTTCGGTGTTGGCGGAGATGCTCACTGGCCGATCTCCGTCCGCACGGCGAAGAGCTCGGGGAAGAAGGTCAGTTCGAGGGCCTTCTGCAGGAACGCGGCGCCGCTGGATCCGCCGGTGCCGGCCTTCATGCCGATGGTCCGTTGGACGGTGCGCAGGTGGCGGAAGCGCCACAGCTGGAAGTTGTCCTCAAGGTCCACAAGTTCCTCGCAGGCCTCGTATGCGCCCCAGTTGTCGGCGGCGTTCTCGTAGATGTACTTGAACACCGGGACCAGTTCGGGGCAGAACTCGTGGGCCTTGGTGACGTCGCGCTCCAGCAGGGAGGCAGGGACGTCAAAGCCCTGGCGCTTGAGATAGGCGAGGAAATCGTCATAGATGCTGGGGGCTTCGAGCAGTTCGCGCAGCATCTCGTGGGCCTCGGGGTCCGATTCGAACACCGGAAGCATCTTGGCGTTCTTGTTGCCGAGGAGGAACTCCACCGCACGGTACTGGCTGGACTGGAATCCGGACGAGTTGCCGAGGAAGCCGCGGAACTGGGAGTACTCGGTGGGCGTCAGGGTGGCCAGGACGGACCATTGCTCGGTGAGCGTCTTCTGAATGTGCTTGACGCGGGCAATCGCTTTCAGGGCGGACCCGAGGTCGTCCGACCGCAGCCACGCGGCGGCGCTGCGAAGCTCGTGCAATACCAGCTTCAGCCACAGCTCCGTGGTCTGGTGCTGGATGATGAACAGCATCTCGTCGTGGTGTTCCGGGGTGCTGACCGGCTGCTGGGCGCTGAGCAAGGTGGGCAACTGCAGGTAGGACGCGTAGCTCATCCGCGCGCTGAAGTCCCGGACAATGTCCTGGTCCAGTTCCCTCGTGTTTTTCTCGATGGTCACGTGTCTTGCCTTCCTTGCCAAGTGGCTGTGAATCAGCGCGGCTCCAGTGAATCAGAACATTGTCAGCGCGGGGGCCGACGCCGATCCGGCCGGGTTTTTAGTGGGCGAACAGGAGGTCGTGGGCCTGGACGACGTCCAGGCGCATCTGCTCCACCAAAGCTTCAGCCCCACGGTACGCCACCATGCCGCGGAGCCTGGCGACAAATTCCACCACAACTGTCTGGTCGTACAGATCGAAGTCGTCGGGAGACTCTTCCGGGCGGTCGATCACGTGGGCCTCGACCTGACGGCTCACGCCGTCGAATGTCGGGTTCGAGCCCACGGAGATGGCGGCGGGCCAGCGCGTGCCTGCCTGGTCCACGAGCCAGCCGGCGTAGATGCCGTCCGCGGGGATGTACCCGGTGGCCGTCGAGGAGAGGTTCGCGGTGGGGAACCCGAGGTCGCGGCCACGTGCGGCACCGTGTACTACCTCGCCGCGCATCCGGTGCGGCCTGCCGAGCACGGCAGCGGCGGTGGCGACGTCGCCCGCGCGCAGGGCCTCGCGCACCCACGTGGACGAACAGCGGCGGTCCGTGCCGTCGTCGTCGTGGATGGGAAAGCCCTCTGAGCCGAATTCGCTGATGACCAGCACCTCGAACCCGAGCTTCTTGCCCAGTTCCTGCATGGTGGCGAGGTCGCCGGAATTGCCGCGGCCAAACCGGGCGTCGTGGCCGATCACCACGTGGCTGGCCTTGAGGCTGTCGACCAGCACTGTCGCGACGAATTCCTCGGGAGTGAGGCTGGCGAGCTCCATCGAGTACTTCATCACCAGCACGGCGTCGAGGCCGAGCTCTCCGAGGGCCACGAGCTTGTCCTCCAGCCCCATGATCAGTTCGGGAGCCGATTCCGGACGGTGTACCTGCGCGGGGTGCGGGTCGAAGGTGATGGCGACGGCGCGTGCGTGATTCAACCGGGCGGTACGGATGAGCTGCGACAGCACCTGCTGGTGGCCGCGGTGCACGCCGTCGAAATTGCCGAACGTGACAACCGAAGGACCAAAGTCCGCCGGGACCTCGGACAGATCGTTCCAGATGTGGACCATCAACCTCGCCTTTTGCTGCCTGCCATGAACTGCTCCGGAGCGACCGTGCCGGCTCCGGAACTCTCTAAGATTACCCGCAATCCGGGCAACTTCCGGACGGTCCGCCGGGCTCCCGGGGCAGCCCCGTAAAGGCCCCGCCGGAGGGACCACGGTTAATCGGCGGCAGGGCGAAGGTGTGAGGCGGGTGCGCGCTAGCGTCCGAGCAAAAGCCGCCGCTCGCTGTCGCGCACCGTCTGTTTCCGCCAATTCCGCCAATGCAGCAGCACGGCGACGAGGATGAGGGGGACGTGCAGCCCGGGCAGGATATTCGCTAACCACCGCGGGAGGTAGATGTCCGTGACGGAGCCCGAGCCGTCGCCAAGATTTTTCGCGACGACGGTCAGCGGGCACTGGAAGCCGGTGCCCGCAAAAATCAGCGATTCGCTGGCAACCACGACGGCGGCGGCCCTCGTTTTCCGGTCATTGCGGCCCGTGATGCCGGCGTACAGGACGTAGGCCATACAGGCCTCGATCACGAGCCAGGCAAGGGTGTGGAGCGTCTTCACTGCCCGCAGCATCAGACTGCGCTGGTCCATGCCTCCACCCTAGGCCCGCCCGGGCGCGCATGCTTGGGACTTTCGGCCCGGTGCAGGGAGCCCGGCGACGGAGGGGCGCCGGTTTCGGGGGTGCCACCGGGTCAGTCGAGGCGAGCTTCAGTCCAGGCGAGGGGTCACTCCAGGCGGAAGTAGGTGTTCCGGCGGGGCGTCCGGGCGGGGTCGAGGTGGGGTGGCGGGATGAACCAGGGGATCCCGGTGCGCATCTGGATGCTCCAGTGTTCCTTGTGGATCACGTGGTGGTGATGGGAGCAGAGCATGGTGCCGTTGCCGGTTCCGGTGGTTCCGCCGCGGGACCAGTAGGTGATGTGGTGGGCCTCGCACCAGGGGGCCGGGATCGTGCATTGCGGGAAGGCGCAGCCCCGGTCCCGGGCCGTGATGGCCTTGCGGATGTGCGGCGGGAAGACGCGGGAGGCCCGGCCGATGTCCAGGACCTGGCCGTCGCCGCCGAGGACGACGGGGATGATGTCGGCGTCGCAGGCGATTTTGCGGATGGTGCCGGCGGTGACGGGGCCGGTGAACGCCAGAGATCCCGTGGCCCCGTTTTCGGAGCCGGTCGTCCCGAGCCGGGTGAGCAGGTCCCGGTAATCGATGGTGGCCATGACCTGGGGCCGGAGCCCGCCCGTGGCGGGCAGCCCTCCGGCGGCGAGGGCTGCCTTGCACGCGCCGACCAAGCCGTCGAGCAGTCGTTGGGGCCGGGAGCGGAGGTCCAGGGACGGCAGCGCGGCGTCCTCTTCGGCCGTGGCGGGATCGTCAGCCGCGCCGGGCGCATCTGCCGCCGCGGACCCGTCGCCCGGTCCGGCCTGCGCCGTGTTGCCGGTGGCGGTGCCCTCGCTGGTGCCTTCGCCGGTGCGGGGGTTGGTGGCGGTGTTCATCACGGTGATCAGGTGCTCGAACTGGTCCGCGGTCGCGAAGATTTCCAGGTGCTGCAGGCCGTGCCGGGGTTTGCGGAGAAAGGCGCCCTGAATCCGGCGGAGCAGTTCCTCGGAGGGCTCGGCGCCGTCCTGGTCCAGCGCCTCGGTCCACCGGCGGGCGATCCGAGCCAGGAAGTCGGCGTCGTTTTCGATGGCCGTCACTGTCAGGGCATGTTCCATGGTGGCGGCGGCCTCGGGGAGGCAGCTGTGCCGGACCCGGTCCAGGGCGAGCGTGACGAGGGTTGCGGCCCGGGACGCGACCTCGCCGGACGCGACGGCGGCGGCGAGCTCCTCCCGGACCGGTGGCCCGGTATGGCCGCCGCTGCCGGCGCGGGGCAGCAGCTCGGCGGCCAGCGTCAGCCGGCGCTTTGCCTCGGCGGCGCTGATCCGCAGCCGCGCCCGCAAAAAATCTGTGGCGTTCCGGTAGCCGTCATCCGCTGCAGCGGACATCCCCATTTGCCCGGCAAAGTCACCGCGGGGGCCAGTTCCGGCCCCGGCCTGCGTCCCGCCGACAGGTACGCAGTGAGCCCCGGCGTCGGAAACGGCATCAGCTCCCCCGCCGGCCCCTGCATCCGTCCAGCCGTCGGATTCCTGTTTCCAGCCCGTGAGCCAGCCCGCCTGGGACGCTTCCTCACCCCAGCCGTGGGCGGCCGGCGCGGTGAACGCGGCTTGTTGGCGCGTCCGCTCTACCGCGGCCACGGCAACGAGCTGGAAGTATTCGACCGTGCGGGACAGGTCCTCGACGTGGCCGGCAAAGTCCGCGGCCTCCCGCAAGCCAAACCAGGTGGCGTCGACATCCGCAGTCGGGCTCGAATCCCGCAGCGCCGCCAGCGCCGCGTCCACAGCCGCACCCGCGGCGGCCAGGCGGGGATGCCGGGAGGACACAGCCGGGCCGGCCCACGGGGCCCGGTCCGGGATGAACTCTCCAATGGCTTCCATAACTAAACCCTGCCAGAGGGGTACGACAGAAATAACGGAAGCCATTCTGCCGGCGCGCGACTCATAGTGGGTGACTCCCGGCAGCACACCTCAGAGCACCTGGAGCCCATAGGGCACGTCCGGGCACGTAACACTGCGTACGACCCCCGCCCTCCTACGGACCGGTGCGTGGCAAGCTGTAGGGATGGACAGCACAGCCGCTCCCCAAGTCGGGGAATCACCGTTCGCACCACTGCTGCCGGGCGATCCGCGCCGCCCGTTGGGCCCACGCGATCCTGGCGATGCCTGGGTCGATGGCGACCGGGGGCGGTTCTGGGGTCGGTTCGGTTCCGCCGGGCTCCTGGTTCACGACCCCGCCAAGGGGGTCCTCCTCCAGCACCGCGCCTTGTGGAGCCATCAGGGCGGCACCTGGGGGCTCCCCGGCGGCGCCCTGCACCAAGGGGAAGAAGCCATCCACGGCGCGTTGCGGGAAGCACACGAGGAAGCGGCCGTGCCTCCGGGGAATCTCCAGGTCCTGTTTACGTCAGTGTTCGACGTCGGCTACTGGTCTTACACCACCGTGGTGGCCCTTGCACTGCAGCCGTTCGAGGCCGCGATCAGTGATGCGGAAAGTATCGAACTGCAGTGGGTGGGGATTGACGGCGTCGGCGGCAAGGAACTGCACCCGGGCTTTGCCGCGGCCTGGCCCGGGCTGCGCAGCAGGCTCACGGAGGCCCGGCGCATCGCCGGCCGCTTGTAGTCAGCCGGAGTTAGTGGTCCCGCGGCGCGGGCCGTCGGCGGTACAGCCAGATGAGTC
Organism: Arthrobacter sp. P4_F11; assembly: GCF_056401395.1. NCBI lineage: Bacteria > Bacillati > Actinomycetota > Actinomycetes > Micrococcales > Micrococcaceae > Arthrobacter > Arthrobacter sp. P4_F11. Next base: position 99,385 of record NZ_JBFUJK010000006.1, read on the forward strand.
CCAGGATCGGCAGCAGGAGCGGGATGAATCCGTAGCCGCGGCCAAACAGGGACCACACTGTCTCATGCGGGAAGTTCACCGAGTCGAACACGCTGAGTGCTCCCACCACCAGGACGCCCACAAGCTCCACCATGACTGCCGCCACCGAGACCTTGAACGCGGTGCGCCCCGGCTTCGCCAGCGACACCGTGGCCACGACGTAGACGGCAGCGGCGAACGCGGACAGCAGGTAGGCCAGCGGCGCCTCGGAAAACTTCGTGAGAATCTGGTAGCCGGCCCGGGCCGTCGCCGAAATCGCGAAGATGGCATAGACAGCAATCAACAGCCGTCCCGGCCCGGTGTTGCGGGTATCGGTCGTCGCCGGCGCAGTGTCGGCGGATCCAGCGTCCGCCGGCCCAGGGGTCCGGGACGCCGGCGCCGCCGGGTTTCCGGTGCCGTCGTGCGGGGAGTTTGCGCTCACGTTTTCTGCCTCTTCCATCTCAATACCAGATCTGGTTCATGCGCGCCGCCATCACCAGGGCGGTGACGCCGACGGCGGCCAGGACAAAGTTGCTCCAGCGGGTCCGCTCCAGGATGGACCAGTAAACGGCCCCGATCGGGAGGATCAGCGCCGTCGCCAGATAGCCCCAGAACTCCCAAGACTCCCCCGCGATCCGCTCGCCGCTGGCCACCCGGACAATCGAACCCCCCAGATAGACCAGGAGGGCAAGTTCGACGGCGGCCACCGACAATATCGTCGTGTCGTTGGGCGCCTTCTTCAGGAGGCCCGCGACGACGCAGATGATGCTGGAGAGCAGGCCAACCACCAGAATGATGTAGAAATACGCGTCCACTACTGGCCGGCCAGCTTTTCTGTGGGCTGCTTATCTGTTGGCTGCTTGTCTGTGGCCGGCTTGCCGTTGCCGGGCTTTTCATTATCCGGCGCGAAGACGAGCACAGGTTTGGCGTAGCTTCCCGCATCGGCCAGGAGGGCCACGAGCGAACCATCCGGCGCGAACGCCGCTGCCGGTTTGTCCGCGGTCGCTGCCTCGGGCGTGCCTGCGGTTGCTCCGGCTCCGATTCTGCGGCCGAAGGAAATCTCGGTGGTTTCCGCCTCGCTGAGTTCGCGGTTCGGCATGAGTGCCCGTGCGGCGTCCGAGATTTCCAGGACATCCAGCGTCTCGGCCAATTGTTCGAGGGTGTGCGCCTGATCAAGGGTGTATGGACCCACTTGAGTCCTCCGCAGTGCAGTCAGGTGGCCGCCGACGCCGAGAGCATCGCCGAGGTCGCGGGCCAGGGCACGGATGTAGGTACCGGAGGAGCACTCCACGGTGACGTCGACGTCGAGGGCCTCGCCGTCGTGGACGGGACGGGTCTCGTGGATCTCAAAGCGGTGGATCGTTACAGGCCGGGCTGCGAGCTTGACCTCTTCACCGGACCGGACCCGGGCGTAGGCGCGTTCGCCGTTGACCTTGATGGCACTGACGCTGCTGGGAACCTGCTCGATTTCCCCGGTCAGTGCCGCGACGCCGGCGCGGACGGCGTCTTCGGTGACCCCGGCGGCGCTGCGGGTGGCGGTGACCTCGCCTTCGGCGTCGTCCGTCACGGTGGATTCACCGAGCCTGATGGTGGCCGTGTAGGTCTTGGACGTGCCCACGATGTAAGTCAGCAGCCGGGTGGCCTTGTTGATGCCCACCACCAGAACGCCGGTGGCCATCGGATCCAGTGTCCCGGCGTGGCCAACCTTTCGGGTACCGGCAATCCGCCGCATCCGTCCAACCACATCGTGGCTGGTCCAACCTTGCGGCTTGTCTACTATCACCAGTCCAGAAAGCACGCCTCCCAGTATATGCGGGCCAGCCCTGCCCCGACGCCCACCGTCCCGCCGCCACCGCGGACGCCGGGCGTTAGGATGGCAGACATGCCCGAGCTTGCCGCACATGTCCGCGACGTCCCGATCAACCAGATCCGCGAGATCACCGAAGCCGCCTGGGGAACGCCCGGTGCGATCGTGCTGAGTATCGGGGAGCCGGGCTTCGCAGTCCCCCGCCATGTCCTCGAAGCCGGCATGGCGTGCCTGGACCGGGACGAGACCAACTACACACCGAACGCCGGGATCCCCGCGTTGCGGGAGGCCTTCGCCGCCCGCTTCCGTGAACACAATGCGACGCCGGTCGGCGCGGAGCGCGTCTACGTGGTCGACGGCGCCCAGCAGGGCCTGCATTTCGCCATGAGCCTGTTGCTCTCCCCCGGGGATGAGATCCTCATCCCCAATCCCGGCTACCCCACCTTCGCGATGACGTCCAGCCTGCTGCACGCCGTTCCGGTCCGCTACCCGCTGTACCCGGAGCACGATTTCCAGCCGCGGATCGAGGACATCGAGGCGCTCATCACGCCCCGCACCAAGGTGCTGATACTGAATTCCCCGTCCAACCCGCTCGGTGCTGTCCTGGGCGAGGATCTGACCCGCCGGCTCGTGGAGCTGGCGAGGCGGCACGATCTGTGGGTCATCTCGGACGAATGCTACGAGGCGTTCACCTACGATGTCCCGCACGTCAGCCCGGCCCGCTTCGACAGCGACGCCCCAGGCGAAGCACGCGTTTTCACCTCGCTCACGCTCTCCAAAACCTACGGGCTGACGGGACTGCGGATCGGTGCGCTGATCTGCCCGCCGGGGCTGGAACAGAAGATGAACAACGTCATGGAGTCGATCGTGTCGTGCGTGGCCTCGCCGTCGCAGTACGCCGCGCTGGCAGCGCTGACCGGTCCGCAGGACTACGTCAGCCACGCCCATGCCCACTACCGGGCCAACCGCGACGCGGCCTCGGCGGTGCTGCGCACCCACGGCATCCCCTACCTCGCGGCCCAAGGCGCGTTCTATTTGTGGGCGGACGTCTCGCATGCCAGTGGCGGGGATGTCCGGTCATGGACGCGCCGCTTCCTGGCGGACTCCGGGGTGGCCTTCGCCCCCGGCACGGCGTTCGGCTCGATCGGCGAGGGCTGGATCCGGATCGCGCTCTGCGGCAGCCAGGCCGATCTTGTGGAGGGCCTCGGCCGCATCCCTGCGCGCGAGCCGGCGGGCACCGACGGGTCAACCGGCCCTATCGCCGGCGAAGCTGGCGCCCTAGCCTGAACTCACGGCGATTCCAGGCCTGCCCGGTGTACTGGCGGCGGGCTGGCCCGGCAGGGCGCCGCCGATTTCCGGCCGAGGGAGTACATCGTGTGGTGGCAAGACCTGTTGTGGGGTTTCTGGAATGGGCTGACGGCATGGATCGTCCTGATCGCCCATGTCTTCGGCTTCTGGAGTGAATTCCCGTTCTACAACTCCGCCCGTGCGGGAAACTGGTACGACTTCGGCTATCTCCTGGGCATGGGATCTCCCGTGCTGGGCGGCGGGCTGGGAGCCCGAGGACGCTCAAGACGCCGCTAGGCGGACAGTGCGGCGTCGAGCCAACTGCGGAGGGCCGCGGCCGGCGGCGCTCCAGCCTGGCGGGCCGCCACAGCCCCGTTCTTGATGACAAGCAACGTTGGAATGGCCTGGATATCGAACCGGCGGGACAGCCCCGGGGAGGTGTCGACGTCGACCTTCACGAGCTTGACCTTACCGGCCCGCTCCACCGCCAGCTTGTCCAGCACCGGGCTGACCATCCGGCACGGCCCGCACCAGGCCGCCCAGAAATCGACGAGAACCGGAACCGAAGACTGCTCCGCCACAACCGGAAAATCTGCGTCACCCGCCGCCACTATCCACGGAAGATCCTGGCCACAATTGCCGCAGCGCGGGTGCCCGGCAGCCGCCGCAGGAATCCGGTTGGTCTTCCCGCAGTGCGGGCACTTGGTCAGGCTGGATTCCACGGCACGCCGGTGCCTTCCCGCATACACGCACTCATGGGTCCATGGGACTCGCCTGCACTTGGACGGGCATAGAGTCGAAGGTCACCGAAGCCGCGGACAGGAGACAAGCCAGGAGAAATGAGCGTCCGCGGGAACTGTCGACTTCGCCGGCCCGCCGGAATACAATCCGCTTGGGAAGCAGGCGTGGGTTTCCGGTTGTGCTTCCCCGATCTTCAAACGGTCTCATCGGTCTCGAACTGTGGATACTTCATCACGGCCACGGGAGCACACCATGAGAAAACTAATGACATTTCCATCCGCGGCTGCTATCGCCGCGGTGTTCCTTTCCACCCTCACGGCTGCGGCCGCCACCCCGAACGGACAGCCACCGGCCACTCTGGCGGGCGGACTGGTGGCCCCGCTTCATGTCAGCGCCGGCCATGACAAAACCGTCACGGTCAGCGAAGAATTCGCGGGCCGGCTGACCCGGATCGACGCTCACGGTACCAAGAGCGTCCTCTACTCGAATCCTGCTTGGGACGTCGCCGGAAATGCCCAGCGCGGATCGACAACCTACTTCCTCGAGAGCCAGGGCGCTGGGCCCGAGGACCAACGTCCGCTCGCCGGTCATGTTCACACCATCGATGGCGACGGTCGGCAACGCACCTACGGCGACTTCGCCGCACTGGAAGCTGGGCATAACGCCGACGGAGAAGTCCACTACGGCTTCCGCAACCTGCCGAACGGGTGCGCAGCGCTGCTGCCGCCCGAGATGCCGGCGGCCTACAACGGTGAAGTGGATTCCCATCCATACGGGATTACCGTCTCCGGCCACACCCTCTATGTGGCGGATGCGGGCGCAAACAGCGTGGTGTCCGTTGATATAGAGAGCGGGAAGACACGGACCGTCGCTGTACTGCCGCCTCGGCCGTTCACGATTACGGCCGAAGCCGCAGCCGCCAACCACCTGCCGGCCTGCGTGGTCGGGCGGAGCTACGACTTCGAGCCGGTACCCACCGATGTTGGGGTTGGGCCGGACGGCTGGCTCTACGTCACGTCGTTGCCGGGAGGACCCGAGGACCCGTCCTTTGGGGCCAGGGGCGCCGTCTTCAAGGTGGATCCGGACAACGGTCACGTGAAGGTGTTCGCGGACAAGATCCTGTCCCCCACCGGCTTGGCGGTGGATAATGACGGCGACGTGTTCGTCGCGTCCCTGTTTGGTATGGGAGTCCTCAAGATCGACGGGGATTCCGGCCGGCAGAGCACGCTGTTGAGCGCTGGGCTCACGGCCGACGTCGCCCTTCAAGGTTCCACGCTGTACGCCACCGTCAACGCCCTTCCGCCTGAGGGCCCCTCGACAACACCCCCCAACGGCCAAGTCGCGGTCCTGAGCCTCAAGCACGCATCGCAAAATAGCGCTTCTGGCACCTAGCAGCACCAAGACCCGGAACAGCAGGGGCCGGATCCGTTACCGGTTCCGGCCCCTGCTGTGGAAGGCATTCCTACTTGTTGCGGTCCTCATCGATTGCGTCGTTGTCAATGAGGTCCAAGTCCTCTTCGTCAAAGTCGTCCTCGTCGAGCTCCACGTCCTGCGGAGTGTCACTCTTGTAAGGATCGGCGTCGCCGGCGTGCTTTGCACTTTCGGCAAGCGCGGCCACCTCGGCGTCCCGCTTCTTCGCCGCCCGGAGCAGCTCCTCAAGGTTCGAGGCGTTGACAGGGATCTGGTCAGCCACGAACTCGAGCGTCGGAGTCAGCCGCACGGTGATGTTCCGCCCTACTTCCTGCCGCAGCACGCCCTTGGCCTTCTCAAGCCCCTTGGCGGCATCGGCCTGGGCCACCTCGTCACCGAACACGGTGTAGTAAACAGTTGCGTGCTGCAGGTCGTTGGTCACCCGAGAGTCAGTCACGGTGACGCCTTCCAGGCGGGGATCCTTCACCCTCCGGCCCAGCGCCTCAGCAACGACAACCTTAATCCGCTGCGCCAACTTGGCAGCCCGTGCGGGATCAGCCATTTCCACTCCTAAAAATTTGGATGTACGACGGCGCTGTAACGGCTGCCGTACACCAGTTGGGTTTTCATGCCACGCGCCTAAGGCGAGTCTACGACGGACTCCCGTTGGATTCTTCCGGCGGCCCTTTGGAGCCGTGGAGGGGGCCCGGGAGTGGCATCGGGCCTGCCGGAGCTGGGTGGCTGACGTCGTAAGACGTCGGCCACCCAGCGTAGGGGCGGGGCCCCCTCTACGGCGGAAAAGTGCAGGGCCGCCGGAAAATCCAACGGCCCCGCACCTGTACTGCTAAACCAACCTAGACGCGCGGCTTCTCGCGCATCTCGAAGGTCTCGATAATGTCACCTTCGGTGATGTCGTTGAACGAGCCAAGACCGATACCACACTCGAAGTCCGTGCGGACCTCGGTTGCGTCGTCCTTGAAGCGCTTGAGCGTCTCAACGGTGAGGTTGTCACCGATGATCTTGCCGTCGCGGCTGATGCGGGCCTTGGCGTTGCGCCGGATAACACCGGAGCGGACGATCGAGCCTGCAATGTTGCCGAACTTGGAGGAACGGAACACTTCGCGGACCTCGGCGGTGCCAAGCTGGACCTCTTCGTACTCCGGCTTGAGCATGCCCTTGAGGGCTGCCTCGATGTCATCGATTGCTGCGTAGATGACGGAGTAGAAGCGCATGTCCACGCCTTCGCGGTCTGCCAGTTCGGCAACACGCTCGGCGGGCTTGACGTTGAAGCCGATGATGACGGCGCTGTCGACCGTTGCCAGGTTGACGTCGTTCTGCGTGATCGCACCGACACCGCGGTGGATGACGCGGAGCTGGACACCCTCGCCGACGTCGATCTTGAGCAGCGCGTCTTCGAGGGCTTCCACGGCACCGGACACGTCACCCTTGAGGATGAGGTTGAGGGTGTCGATCTTGCCATCGGCGACGGCCTGGTCGAAGTCTTCCAGGCTGATGCGCTTGCGGCGCTTGGCCAGGGCGGCGTTGCGGTCGGCAGCTTCACGCTTCTCGGCGATCTGGCGGGCGGTACGCTCGTCAGCGGTCACGAAGAAGGTGTCACCGGCGCGCGGGACGTTGGACAGACCCAGCACCTGCACAGGGCGGGACGGGCCGGCCTCGGTCAGGGCGCTGCCGTCGTCGTCGAACATCGCACGGACGCGGCCGTGGGCCGTGCCTGCCACGATGGTGTCGCCGACGTGCAGGGTACCGGACTGAACCAGGACGGTGGCCACGGAACCGCGGCCCTTGTCCAGGTTGGCTTCAATCGCGATACCGCGGGCGTCCTTGTTCGGGTTGGCGCGCATGTCCAGAGCGGCGTCTGCGGTGAGCAGAACGGCGCCGAGGAGCTCGTCGATGTTCAGGTTCTGGCGGGCAGAGACCTCCACGAACATGGTGTCGCCACCGTATTCTTCCGGAACCAGGCCGTACTCGGTCAGCTGGCCGCGGACCTTGTCCGGGTTGGCGCCTTCCTTGTCGATCTTGTTCACGGCCACGACGATCGGCACGTTGGCCGCCTGGGCGTGGTTGAGGGCTTCAACGGTCTGCGGCATGACGCCGTCGTCCGCTGCGACCACCAGGATGGCGATGTCGGTAACCTTCGCACCACGGGCACGCATGGCGGTGAACGCCTCGTGGCCCGGAGTATCGATGAAGGTGATCTTGCGATCGATGCCTTCGTGGGCGTGGGTGACCTGGTAGGCACCGATGTGCTGCGTGATACCGCCGTGCTCGCCCGCCATAACGTCGGACTTGCGGATGGCATCGAGCAGTCGGGTCTTACCGTGGTCAACGTGACCCATGACGGTGACAACCGGAGGACGTGCCTCGAGGTCTTCATCGCCTTCGGCTTCCAGTTCGGCGTCGAAGTCGATGTCGAAGGTGGAGAGCAGCTCGCGCTCCTCGTCCTCCGGGGACACAACCTGGAGCTTGTAGCCAAGCTCCTCGCCGAGCAGGGCGAAGGTCTCTTCATCCAGCGACTGCGTGGCGGTGGCCATTTCGCCGAGGTGGAAGAGGACCGTCACCAGTGCTGCCGGGTTTGCCTCGATCTTGTCGGCAAAGTCCGTGATGGACGAGCCACGGCGAAGCCGGACTACGGTGTTGCCGTCGCCGCGGGGTACGCTCACGCCACCCAGCGACGGAGCACTCATCTGCTCCAGTTCCTGACGCTTGGCACGCTTCGACTTGCGCTGCTTGCCACGGCCTGCGCCGCCCTTACCGAAGGCACCCTGGGTGCCGCCGCGACCGCGACCGCCCTTACCAAAGCCACCACCGGCCGGAGCGCCGCCACCGGCACCGGGAGCACCGGTACCCGGAGCGCCACCCGGACGGCCCGGACCACGGCCTCCGCCGCCGGGACGGCCGGCACCAGCGGGTGCGGGACGTTCGGTGCGGTTAGGCATCATGCCGGGAGTCGGGCGGTTGCCGCCGGCTCCTGCCGGACGACCGGCGCCGGGAGCGCCGGCCGGACGCGGGGCGCCGGGGCGGGGGCCGCCTGCGCCCGCTGCCGGACGGGGACCACCCGGACGGGGGCCGCCTGCGCCTGCTGCGGGGCGCGGACCACCGGGGCGTTCACCCTCGGTGCGGCTTCCGCCCGGACGGGGCATGCCCTGGGAAGGAGCGAACGGGTTGTTGCCCGGACGCGAGGGACGTTCGTTGTCGCCGCCGCGGCCGCGGGGCATGCCCTGGGACGTGGCGAACGGGTTGTTGCCGGGACGGGGACCGCCCGGACGCGGTGCAGAACCACCCTGGCGTGCCGGAGCAGCCGGGGTTTCAGCCTTAGGGGCCGGACGCGCGCCGGGCTTGACGCCCGTAGACGGAGCGGCCGGGGCCTGGGCGGCGGGGGCTGCCGGGGCCTGGGCGGCGGGGGCTGCCGGAGCGGCGGGCGCGGCGGCAGGTGCCGCAGCGGCCGGAGCCGGAGCTTCAGCCTTGGGTACTGCAGCCGCCGGCGCTGTGGGCGCAGCGGGGCCAGGCGCAGGCGCCGGACGGGTCGCTGCCGGGCTGGCAGATGCCTGGGGGGCGGACGCCGGAGCTTCTGACTTCGAAGCTGCGGGGGCGTCGGGGTAAGCGTTGCGCAGTTTCCGCACAACGGGAGCCTCGATTGTTGACGAGGCGGAGCGAACGAATTCGCCCAGTTCCTGCAGTTTGGTTACTGCATCTTTGGAAGTAATACCGAGCTCTTTAGCAAGCTCATGTACGCGGACCTTGGCCACATTTCTCCTGTCTCGGTCCGCACCGAGCCAGGCACGAACCGTCTACTTCTTACTGCGGGCCTCCGCCGCGAATGCAGCTGAAAGGCCCATTGCAGAGCGCAACAAAGTTGTCATCGTTGCGCACTCATCGCTGGGAACTCATCGGGTTTCCATCAGTTTTCTGACCCGCTTTCAGGTTGGACGGTTGTTGCTGCGGCCACCGGGGTGCCCACGGCTTCCGTGCCGGCAGTGATCCGGCGTTCAACATCGGCTGTACCGGCTGCGCCGTTGAGGGCGCGGCCGAACGCTCGACGTTTGACCGCCAGTGCCAGGCACTTTTCGCTGGGGTGCAGCCATGCTCCCCGGCCAGCCATCCGGCGTCGTTCATCCACCACGACGGCGGACGAACCACCGGCGCCGGCGACGAGCCGGAGTAACTCCGACCGCGATCCTTTTTGTCGGCATCCGATACAGGTGCGCTGCGGCTGATTCCCGAGGTGTTGCACATGTGCCACGTACGAGTATCTTCCTGCCAGTACAACTGCTTGGTGAATCACCGCGTCCCGGGAATCCGGGAAAAACCCAGACGCGCCAAAGACACACGGATACCGGCCGTTAGGCGCGGTCATGTCTATTCTAGCCCCTCCGGCGCCCGGGTCCCGAACCCAGGCATGCCGGTCAGCTTGGAAATCACGGCTAACCCGTGAGAGCGCACACAGGCTGCGGGCCGCGATGGCGGCCCGCAGCGCCTATTGGTGCCCGTGTTCGTGCGCTTGCGCGCCCGCGCTATTTGCCGGTGTTGACGGCGGCGTCCGAGACGATGTCGATTCGCCATCCCGTGAGCTTGGCGGCGAGACGGGCGTTCTGCCCCTCTTTGCCGATGGCGAGGGAGAGCTGGTAGTCGGGAACGACCACCCGGGCCGAACGCGTGGCTTCGTCGGTGATTGTGACCGAATTCACGCGCGACGGCGAGAGGGCGCTGGCGATGAAGGTCGCCGGATCGTCGTTGTAGTCAACGATGTCGATCTTCTCGTCGTTCAGTTCAGTCATGACCGCCCGGACCCGCGACCCCATTTCACCGATGCAGGCACCCTTGGCGTTCACGCCGGGGGTGTTTGCCTTGACGGCGATCTTGGTGCGGTGGCCGGCTTCGCGGGCAAGCGCCACGATTTCGACCGAACGGTCCGCGATCTCGGGAACTTCGAGTTCGAAGAGCTTCCGGACGAGCCCGGGGTGGGAGCGGGACAGCGTGATGGACGGGCCCTTGGTGCCGCGGTGGACGTCGATCACGAAAGCGCGCAGCCGGTTGCCGTGGATGTACTTCTCGCCGGGAACCTGCTCGGGCGGCGGCAGCAGTGCCTCCACCGTGCCCAGGTTCACCTGGATCATGTGCGGGTTGTTGCCCTGCTGGATGGTGCCGGCGACAAGCTCACCTTCACGGCCCTTGAACTGGCCCAGCACGTTGTCGTCCTCAGCGTCCCGGAGGCGCTGCAGGATGATCTGCCGTGCGGTGCTCGCCGCGATGCGTCCGAAGCCCGCGGGGGTGTCCTCGAACTCGCCGATCGGGGCGCCGTCGTCGTCGATCTCGGTGGCCCAGATGGTCACGTGGCCGCTCTTGCGGTCGAGCTCGGCCCGGGCCTTTTCGAAGGCGCCGGGGGTCTTGTGATAGGCCACGAGCAGTGCCTGCTCGATTGTTGGAATCAGGAGATCCAGCGGGATTTCACGCTCACGCTCCAGGAGTCTCAGTGCGCTCATGTCAATATCCATCAGGCCTCCTCAGAAGGTCCATTGTTTGCTTTTTCCAAGCCGGCCTCTTCGAGGTGGCTGAACTCTATCTCGACTTTTCCGCTGCGGATCCTGTCGAAAGGAAGCTTGACGGGTTCACCTTGTTTGGGCTTCATGCCCTTCTTGACGGCGATTTCCGGAACGAGGGTGACTCCCCCATCGTCTACGGACTGGACCCTGCCGGTGACGTTGTCGCCTTGGATCACGTTCACGTTGACCATCCGCCCGCGGGCACGGTGCCAGTGCCGCTCCTCTGTCAGTGGACGGCCGACGCCGGGTGAAGAGACTTCGAGCTCATAGGGGCGCGCGTCCATGCTGGGGTCGTTGTCCAGGGTGTCCGAAAGGGTCTTGGAGATCTCGGCGATGACGTCGAGCCCGACGCCCCCGGTCTCCTCCTGCGGCAGGTCCACCACTACGTGGACCACCCGGTTGGCGCCGGCGACATGGATGGATACGTCCTCCAGGTACAGCCGGTTCGCCAGCACTGCGGGTTCCAGGAGTGCGTGAAGGCGCTCGGCCTCGACATTTTGAACGGTTGCGGCTTCAGCCTTTCCCGTCCCGGTCCGGTCTGTTGAAGTCGTGGCTTCTGCGTTGGTCATGATGCCGGCCGCCTCCCGCTAGATGATGTTGTGTGTACTAGCCTAGCGATTTTCCGGGCGGCGTGGTGCACGCAGTTCCGGGCCGGCATGACAACATGGTCTGTTGTGAAAGACGACACCAGGGAAAAGCGATGGCAGGATCACTTTCCCCGGTCACTCCCCCGCTATGTGCTTTTGGTGTGCCTCGCCCTGGTGGTGGTGAGCCTGGGCGTGGTCCTGACGCCGGCCAGGCCGCCGGAGCCTGCGATCGCACCCTTTTCTGAGCAGGCGCGCGCCGCCGCACTGGCCGAAACCCGGCAACTGCTGGACGCCGGCAGCCAGCTTGGCACCGCGGCCCGGGCGCATTCAAAAGACGGCCCGGCCGAGGGCGCGGATGGCCGTCCGGCCGATGCCGGCAATCCCGCCATCGACCGGACTGTGACCTTGCTGACACTCCAGGCGCAAGCTCTGCTGGCGCCGGGAGAAAGTCCTGCGGACCCGGCCGGCGCGGCTTCCGCCTCCGGCCGGGCAACGCCCCCGGCAGCGTCCTCCGCCGCATCGACTCCGTCCGCTTCCGGAGGACCCGGCGCCCGGGCGTCCGCCGCACCTCTTCCGGCGACCGCCGCCGGGCTGGTGGCGGCCTTGGCAGGCAGCGGCCGCCAGCGCCTCGCGGACGCTGCCAAGGCCGACGGCGGCATGGCACGGCTGTTGGCCGCCGTCGGCACCGCTCAGCTGCTGCAGGCATCCGCGCTCGCCACCGGCACCGGAACGGCGGCGCCGGCAGCCGACGTAACCTCCCCACAGGTGTCCGGCACCTGCCCGTCGCAGTCAGCGACGGCGCCAACCACAGAGGATCAGGCCGCAGCAGAACCGTCCACAGCAGCGCAGCCCGAAGGAGAGCCATCCGCGGCCGCGTCCAACCTCGGCGGCGCCCTGGCGTCGGCTGCGCGGGCCGAGGCGCAGACCATCTACGGCTACCAGGTGGCGCTGACCCGGCTCGGCGGCGACGCGGCGAAATCCGCGACCGAGGAACTGGCCCATCATGACGCGCTCCTTGGCGCCGTGGAATCCCTGAGCCGGCTGCACTGTTCCGCGGTGCCACCACGCGAGGCGGGCTACGCGCTGGCGCCGTCCTTCCTGGCCTCCCCCGCCGCCGGCCTCGGCGACCTGGAAGCCGCCGCCCTGCCGGTCTATGGCGACCTCGTGGCGCTGAGTGAGGGCGGGACCCGGCAGTGGGCCATCGCTGCACTGTTCGGGTCTGCGAAGCGGGCGGTGCAGTGGGGTGCGGATTCCGGCGCCCTGCCGGGCCTGGACAGAGCGTCGATGCCGACGCGGCCGGCGGGCGAAACGCCGTCGCAGCCCGCAGGCTGAACGCCGGAGCAAGCCTCGGCTTATTTTGGTAAGCCTTGGAATACTGGCATGCCCCGGCCCCGGGTGATTTGCTGTAGGCATGGAAACGACCGGCGCCGCAACCCAGCACGAGAACGAGCCGCACCACAATGACATCGCACACCGCCTCAATTGGCTCCGCGCGGGCGTCCTGGGGGCCAATGACGGCATCGTCTCCGTCGCAGCGATCGTCGTCGGCGTCGCCGGCGCCACCACCGATACCGGAGCAATCCTGCTCGCGGGCGCCGCGGGCGTGGTGGGCGGCGCTATCTCGATGGCGCTCGGGGAATATGTCTCCGTCAGCAGCCAGAAGGACAGCCAGCACGCCTTGATCGAAAAGGAGCGCCGGGAGCTGGAGGAACAGCCGGAGGAAGAGCTCGAGGAGCTCGCGGCGATCTACCAGGGCAAGGGCCTCAGCCCCGCGACCGCACGGACGGTGGCCAAGGAACTGACGGCGCACGATGCGCTCGGCGCGCACCTCTCAGCCGAACTCCATATTGACGAGACCGACATCGTGAGCCCGTGGCACGCGGCGTTCGCTTCTGCCATCGCGTTCCTCGCCGGTGCAATCCTGCCCATGATGGCCATCCTGCTGCCGCCGGAAAGCATCAGGATTCCGCTGACCTTCGTGGCCGTGCTCGTGGCGTTGGCCGCCACCGGCGCCGTGGGCGCGTGGATTGGCGGTGGCTCAAAGCTCAAAGCAGCGATCCGCGTGGTGATTGGCGGCGCCGTTGCGCTGGTGGCAACGTTCGCGATCGGCAACGCGCTCGGCGCGAGCGGCATCGTCTAAAGGCCCCCGGTCCCAGAGGAACCATCCGAGGTCCGCCTGGGGCAGGCCAACGCGGCGGCGACCCCTCCGGCCCTACGATAGGTCCCGTGAACGCGATCCCAGATGTCCCCATCCCGCCTGATCTTTCCCGCCGGTACGCCCGTACCCCTGCGGGACGCACCTGGCTGGCGACACTTCCTGACCTGATCGGGCGATTCCTCGACCAGTGGGACCTGGAGCCGGATCTGGAACCGGGGGCCCTTCCCTGGAACGGGCACGGCGGCGTCGTCATTCCTGTGCGGCGCCGGGACGGGCAGGGGTCCCAAGGCAAGGGCGAGGCAGCCGTGCTGAAGCTGGCTTTTCCGCACGAGGAGGCCACTCGCGAACACCACGCCCTCGCCCTCTGGGGAGGCCACGGCGCCGTCAGGCTGCTGGCCGCCGACGCCGGTTCCTGCGCCCTGCTCCTGGAGCGCCTGGATGCCTGCCGGTCCCTCCTGGATGTCCCGTTGGACACAGCGGTGACGGTGTGGGGCGGCGTGGTCCGCCAGCTCAGCGTGGTCCCGGACAGCCGGCCGGAGTGGCTGGAAATCGACCACGTGGCGGCACTGGCCGAGCAGTGGAGCGATGAATTCCCGGAGGCGTGGGGACACCTCGGGCGGCCATTCCCACGCTGGCTGCTCGAGGCGGCGCTGGAGGTCTGCCAGACCCGCGGCGCCGTCGGCCGGCGGTCCGGCAAGGACGTCCTGGTCCACGCGGACCTTCACTACCTGAACATCCTGGCGCGGCCCGGCGTCCCGGAGCCGGCAACCCGGAACCAACCGGCGGGGCCGGAACAGTACGCTGCGATTGATCCCCAGCCCATGATCGGGGAGGCGGAGTTCGCGGTGGCCCCGGTGCTGTGGAACAGGATCCGGGAGTTGCCCCAGCAGGATCCCGGGCGGGCGCTGCTCGCGCGGTGCGCGGATTTCAGTGCGGCCGCCGGTCTGGACGCCGAGGCCGCCCGGCAGTGGAGCCTGGCGCGCGAGGTGGAGAACGCCCTCTGGTATGCCCCGCAGCGCCATCACGAAGGCGATCTGGCCCGATCGCTGTGGGTGGCGAGCACGCTGGCCGGCCGGACGCTTCCCGGCCTGCCCGCCCCGCAGTCACTCCCGACGCCCGGGGAAGCCGGCGGGATAGCTGGCGGCTAGCCCCGCACGGCCGCCAGCGCGTCGCGGACGGCGTCGACGGCGACTCTGACATCGGCGTCGTCCGTGCTCCAGTTGCTCACCGAAATCCGCAGGATATCGCGGTCCTGCCAGCGTGACCCGGACATCCAGACCCGGCCATCAGCCATGACCCTCTCCGTCACTGCCCGGGTCACGGCGTCGTCGCCAAACGCCAGGGACACCTGGGTGTAGTCGACGTCGTTGAGCACCTCCACGCCGTCCAACGCCCCGAGCTGTTCGGCCAGCTGCGCGGCCCGGTGCACGAGCGTGCGGACCTGGCTGGCGACACCGTCACGGCCCAGGGATTTGAGCGCTGCCCACACCGGCACGCCGCGCGCCCGGCGGGAGAGCTCGGGCACTCTTTGGGACGGGTCTCCGGCCCCGTCGGCGGCCTGGATCAGGTAGCTGGCGTGCAGACCCATCGCCGACCGCAGCGCCTGGGCGTCGCGCACGATCACGATCCCGCAGTCGTAGGGGACATTGAGGGTCTTGTGCGCATCTGTGCCCCACGAATCGGCCAGGTCGAGTCCCGCGGTCAGGGCGGACAGTTCGGGCACGGCGGCCGCCCAGAGCCCGAACGCCCCGTCCACGTGGACCCAGGCGCCGTGCGCCTTCGCGACGGCGATGGCCTCGCCGAAGGGGTCGAAGGCACCCGAATGCAGGTTGCCGGCCTGCAGGCACACGAGGGCCGGGCCGGGGCGGCCGCCCTCCCCGGTGCTGAGCGCAAGGTCCAGGGCGCAGTCCAGCTCGGCCGGGATGATGCGCCCCTGATGGTCGGAGGGCACCACGGTGGGGTGCCCGAGGCCCAGATAGCGCAGGCCGAGGTCGATCGTTTCGTGGCGCTCCTGGCCCGCGAAGCAGCGGATCCGGGGCGCACCGGCGAGGCCGTCGCCGTCAAGGTCCCAGCCGGCATCGGCCATGAGCCGCCAGCGGGCGGCGGCGAGCCCGGTGAAGTTGGCCATGGTGGCACCGGTGGCAAAGCCGACGTCGGACTCCTCGGGAAGACCCAGCAGCTCAAGGATCCATTTGCCGGCGGCTTCCTCGATCGCGGCGGTGGCGGGCGTGGCGAAACGCAGCCCCGTATTTTGGTCCCAGGCGCTGAGCAGCCAGTCCGCGGCCAGGGCGGCCGGCAGTGTGCCGCCGATGACCCAGCCGAAGAACCGCCCGGACGGCATGGCCATCAGCCCGGGTTCGGCCTTGGCCGCGAGATAGTCCACCACCTCCGCGGCCGGCATCCCCTGTGGGGGCAGCGGGCCGCCGAAGTCGGCCGCGAGCTCCGCCGCCGTCGCCTGCGGTCCGATCCGGCGTGTCTCCTGGCTCTCAAGCCACCGGCGTGCGTGCCCGGCCGCGGCGTCGAGGGCATCCCGGTAGCGTTCCTCACTTGCCGACATAGCTGCATGCTACGCCCGGCGCCAACGGTCCGGGAGTCCCATGCGGGTGCCGCGGACCTAGCGGGTGTGTACACCGGTGCGGCCCTGGGCTTCTTGAAGGGATGCTGGAACGAGTGATGAAAGAGAATGCAGCCCGGGCGCCACCCGCGATGGAGGCCGCCATTTCCTCAATGTACCTTGACGGGTACGTAACCGGACGGGTACCTTCAAGGCGTGGAAGCCGTTATGCACGCCCTGTCAGACGAGAATCGCCGCATAATTCTCGAGCACCTGCGCCGACAGCCAGCGTCGGTCTCCGAACTCGCGGCCGCACTGCCGATCGCTCGCCCGGGGGTCTCACGCCACCTCCGCGTGTTGCGCGAGGCCGGGCTCGTTGAAGTGCACTCACAGGCACAGCAGCGCATCTACAGCCTTCGGCCGGAGCCACTCGCAGAGTTGGATACTTGGCTCGGCCCGTACCGCACATTGTGGGAAGGCCGCTTAAACGCTTTGCATACCGAGATCTCGCGGGGTCACCGCGAGGAGAGGAGCACGACACAATGGCACAGCCAAACAGCGTGATAGGAAGCATTCGCTCGCTCGGTGACGGGAAGGGCGCTGTACGGATGGACTCGCTTTTCGGGACGCCGGCCACAGATCTGTGGACGGCGCTGACCGACCCGACGCGCCTCGCCCGGTGGGTCGCCCGGGTCGATGGCGACCTGCATCCCGGTGGGGCGTTCACGGCAGTCTTTACGAGCGGATGGGAAGGCGCCGGACGGGTCGAGTTGTGCGAGGCACCGCGCCGGCTGACCGTGACGATGTCGCCCGGCAGCGAGGAGGAAACGGTCATTGAGGCGGTACTGACTCCCGAGGGACCTGGCACGCGGCTGATTGTTGAGGAACGCGGTCTCCCGCTCGGCGAAATCGCGGCCTATGGAGCGGGCTGGCAGGTGCACATCGAGGATCTGATCAGCTACGAGGCGGGCCTGGAATCCAGCGAGTGGCGCAGCCGATGGATCGAGCTGAACCCGGTGTACGAAGCGCGCTACCGCCTCGATGCCTAATAGGGTCGCGGTTTACCAGAGGCCGCTTCGGTTGTCCGTGAAGGGCCATGTTTGGGCCGCGCCATTCTAGGACAGGTTGTCCTGCCAGACGTCGGAACCGAGCTTGATGATCAGCGCGCCCACCACCACCAGGAACACGATCCGGATGAACTTGCTCCCCTGCCGGACCGCAGTCCGGGCACCGAGGTAGCCGCCGGCCATGTTCGCCATGCCCAGCAGCAGCCCGAGCCCCCACAGCACGGCGCCGTGCGGAACAAAGAACAGCAGGGCGCCGGCGTTGGTGGCCACGTTCACGATCTTGGCCTTGGCGCTGGCCTCCAGGAAGGCATAGCCCATGGCCGAGACGAGGGCGATGATCAGGAACGATCCGGTGCCGGGACCGATCAGGCCGTCGTAGAAGCCGATCACGCCGCCGATCAGGCAGGCCACCACGTAGTGCCGGTGCCCCTCGTGGCGCAGCTTGGTCAGCTCACCGATGCCGGGCTGGAAGGCGGTGAAGAGCGCGACGGCGATCAGCGCCAGCACGATGATCGGCTTGAACACGCTGGCCGGCAGGTTGGCAGCAAGCGCCGCACCGCCGTAACTGCCTGCCAGCGCGATCGCTGCCATGGGCAGGGCGGTGCGCAGGTCGGGCCGGACGCGGCGGTAGTACGTGGCCGCGCTGGTGCTGGTGCCGAAGATGGAGCCCATCTTGTTGGTCGCCAGCGCCTGGACCGGGCTGATGCCCGGCACCAGGAGCATCGCCGGGAGCTGGATCAGCCCGCCGCCGCCGACGACGGCGTCGACCCATCCGGCCGCCAGGCCGGCCACGACGATCAGGATGACAGTTCCGAGCTGGATCGATTCGAGTCCGGAGACCATTGCCTAGTGCGGCCCGGGACGGCGCGGCATCAGCTGTTGCGCACGGCGTTGACCACGTAGTCAACAGCCTTGTCAACGGCTACATTCTCGGCATTGCCGCTGCGGCGGTCCTTGATCTCCACGACGCCGTCCACGAGTCCGCGCCCGACGGCGAGGATGGTGGGGACGCCGACGAGTTCGGCGTCGCCGAACTTCACGCCGGGGGAAACCTTGGGGCGGTCGTCATAGATGACGTCCAGGCCGGCAGCCTCGAGCTCCAGGGACAGTTTTTCGGCGGCGGCGAAGATTTCCTCGCCGCGGCCCACGGCCACAACGTGGACGTCGGCGGGGGCGACGGCGCGCGGCCAGACCAGGCCCCGGTCGTCGTGGTTGGACTCTGCCAGGGCCGCCACGGCGCGGGTGACTCCGACGCCGTAGGAGCCCATGGTCACCACCACCTGCTTGCCGTTCTGGTCCAGGACTTTCAGGTCCAGGGCGGCGGCGTACTTCCGGCCGAGTTGGAAGATGTGGCCCATTTCGATGCCGCGGGCGGTTTCGAGGGGACCGGAACCGTCGGGAGCCTCGTCGCCGGCGCGCACCTCGGTGCATTCGATGACTCCGTCCCAGCCGAAGTCGCGTCCGGCGACGAGGCCAAAGACGTGCTTGCCGGCCTCGTTGGCGCCGGTGACCCAGGCAGAGCCGCTGACGACGCGGGGATCCACGAGGTAGAGCAGCTTTGCGGCGCCCTCGCTGCCCAGCAGCGGCGCATCCAGGGACATGCCGGGGCCGAGGTAGCCCTTGACGATCAGGGGCTGCTTCTTGAGGTCGTCTTCATTGGCGGCTTCGAGCGTGATCTCGCCGGCAATCGGCAGGAAGGACCCGATGTTCGCCTCGACGCGCTTGAGGTCCACGCCGCGGTCTCCGGGGAGGCCGATGACGACGATCTGGCGTTCGCCGGTGGGCAGCGTCACGGCGAGGACGACGTTCTTGAGCGTGTCGGCGGCGGTCCAGGGACCGCCGTCGGCCTCTGTGCGCGGAACCAGGACGTTGGCGGCGTCGACGAGGGTGTCGATGGTGGGGGTGTCCGGGGTGTCGCGGACTTCGGCGGCCGGGGCTTTGCTGAAGTCGATGTCCGCGGGGACCACGGTGGTGACGGCCTCGACGTTGGCCGCGTAGCCGCCGGCCGAGCGCACGAAGGTGTCCTCACCGATCTCGGTGGGGTGCAGGAATTCCTCGCTCTTGGACCCGCCCATGGCACCGGCAGTGGCAGCAACCGGAATCACTTCGAGGCCGAGGCGCTCGAAGATCTTCAGGTACGCGCCGCGGTGGGCGGCGTAGCTGTCGTCCAGGCCGGCGTCGTCGACGTCGAAGGAGTAGGAGTCCTTCATGATGAATTCGCGGCCGCGCAGCAGGCCTGCGCGGGGACGCGCCTCGTCGCGGTACTTGTTCTGGATCTGGTAGATGCTCAGCGGCAGGTCCTTGTACGAGGAGTACAGGTCCTTGACCAGCAGGGTGAACATTTCCTCGTGCGTGGGGGCCAGAAGGTAGTCGTTGCCCTTGCGGTCCTTGAGCCGGAAGATGCCCTCGCCGTATTCGGTCCAGCGGTTCGTGGCCTCGTAGGGTTCCTTGGGCAGCAGCGCCGGGAAGTGGACTTCCTGGGCTCCGATGGCGGTCATTTCCTCGCGGATGACCTGCTCCACCTTGCGCAGCACACTCAGCCCCAGCGGGAGCCAGGTGTAAATGCCGGGCGCGGCCCGCCGGATGTAGCCGGCGCGGACCAGGAGCCGGTGGCTGGCCACCTCGGCGTCGGCGGGATCTTCGCGCAGGGTGCGCAGGAACAGCTTGGAGAGTCGAAGGACCACAGGTGGGGTATCCGTTTCTGGGGAAGTGCGGGCAAAGCCTAAGAAAAGCATCTAGGTACTAATCTACCGTCCAGAGCGCACCGCTTTGCCGCGCCGGCCCCGCTGCGTCCCCGCTACTGCCCCGCTTCTCGCCCGCTTCTGCGGAGCGCGGCGCATGGAAGAGCCACGCCATAACTGTTGGAAGCCCCTGGCCGTTTCCGGCTGGTCATCCCGTCATGGCGTGGCTCCGTGGCCCCAGCACCCCCAGATCTCAGGCGGCGAGCTACTTGGTGTCGTCTCCAGGCGTTGTCTTCCCCGGAAAATGCGTTGGGGAGTGTGTGCGCCTACGCGACACGGCTAGGTAGAACCTATGTGACATGCGGCCGGGAATCAATAGTCTGCAACCGGATATTTTCGGCAGGTCGTTGCGGGTCCATGCGGGGCGCCCGCGGCTGGCCTCCCGGCAGCCCGGCCGGCCAGAAAAGCGGACAGCTAGAAGAGAACTGTAGCGAACGTACCCACCTGGCGAAAGCCCACCCGATCGTAAGTGGCGCGCGCCTTGGCGTTGAACCCGTTGACGTACAGGCTGGTCACCGGCGCGAGGGTCTGGGCGAGGACGACGACGGCGGCCATGTAGCCCGCGCTCAGTCCCAGTCCGCGGAAGTCGGGGTTCATCCAGACACCCTGGACCTGGGTCACTTCCGGCGTGACGGCGCCGAGTTCGGCCTTGAAGACCACATCGCCGGCGGCGTTCACGTGCACGAGGGAATGGCCCTGGCGGATGAGGCTCTTGACGCGCCGGCTGTAATACTCCCTGCCGCCGAGGTAGGGCGAATAGCCCACTTCTTCCTCAAACATTGCGGCGCATGCGGGCAGGATCTTGTCGAAGTCAGCCAGCTGGCCAAAGCCGAGTGCGGGCTCGGGCCGGACGGCGGGCGGCCCCGCGATCGTCAGCAGGGGCTGGTGGTCCCGGACTTCGTGGGCGGTCTGGCCGAGCGGCTCCAGCGCCGCGTAGAGAGCCAGGACAGTTTCGGCGGGGCCAAAGATCGAGGCGTAGCGGCGCCCGGAGCGGTGCGCGGCCATCGCAATGAGGCCGGCGAGCTCGGGCGCCAGTTCGATCGGCACCAGGTTGGCGCCGGCCCAGCAGGCGCCGAGGAGGGTGCCGCCGTCGAACACGCCAAGAATGCTGGCGCCCCCGGCCGTGGGAGACGCCGTACCGGCGGTCTCCAGGTGCGAGAGGATGAAGACATTGGCGACGGCGTCCCGGTGCGCCAGCGCCAGCAGTTGTCCGGTGTCCGCGCCGCCAAGGACCCGGACGACGACGCCGGGAGCGGCGTCGTCCTTACGAGACGCTAACCACGGGGCTACCCTTGACAGCATCTTCGCCATCGGCGTCCCCCATCTCTTCTGCGATACGCATGGCTTCTTCGATCAGTGTCTCAACAATCTGATCCTCCGGGACAGTCTTGATGACCTCGCCCCTGACAAAGATCTGGCCCTTGCCGTTGCCGGAGGCAACGCCGAGATCAGCCTCGCGGGCCTCGCCGGGACCATTGACCACGCAGCCCATGACTGCCACGCGCAGCGGGACTTCCATGCCTTCCAGGCCAGCGGTGACCTGCTCGGCGAGCGTGTAGACGTCCACCTGGGCGCGGCCGCAGGACGGGCAGGAGACGATTTCCAGCTTGCGGGGGCGCAGGTTGAGCGACTGCAGGATCTGGTTGCCCACCTTGATTTCCTCGACCGGCGGGGCCGAGAGGGAGACGCGGATGGTGTCGCCGATCCCGCGGGAGAGCAGGGCGCCAAACGCCGTGGCGGACTTGATGGTGCCCTGGAAGGCCGGTCCTGCCTCGGTGACGCCGAGGTGCAGGGGCCAGTCGCCCTTCTCGGCCAGCATCTCGTAGGCGGCAACCATGATGACCGGGTCGTTGTGCTTCACGGAGATCTTGAAGTCGTGGAAACCGTGCTCCTCGAAGAGCGAGGCCTCCCAGACGGCGGATTCCACGAGGGCTTCCGGGGTGGCCTTGCCGTATTTCTTCATGATGCCCGGTTCCAGGGATCCGGCGTTGACGCCGATCCGGATGGAGGTGCCGTGGTCCTTGGCGGCGCGGGCGATCTCCTTGACCTGGTCATCGAACTTGCGGATGTTGCCCGGGTTCACGCGCACGGCGGCACAGCCGGCCTCGATCGCGGCGAAGACGTACTTCGGCTGGAAGTGGATGTCCGCGATCACCGGGATCTGGGACTTCTTGGCGATGATCGGCAGCGCCTCGGCGTCATCGGCGGACGGGCAGGCGACGCGCACGATGTCGCAGCCGGAGGCCGTGAGTTCCGCGATCTGCTGCAAGGTGGCGTTGATGTCGGTCGTCGGCGTCGTGGTCATGGACTGGACGCTGATGGGCGAATCGGAGCCGACGCCGACTGATCCCACCTTGATCTGGCGCGTCTTGCGGCGGGGGGCAAGAACGGGGGGCGGTGCTGACGGCATTCCCAGGCTGACCGAGGTCACATGGACTCCCTTTTAGAATTCGAAGTTGCGAAGGTGCGGGCGGGACGGGCTAGGCGTGCTCGGCCAGAAGACCGGTCAGCGGCGCCCACACGGTGGTGCGGGTGCCCGAGATGGCACCGGCGGCTGCGAAGGGGTCCTGCCGCAGAAGGTCATTCAAGGCCGCCTCATCGGCGGCCTTGAAGATGAGCAGCGCGCCTGCACCGTCGCCGTAGGGGCCGCTGGCCAGCAGGGCGCCTTCACGGGCAAGATCCGCGGTCCATTCGCGGTGCGCCGGGCGGCTGGCATCGCGGACCTCGGATGATTCGGCGTCGTACACGTACTCCACAGCAAAAACAGTCATATGGATACACTATCGCCCTGTTTGCCCGGTTCCCATCCGGAGCCTCCGGGGCACGCGGTCAGCCGAGGAAGAGGACCTTGGCCAAGGCGGCGACACCGGCTGCCCAGAGCATGGAGGTGAGGGTTCCGATGATGAACCGCTCGGCGGCCACCGGGGTGGCTTTCAACTCGGCAAACCGGCCGAGGCCCTTGATGGCCACGACGTAGGCGATGGCGACGGGCTGGCCGGCCAGGATCGCCAGGCAGACGGCGAACCTTTCCAGGATGCCGATAATGGCACCGCCGCGCAGGATGCGCACGCTGCTGACGGTCTCGGCGGGCGGCGCGGCGGACGCCGCTGCCGGGGTAGGCGCTGCGGCGTCCGGCCCGGCCGGCTCCGGAGCCGACTGGAGGTCGGGGTCCGTGGTGGAGTCGGCGGCGGGGTCCTCGGCCGCGTCCCCGCCGGCGCCGGCGCCGCTTCCGGCGTCGGCCCGGTCATCAATGGTGCGGGCGAGGCGGAACACCCAGGCAGTAACCGGCCAGCCGACGAATCCTGCGGTGAGCAAGGCCAGCGTGATCCAGAGGGCGTTCACTTCTCTCCTTCGGTGCTGTCGTGGGCGAGGGTCAGCAGCAGTTCTGCGGCCGGCCTCGCGGCCCATTCTTCCTGCCAGCCCGAGCGGAGGACTGCGCGGCTCACCGACTGCTCCGTGATTCCGAGTTTCTGTGCCGCTATTTTTTGGCTGCCGTGGGTTCCGTGGGTATCTTGCCGCACGGAGCGCAGCACGTCCACGACCTTCCATTGCGCCGCGGTCCGGTCCTGGACCAGGCGGCCAATCAGTCGGAGCACCGCCTCCGCATTGGCGCAGGCCCTGGCCCCCTGGGACCCGCTGGCGCCGTCCGCGGCCGTGGTTGCTGCATTTGCATTTGCCCGACGGCGGTCGCGGCCGGCAACCACGGCGAGGGGAACATGGGCGGCCGCCCCCTTGGCCCGGTCGACGGCGGACCGGGCCGCCACGAAGGCGGGACCGGAGCCTTCGCGCGGGCTGGCGGGCAGCGGCAGGTCCACCTCCCCCACCCCGATCCCGACATACCAGCGGCCGCTGCGGAGGGCGTGCAAGGCGATCTCCACCACCTCGTCGGCCCGTTCCACGACGCCCTGGACCTCGTCGCCCACCGAACGCTCAAAGCGCCCGGCGGTGGAGAGTGCGCTGAGCCCCTTCAGGAGGCCGGGGACCCGGTCGATGTCGCCCGTGCTGCCGCGCTGGTCGATTGTCATGACGTACATGACACAAGCCTAGGGAGGTGATCGGAAATAATCAACCCATTTCAGCTGATTACTTAAAATCAGTCTAAATAGGCTTATGAACAGTAGTCAGCGGAATTTGGCTGAAAGGCCGGGCCTATCCGAAGAGGTTGACCGGCTTGACGATGTCGGCGTAGATCAGCAGCGCGCCCATGCCCATCAGCAGCACCGCCACCACATACGTCACCGGGAGCAGCTTGGCGATATCGAAGGCGCCGGGATCCGGGCGGCCGAACAGCTTGGCGATCTGGCGCCGGGCCCCCTCGTACAGCGCGCCCGCAATGTGGCCGCCGTCGAGCGGCAGCAGCGGAATGAGGTTGAAGACGGCCAATGCGAAGTTGAGTCCGGCCAGCAAACCCACCAGGGCGGCGAAGCGGGACTGCAGCGGGACCTCCTCCATCGCGGCGACCTCGCCGGCCACGCGGCCCACGCCCACCACGCTGATGGGGCCGTTGGGGTCCCGGGGTTCCTCGCTGAAGGCTGCCTTGGCCACGCCGGCCACGCGCTCCGGCAGGTTCACCACCACACCGGCGACCTGCTTGATGTTTTCCCCCGCCATGGGCAGCACTGCCGACGCCGGCTGCTGCACGAGTGCCGTCTGGGCGCCGATGCCCAGGAAGCCGACGTCCTGGTATTGGAGGCTTCCGTCAGCGGCCTTGGCCTGACGGCCGTCGGGACCGAGAACCGGGCGGGCGGAGAGCACGGGCGTGACGGTTGTCGAGACGGTGGCGCCGCCGCGCTCCACGGTGATGTTCACCTGCCGGCCCGCCGAGGCGCGGATCCAGCCGGTGAGTTCGTCCCACTTGGTGACGGCCTTGCCGTCGAAGGAGGTGATGGTGTCGTTCGGCAACAGGCCCGCGGCCGCGGCCGGGGTGGGCTTGCAGTCGGCGGAGTCCGGGTCCACGGTCTCGCCGGCCTTGACCTGGCATTTGGAGACGTCCGCGATCGTGGTGGTCTGGCTGGCGGTGCCGAAGCCCATCAGCAGCACCGCGGTCAGCACGACGCCGATCAGCAGGTTCATCGCGGGCCCGCCGAGCATGATGATGATCTTTTTCCAGACCGGCAGCCGGTAGAAGACCCGGGTTTCGTCGCCGGGGCCGATTTCCTCGTGGGCCAGGGAGCGGGCATCGGATGCCAGTGACTGGAACATTCCGGTGCTGGAGGTGCGGACGGTGCCGTCTTCCTTGTTCGGCGGGTACATCCCGATCATGGACACGTAGCCGCCCAGCGGGATGGCTTTGAGGCCGTACTCGGTTTCGCCCCTCCTCTTCGACCAGACAGTGGGTCCGAAACCGATCATGTACTTGGTCACGCGGACCTTGAAGAGCTTGGCCGGGAGCAGGTGCCCGACTTCATGCAGGGCAATGGACACGGCGATGCCGATCGCCACGAAGACGACACCGAGGACAAAGAGGAGGACGGGGCTCATGCTGTGATCTGCTGCTTCCTGAAAACTGGCAATCTAGACGCTTCTTACGGCTAAACGTTCGTGGGTGCGGGCGCGTGCCCATCTTTCAGCATCCAGTACGGACTCCACCGTCAGCCCGGAGGAGCCTGAGTGTTCGCTGAGGACGGCATCGATGGTGTCCACAATGTCGGTGAACCGGATCTGCCCGGCGTGGAAGGCCATCACCGCTTCCTCGTTCGCGGCATTGAACACGGCCGGGAAGGTGCTGCCCTGCGTGGCGGCCGCCTTCGCGAGGTCGACGGCGGGGAACGCCACGGTGTCCAGCGGCTCGAACGTCCAGCTGGTGGCTTTGCTCCAGTCGCAGGCTCTGGCGGATCCGGGCACCCGGTCCGGCCAGCCGAGGCCGAGGGCAATGGGCAGGCGCATGTCCGGCGGCGAGGCTTGCGCGATCGTGGAGCCGTCGACGAACTGGACCATGGAATGCACCACGGACTGCGGGTGGACGACGACGTCGATCTTCTCCAGGGGGATGTCGAAGAGCAGGTGCGCCTCGATCACCTCCAGGCCCTTGTTGACCAGGCTGGCGGAGTTGGTGGTGACCATCAGGCCCATGTCCCACGTGGGGTGGGCGAGGGCGTCCTGCGGTGAGACGTCGTGCAGCTCGTCCCGGGTCTTGCCGCGGAACGGGCCGCCCGATGCCGTCAGGATCAGCCGGTCCACTTCCGCGGCGGAGCCGGAGCGCAGGCACTGGGCAATGGCCGAGTGCTCCGAATCCACAGGCACGATCTGCCCTTCGCGGGCCGCGGCCTTGACCAGGGCGCCGCCGACGATCAGGGACTCCTTGTTGGCCAGTGCCAGCGTGGACCCGGAGGCGAGGGCGGCCAGGGTGGGGGCAAGTCCGATGGATCCGGTGATGCCGTTGAGGACGACGTCGGCGGTGATTTCCGCGACCCGGGTGGAGGCGTCGGGGCCGGTGATGAGTTCGGGGCTGTACCCGATGAGTCCTGCCGCGCGGGCCGCGTCGTCGATCATCCCCCGGAGGGCGGAGGCATCCCCGGAGGCGACACCGACAGCCTGGGCGCGGGTGTGGACGGCCTGCCGGGCCAGGAGTTCGAGGTTGCCGCCGCCGGCGCTGAGCGCGACAACCTCAAAAAGGTGCGGGGCGCCGTCGACGACGTCAATCGCCTGTGTGCCGATGGAACCGGTGGACCCGAGGAGGACGATTTTGCGCGGCTGCATGATTCAAGTATCCCGCACCGCACCGGTGCGCCGCGTTCCCCTCGAGGTGGCACTTCACGGCAGTCGCGGCGTGCAGCAGTGCCGTGAAGCGCCACCTCGACGCCGCCGGGTTGAGTCTTCCGCCGCTCGTTGACGCAGCAGGGCGGAGGCGTAACGTGGAAAACGTGGAGTGGACCGCGTGGTTCGACGCGCCGGAGTACGAGTTCGCCCGGCAGGTGCTGCAGCGCAGCACCGCCACCCTGTATTTCGTGGCCTTCCTCTCCTCGCTGAACCAGTTCCCGGCCCTCCTCGGCGAGCGCGGCCTGTTGCCGGTGCCGGCGCATCTCGAGGGCTTCAACCGTTTGGGCCGGCCCAGCCTGTTCCGCTGGCGCTACTCGGACCGGCTGCTGCGGACGGTGTGCTGGAGCGGCATGGCCATTGCCGCCACGCTCATCGCCGGGCTGCCGCAGCTCGGGCCGCCGTGGGTTCCGCTCATCGCGTTCCTGGCCCTGTGGCTGTTGTACATGTCGATCGTGAACGTGGGGCAGACGTTCTACGGCTTCGGCTGGGAGATGCTGCTGCTGGAGGCCGGGTTCACGGTGGCCTTCCTCGGCTCCGACCAGACTCCCCCGCCCCGGACCATCCTGATCCTGCTGGTCTGGCTGGTGTTCCGGCTGGAGTTCGGAGCGGGCCTGATCAAGATCCGGGGCGGCCAGGAATGGCGGGACCTGACGGCCCTGTACTACCACCACGAGACCCAGCCGATGCCGGGGCCGCTGAGCCGGCAGGCCCACCTGCTCCCCAAGGCCTGGCACCGGGTGGAGGTCCTGGGCAACCACTTCGCCCAACTGGTGGTGCCCTTCTTCCTCTTTGCCCCGCAGCCCCTGGCCAGCGCCGCCGCCGGAATCATCGTCTTCACCCAGCTGTGGCTGGTGGCGAGTGGAAATTTCGCCTGGCTGAACTGGATGGCGATCATCCTGGCCTTCGCGGCGGTCAGCGATCCCGTGGCGCATGCTGTGTTCCCCGCGATCCCGCTCGACTGGCATGCCGCGTCTGCGTCCGCAGGAGCAGGAGCGGCGGTGGGCGCAGCCGGGTTGGGCAGCCAGGCGCCGGTTCCTTGGCTCGTGGTGGTCCTGGTGGCCACCGTGCTGCTGGTGGTGCTCAGCTACCGGCCCATCGAGAACCTCTTCTCCCACCACCAGTTGATGAACGCATCCTTCAACCGTTGGCAGCTGGTCAACACCTACGGCGCGTTCGGCACTGTCACGAAGCGGCGGATCGAGATCGTGGTGGAGGGGACCCTCGACGAGGACCCCGGGGACGAGGCGGACTGGCGGGAGTACGGGTTCAAGGGCAAGCCCGGCGACGTCCGGCGCATCCCGCGCCAGTACGCCCCGTACCACCTGCGGCTGGACTGGCTGATGTGGTTCCTGCCGCTGCGTACCGTGCACGAGGAGTGGTTCTACGCGTTCCTGGCCAAACTGCTGGCGGCGGACCGGCCGACGCTGCGGCTGCTGCGCCACGACCCGTTCGACGGCGGACGGCCGCACTGGATACGTGCCACCAGCTACCTCTACCATTTCTCCACCCGGGCCGAGTTCCGCGCGACGGGCCAGCGCTGGATCCGGACCCCGCTGTATGTCGTCATCCCGCCGTCGCGGCTCCCCGCGCCGCGCCCGACGTCGGAGGCGTGAGGCCCGGCGCGGTGCGTTCCCGTGCGGTGAGGCCCGGCGCGGTGCGTTCCGGGGCGGTTTACCGCAAATGGAATGAGTGTCGTCATTCCGGCCATTTGCGGCAAATTCAGTTCAACGCCCGCGCTTAGACGGAGACCTCTTCCTTCGCCGGTGCAGCCTCCAACGTTGCCTGGCGGCGGCGCAGCCACCACGAGGCGGCGAAGATCAGTGCCATGGAGACGTACACCACCAGGGCGAATGGCGAGGAGAACAAGGCCGTGGGGTCGTTTTGCGAGAGCTGCAGCGAACGCCGCAACTGCACCTCGAACATCGGCCCCAGGATCATCGCCACCACCATGGGCGCCACGGGATAACCGTAGCGGCGCATGAAGTAGCCCAGGATGCCCACCACCAGCAGGATGCCGACGTCGCTCGGCGAGAAGTTCACCGAGAAGGCGCCGAGCGCGGCGAAGACCAGGATGCCGGCGTAGAGGTAGGGCCGTGGGATCTGCAGGATCTTCACCCACAGACCCACCAGGGGCAGGTTCAGCACCAGCAGCATGAGGTTGCCGACGTACAGCGACGCGATCAGGGTCCAGACAAGCGCGCCCTGGTTTTCGAACAGGAGCGGGCCGGGCTGGATCTGGTAGCGCTGGAACGCCGTGAGCATCATGGCCGCCGTCGCCGTCGTCGGGATTCCGAGGGTCAGCAACGGCACCAGGACACCGGCGGCCGCGGCGTTGTTGGCCGCTTCCGGTCCGGCGACGCCTTCGATCGCGCCCTTGCCGAACTGGGCCTTGTTGGCGCCCTTGGCCAGCTTCCGCTCGGCAGCGTAGGACAGGAACGTGGAGACGTCCGCGCCGCCGGCCGGGACGGTGCCGATCGGGAACCCGATGAAGGTTCCGCGCAGCCACGGCTTCCAGGACCGCTTCCAGTCCTCCTTGGACAGCCAGGCGTTCTTGCCCTTGCTGACGGGGATCAGCTCCACCGGGCCGTGCCGCAGCTTCGAAGCGACATAAAGCGCCTCGCCGAGGGCAAAGAGGCCCACGGCCACGAGGACCATGTCGACGCCGTCCACCAGGGTGGGGTTGTCGAACGTGAAGCGCTGCTGGGCCGTGCTGTCATCGATGCCGATCAGGCCGATGAACAGCCCGAGCGCCAGGGATGCCAGGCCGCGCAGGACGGAGGCGCCCAGCAACGCACCGACGGTCAGGAAGGCCACCACCATGAGGGCCACGTAGTCCACGGGGCCGAGGCCGACGGCGAAGTCGGCCACGACGGGCGCCAGGAAGGTCAGCAGGACCGTGGCGATGGTGCCCGCGATGAAGGATCCGATCGCCGCCGTCGCCAGGGCTGCCGCTCCCCTGCCGGCCTTGGCCATCTTGTTTCCTTCGAGCGCCGTGACGATCGAGGACGACTCACCCGGTGTGTTCAGCAGGATGGAAGTGGTGGAACCGCCGTACATGCCGCCGTAGTAGATCCCGGCGAACACGATCAACGCGGCCGCGGGGTCCAGGGCATAGGTGATGGGCATGAGCAGTGCCACGGTCATGGCGGGGCCAATACCGGGCAGCACCCCGACGGCGGTGCCGACGAAGACCCCGCCCAGCGCGTAGAGCAGGTAGACGGGCTGCAGCGCGGTGCTGAATCCCTCGAGCAGGAGCATGAAGCTATCCATGGAAGAACGGCACCCCCTCGAGCAGCGGCCCCGGCGGCAGGGACACGCCGAGCAGGCCGCCGAAGACGTACTGCAGCACCAGCGCCAGGATCACGGACACGGCGATCGCCTTCCAAAGTGGTTTGGCGTCCAGGGACCAGGCGGCACCGCTGAAGAGCACGGCGGCGGCCACCGGCCAGCCGGCCGGCTCGATCAGGAAGATGTGCAGCACCACGAAACCCACGAGTTTGGCCAGGGCCACCCAGTCGGTCTTGGCGGTCACGTCCAGGTCTTCGCTGTCCTCGGCCTGCCCGACTTTGCCGCGGAGGACCTGCAGGACCACCCCGGCGCCGCACAGCACCAGCAAGCCGCACACGATGTAGGGGAAGGCCCGCGGGCCGATGCCGGTCTCCGACGGCGGGATCGGAATGGATCCCGCCGTCGCCAGGCCCGCGACGCCCACGCTGACGAACACGAGGGCGAACAGGATCTCCCCGGTCGGCCGTTTGGCGGGCGCCGCGGCGGGTGCCGACGTTGATGCGAGGTCAGACACTGTTACTTGACCAGGCCGATCTGGGTCAGGGTGGTCTTGACCTTGGCGATGTCCTCGGTCAGGAAGGTCTTGAAGCCGTCACCGGCCAGGAACGCGTCGTCCCAGTTGTTCTTGGTCAGGGTGGACTTCCAGGCCTCGGACGCGTGCAGCTTGGTGACGACGTCGGTCAGCTTCGCTCGCTGGGCGTCGTCGATGGACCCGGGGGCCACCACTCCGCGCCAGTTGGTCAGCACGACGTCGATCCCCTGGTCCTTGAGCGGCTTGATCCCGGGAAGCGCCGGGGCCTCGGCCTTTCCGGAGACGGCGAGCGCCCGGACCTTGCCGGCCTTGACCTGTTCGGCATACTCGCCCACGCCGGAGATGCCGGCCTGGACCTTGTTGCCGAGCAGCGCCGCGATGGACTCGCCGCCGCCGGAGTAGCCGATGTAGTTCAGCTTGTCCGCCTCCACGCCCTGGGATTTCAGGATCTGCCCGGCCAGGATGTGGTCCGCGCCCCCGGCCGAGCCACCCGTGATGGCCACGCCCTTGCCGTTGGCCTTGATGTCCGCGACGAGGTCGGCGACCGACTGGTATTTCGACGACGCCGGCACCACGAGAACCAGCGGCTCTTCGGTGAGCCGCGCGATCGGGGTGGTGTCTTCGAGCCGGGTCTTGGCGCCATTGGTCTCGACCGCACCCACCATGACGTAGCCCATCACCATGAGGGTGTTGACGTCCTTCTCGGTGGCGAGCTTGGCGAGGCCGTTGGTCCCGCCGCCGCCGCCAATGTTGGTGACCTGGGCGGAGGAGACGAGCTTGTTGGTCTGCAGGTCCTGCTGCATGGCACGTCCGGTCTGGTCCCAGCCGCCGCCGGGGTTGGCCGGGACGATGATGCTGAGCTTCTTGATCGGATCGGCGCCCGCGGACCCGCCGGCAGCGGTGCCGGTTCCGCTTCCCGCGCAGGCGGACATGGCCAGGACGACTCCGGCGGCGCCGGCAATGAGGGCGGCGCGGCGTGTGTGGGTGGGATGCGTGAAAGCGGGCCGCGTGAAAAAGTTCTGGGCAGTCATGGTTTCTCCTTGAGCGAATGTGATGCACATCATTGGAATCACGTCACTGACCCTAGGAGCGCCCGCCGAACGGCAACAGCATTTGGCCGTAGAGGTAGTAGTGGTCATATTGGTCACGGCCCTGGCCGTCTTTTTGGCGGGCGGGCTGCGCCCCCAATGGGAAACTTGTGACATGTTTCACAGGATTCCCCTTCGGTTCCAGCTGGTCGCATTGCAGCTGGGCATCGTGCTGGCTGTCCTCACGGTGGTGGGGGCCGTGACCATCCGGATGCAGGAACAACAGCTTCGTGACGCCTACAAGGGCCGGCTGATCGGCGTCGCCGAAAGTGTTGCCCAGCTGCCCTCGGTCATCAACGCGTTCGGCACATCGTCGCCGGCGCAGACCATCCAGCCGATCGCGGAAGTCATCCGGCAGGCATCCAACGTCACCTATGTGGTGGTGACGGACCGGCACGGGGTCCGTCAGTCGCACCCCAATCCGGCGGAAATCGGCCGGCAGGTCTCCACCGATCCGTCCGTGCCGCTGTCCGGGGAGATTTACGTGGGTACCCAGACGGGCACACTCGGTGAGTCCTGGCGGGTGAAGGTTCCTATCTTCGATGCGGCTGGCGCCGTGATCGGCTCCGCATCCGTGGGAGTGCTGGAGAGCACCCTGGCCGCCGACCTCCATGAGGACATGCCGCAGCTGTTCGGCTGGCTGCTCGGGGCGGCGCTGCTGAGTTCGCTGGGCGCGATGTATGTCTCGAAACTGGTGTGGCGGCGGATCTACAAACTCGAGCCCGAGGACATCGCTGCCCTGCTGGAAACGCGCGACGCCATGCTCCACGGCCTGGGTGAAGGACTGGTGGCGGTGGACGCCGACGGCAGGGTCGCGCTGGTCAACGATGAGGCACGCCGCCTGCTCGCCCTGGCCGGGGACATCACCGGGACCCCTGCAGAGGCAAGCCTGGAACCGGCGGTCCTCCGCTTGCTCTCGGCCGGATCCGCCACGGAGGAACTGGTGCTCTCGGGCGAACGGATCCTGCTGGGCAAGGTCAATGCGGCCACCGTCGACGGCCGCGAAGTCGGCAAGGTGCTGATCCTGCGCGACCGCACGGAACTCCACACCGTCCTGCGTGACCGCGACGGCGCCGTGGACGTGACGCAGGCACTCCGCGCCCAGGCGCACGAATTTGCCAACAAACTGCACGTCATCTCCGGGCTGCTGGAGCTCGGAAAGCAGGACAAAGCCATCGAATACCTGGGCCGCAGCCACAACGACGCCGTCTTCGCGAACCGGCCGCTGGCGGCCGGAATCACCGACCACGGGGTCCAGGCTCTGCTGATCGCCAAGTCCACGGTCTGCGCCGAGCGCGGCATCGAGATCATCGTCAGCCCGGATTCGTTGTGCTCGGTTGATGACTCGGGCGACGTCATCACGGTGCTGGGCAACCTGATCGACAACGCTGTGGACGCTGCGGGTTACGACAGCACTGTTGCCATCCGGCTGGGCGAGAGCGCCGACGGCGGGCGGACCATCGTGGTGGAGGACGACGGACCCGGCGTCCCGGTTCCTGAACGCGCTAAAGTGTTCGAGCCCGGCGTGACCAGCAAGGTGTCCGAGGGAATTAACAGCCGCGGGTTTGGGCTGGCCCTGGTCCAGCGGGTTGCCCTCCGGCGCGGAGGCCGGGCGGCAGTATCCTCATCGGCGTTGGGCGGAGCCTGCTTCTCGGTAGTGCTCAGGACAAAAGAGGCGGAACTACAGAACCAATGAGCGCCATACGCACCCTCATCATTGACGATGACGTAGCAGTGGCCGGGATCCATCACGGGTTCCTGCTGGCACGCGGCGGATTCGACGTCGTGGCCATGGCCCACACCGGGCAGCAGGGCATCGATCTGGCCGCGGAGCTGGGCCCGGAGCTGGTGTTGCTGGACATCCATCTGCCGGACATGTCCGGCCTGGACGTCCTGCAGCGGCTGCGCGCGCGCCGGCGGCCGGTGGATGTCCTCGTGATCACCGCGTCCAGGGAGCTTGACACGGTCCGCGGCGCGATGGCCGGCGGGGTGCTGCACTACCTGGTCAAGCCCTTCTCCTCGCAGGCATTGAACGAACGGCTCGACGAGTACGTCATGCTGCGGGACCATCTGGCCTCCGGCGCTTCCGGCCCCCTTGACCAGGCGAGCATCGACCGCCTGGTGGCTCCCTCCCGCCGGTCCGCGGTGGCAGAAACCCCGGCGGGTCAGGCCGCCCAGCCGGACCAGGCCGCCGTACGGCTGCCCAAGGGACTGTCGCGCCCCACCCTGGACGCGGTCATCGAGGCGCTGAAGGCCAGTCCGGAGGACGTCTCGGCGGCCGGCCTGGCGCTGCAACTGGGCCTGTCCCGGGTCAGCGCCCGCCGCTACCTCGAGTACCTCGTGGTTCACGGCCATGCCCGGCTGACGCCCCGCTACGGAGCCGCGGGCCGGCCGGAAAACCGCTACCTCTGGCGCCGCTGAACATGTCCGGTTCTTGCAGGCAGCAGTGAGCATGTCCAGTTCATGATGGCCGCACTGAGCATGTCCAGTTCATGGGGCAGCCCGGGACACGTGGCACAAATGCGGGTCACGGGCCGCGGAGACCGGCCGAGGATTCAGAGCCACAAGGCACCCATTCGACGCAGATGGCCGCAATAGGCCCAGCCAATCCGGCCATCTGAGGCTAGTCGGCGAGTTTCACCCAGGCGCACGTTGGTGGGCACGTGTCGGTGGGTAGCCGGCCCTCGGTCAGGACCCGACGCGGCCAGCGCGGCGCAGTGTGGACGCGGCGTGCTTGAGGATGGGCCCGTCGACCATCTTGCCCTTGAACTGGAAGACGCCCGAGCCTGCCGCGGAGGCGGCATCGAGCAGCTCCGCGGCTGCCGAGACGTCAGCCTCGGAGGGTGCGTAGGCCTCGCGGACGACGGCCACCTGGTCCGGATGGATGCAGGCCTTGGACGAGAATCCTGACGCCACCGCGTCCCGGGATTCGAGTGCCAGCCCCGCCAGATCCGGGATGTTGACGTAGACGGCGTCGATCGCGTCCTTGCCGAAGGCGCCGGCGGCCAGCAGCACGCTGGAACGGGCGTGCAGCGCGACGGCCCGGTAGCTGCCGTCCTCCGCCCGGCTGGAGGTTCCGCCGAGCGATGCCAGCAGGTCCTCCGCACCCCACATCAGGGCCACCACATTGGGCTCGGCGGCGATGGCGGCGGCGTTGAGGACGCCGGCGGCCGTCTCGCAGAGGGCAATCACGCTGTAGCCCTCGAGTTCCCTCAGCTGTTCAGCGCTCTCCGCCTTGGCCAGCATGATGTGCCGGTACGGCGTGTGCTTGAGGCAGTGCAGGTCCTTCTCGAACTCGTCCGTGCCCGCCGGGTTGACCCGGACGATCGTGCGGGACGGATCCAGTTCCGGGACGTCGCCGGTGGCGCCGAGCTGGGCGAGGATGGCGCCGCGGGCCCGCTGCTTGTCGGCAGGGGCGACGGCGTCCTCGAGGTCCACGATCACGGTATCGGCGCGTTCCGCGGCTTTCTGGTACCGCTCGGGGCGGTCGGCGGGGCAGAACAGCAGGGCAGGGCCCATCAGGAAACTCATGTCTCTATTCTCCCCTTTTGCGCCGCTTCCAGCTCGGCAGCGGCGTGGGCCTCGCGTGTCCACATCAGGCAACTGCGGGCGGCGAGCGCCACCACGTCCCCGTGCTGGTTCCGTCCGGTGTGTTGCATGGTCACGATGCCCTGCCCGGGGCGGGACGCGGACAGCCTCTTCCCGGTCACCACCGTCTCCGTGTACAGGGTGTCCCCGTGGTACAGCGGGTGCGGAAACGACACATCCGTCAGGCCGAGCTGGGCGATGATGGTGCCCTGGGTCAGCTGCGGCACGGACTGGCCCACCACGGTGGCCAGGGTGAACATCGAATTCATCAGCCGCTGGCCGAAAGGCTGCCCGGCGCTCCAGGCAGCGTCGAGGTGCAGGGCCTGGGTGTTCATGGTCATGGTGGTGAACAGGACGTTATCCGTCTCCGTGACCGTCCGGCCCGGCCGGTGGGCGTAGACCACGCCCTCCTCCAGCTCATCGAAATAGAGGCCGCGCTGCTCGATCACCCGGGGGGTGCCGGTACCCGGGTGTGCGCCTGCACCCGGTGAAGTCGTGCCTGCATCACTCATACGGTCAGTTCCTGGTCTTCCTCAAAGAGTTCGGCTCCGGTGGCCGCCACGACGTCCTCCACGGACACGTTCGGCGCCAGTTCGCGCAGCACCAGCCGGGACTTCCCGCCCTCGGTCACGACGTCGATCACGGCGAGGTCGGTGATGATCCGGTCCACGCAGCCTTTGCCGGTCAATGGCAGCGTGCAGGTTTCCACGATTTTCGGCTTGCCGTTGCGGTCCACGTGATCCATCATCACGATCACCTTCTTGGCCCCGAATACCAGGTCCATCGCGCCGCCCATGCCCTTGACCATCTTGCCCGGGATCATCCAGTTGGCGAGGTCGCCGTTGACGGCGACCTCCATGGCGCCGAGCACGGCCACGTCGACGTGGCCGCCCCGGATCATGCCGAAGGAGGCGGCGGAATCGAAGAACGCCGCGCCCTTGTTGACCGTGACGGTTTCCTTGCCGGCATTGATCAGGTCCGGGTCGACTTCATCCTCGGCCGGGTACGGCCCAACGCCCAGGATGCCGTTCTCCGAATGCAGCACCACCTCGACGCCGGCCGGAATGTAGTTGGGTATCAGCGTCGGCATGCCGATGCCGAGGTTGACGTACTGGCCGTTGTGCAGTTCCTGCGCAACGCGGGCCGCGAGTTCATTGCGGGTCCAGCCCTTGCCCTCAGCACCGGCGGCGTGTTCGACGGCGGAGCGCCGGTATTCGTGGCGCACGGCCTCGGGACGGGGCGGGGCCTCTGCGGCTTTGTTCGTTTCCACGGCTAGGCTCCTGCCTGCTCCGGCGACAGTTTTGGTGTGCCGGAGGCGCCGGTGGCCACCGCAACCGTCCGCTTCTCAATGCGTTTCTCGCCCTGCGGGGCGAGAACCACGCGCTGGACGAAGATCCCCGGGACGTGGACGTGCTCCGGGTCCAGCTCCCCCGGCTGCACGAGCTCCTCGACCTCGGCGATGGTGACTTTCCCTGCCATGGCGCACAGTGGGTTGAAGTTCATGGCAGTGGCGTGGAAGACGAGGTTGCCGTGGCGGTCACCCTTCCAGGCGTGCACGAGGCCGAAGTCGGGCGTCAGCGATTCCTCCAGCACGTACTCGGCGCCGTGGAAGCTGCGGACTTCCTTCGGGGCGGAGGCAATCGCGACGTTGCCCTCGGCGTCGTACCTCTGCGGTAGGCCGCCGTCGGACACCTGGGTGCCGACGCCGGCCGGGGTGTAGAACGCGGGTATGCCCGCGCCGCCGGCGCGCAGCTTTTCGGCCAGCGTGCCCTGCGGGGTGAGGACCACCTCCAGCTCGCCGGAAAGGTATTGCCGGGCGAACTCCTTGTTCTCCCCCACGTAGGAGCTGATGGTGCGCCGGATCCGGCCGTCCTTGAGCAGGATCCCGAGGCCCCAGTCGTCGACGCCGCAGTTGTTGCTGACGGTTTCCAGGTCCGTGGCACCGCGCTCATGCAGGGCCTCGATCAGCGTCACGGGAATGCCGCACAGCCCGAACCCGCCGACGGCGAGCGAGGCGCCGTCGTGGATGTCCGCGACAGCCTCGGCGGCGCTGGCAACAACTTTGTTGATCATCGGTGATCCTTCCGGCCGGCTACAGTCCCAGTTCGCGGGCGATCAGCATCAGCTGGACCTCCGTGGTGCCCTCGCCGACTTCAAGGATCTTGGAGTCGCGGTAGTGGCGCGCCACGGTGAATTCGTTGATGAAGCCATAGCCGCCGAACACCTGGGTGGCGTCCCGCGCGTTGTCCATGGCTGCCTCGCCTGCGACCATCTTAGCGATGGCCGCCTGCGTCTTGAACGGCTTGCCGGCAAGCATCCGGGCGGCCGCGTCGTAGTAGGCCAGGCGGGCCGTGTGGGCGCGGGCCTCCATCCGGGCGATCTTGAACGCGATGGCCTGGTATTTGCCGATGTTCTGCCCGAACGCGCTGCGTTCCTTGGCGTATTTCACGGACTGGTCCACGCAGCCCTGGGCCGCGCCGACGGCCAGGGCCGCAATCGCGATCCGGCCTTCGTCCAGGATGGAGAGGAAGTTGGCGTAGCCGCGGCCCTGGGTGCCGAGCAGGTTCTCCTCGGGGACGTGGACGTTGTTGAACGTCAGCGGGTGGGTGTCCGAGGCGTTCCAGCCGACCTTGTTGTAGGCCTTTTCCGCGGTGAAGCCCGGAGTGTTGGTGGGCACCAGGATGGTGGAGATTTCCTTCTTGATGCTGCCGTCCGCGCGTTCCTCCTGGCCGGTCACCGCGGTGACGGTGACGAGCCTGGTGATGTCCGTGCCGGAGTTGGTGATGAACTCCTTGTTGCCGTTGATGACCCACTCTCCGCCGCCCAGCTTGGCAGTGGTCTTGGTGCCGCCGGCGTCCGAGCCGGCTTCCGGCTCGGTCAGGCCGAAGCCGGCGAGCGCCTTGCCGGAGGCCAGCAGCGGCAGCCATTCCTGCTTCTGCGCCTCGTTGCCGAAGCGGTGGATCGGCATCGCACCGAGCGAGACGCCGGCCTCGAGGGTGATCGCGACAGACTGGTCCACCCGGCCGAGCTGTTCCAGGGCCAGGGCCAGGGCGAAGTAGTCCCCTCCCATGCCGCCGAACTCTTCCGGGAACGGCAGGCCGAACAGGCCCATGTCCGCCATCTGGGAGACGACCTCGTAGGGGAAGCTGTGCTCTTCGTCGTGCTTGGCGGAAACCGGGGCCACCACCTCGTCGGCGAATTCGCGGACGGTGTCGCTAAGGATCTGGTAGTCCTCGCTGAGTTCAAAATCTGCCATGGGGTGACTCCTGTGTCTGAGGTACATCTGTGGTCTGTTGAAAGGTGTTGGGTGCGCCGGGGTTGGTTAGCCGGGGTGGGGGCGGTGGTGTCAGTAGGGTGCGGTCATTCGGCTGCGCCCATCGCGATGACCGCTTCCTCGATCGTGTCCTCGGCTTTCGAGGGCTCCGTCGGGTGAACAGTGGGGTGGATCGTTGCCAGCACCTGATCGGCCTTGACGAGGTCGCCGGAGCCGACGCTGATGTGGACGGTTCCGTCCAGGGGCGCCACGAGCTGGTGCTCCATCTTCATGGCTTCCACCGAGAGCAGCACCTGGCCGGCCTCCACGGTGTCGCCGTTGCCGACGGACACGGACACCACGGTGCCGGGCATCGGCGAGCGCACCGCCGGGTCGGCGGCGCCTTCCTCGCGTTCGATCGCCGCCAGCACCCGGGCGAGCCGGGTCTCCCGGGTGAGCACCTCGAGCCGGCAGGACCAGCCCTCGTTGCCGAGGAACACTTCCGTTGGCATCGGGTTGCCGGGGCCGGGGGGGACGGGCCCGCGGTGGACCGGCGCCAACGCGTAACTGCGGGATTCGTCGCCCAGAGTCAACTCCGCGGTGCCTCGCCTGGTGGACCGAAAAGATGCCGGGCGTCGCGGGCCGCCGTTGACTGCCACGGCCGCCGTCCCCCGCGCCAACGAGCCCGATACCTGCACCGTGGCGATACCGCCGTCGGGGGTCCCCAGGCTGATCCGGCGCGGGGCAGCTGCACCGAGCCGCCACCCGTTACCGAGATGCCAGGGACCTGTCCCGGCGTCCTGCGTTTCATGCTCGTGCATCGCAGCGGCGAAGGCGGCAGCAGCGGCCACCTCGAAGTCGCCCGCATGCCGGAAGGAGAACTCCGGCATTTTCCGTTCGATCAGGCCGGTGTCGAGCCGTCCGGCTCGGACGTCGGCGTCGTTGATCAGCAGCCGCAGGTATTCGACGTTGGTGTCGATGCCCAGCGCGGTATACCCGGCGAGCGCCTCATCGAGGATGTCCAAAGCCCCGGCCCGGTCCTCGCCCCACGCGATGACCTTGGAAATCATCGGGTCGTAGCTGCTGGAGATTTGGAGGCCCTCCAGCAGGGCCGAGTCGACACGGACCTTGCCACTCGCGGTGTCCGGCAGTTCGTCCAGCAGCACGACCTGTCCGATGGACGGCAGGAAGTTCTTCTCCGGCACCTCGGCGTAGACGCGGGCCTCCACCGAATGGCCGGTCAGCACGACGTCGGCCTGGGTCACCGTGAGTTCCTCGCCGGCCGCGATGCGCACCTGCCATTCGACGAGGTCAATGCCGGTGACCATCTCGGTGACCGGGTGTTCGACCTGCAGGCGGGTGTTCATCTCCATGAAGAAGAACTCGTCCGGGGCGGCGTCCGAGACCAGGAATTCCACGGTCCCGGCGCCGGAATAGTGGACGCTGCGCGCGGCCTGGCAGGCGGCCTCGCCGATCCGGGCGCGGATCTCCGCTCCGTCGGGCAGGGATTCCAGCAGCGGGGACGGTGCTTCCTCGATGACCTTCTGGTGGCGGCGCTGCAATGAGCACTCGCGCTCCCCCAGATGGATGACGTTGCCGTGGTTGTCCGCCAGGATCTGGACCTCGATGTGCCGCGGGGTGAGCACGAGCCGTTCCAGGAACAAGGTGTCGTCGCCGAACGCGCTCGCGGCGACCCGGCGTGCGGTGGCCAGGGTGGCTTTTAGGTCCTCGGCACGTTGGACGATGTGCATGCCCTTCCCGCCGCCGCCGGCGGAGGGCTTGATCAGCAGCGGGAAGCCGACGCCGGCCGCGGCCTCGATCAGCTGCGCGTCGGTCATGCCAGGTTCAGCGATGCCCGGCACCACGGGGACGCCGTAGCCGGTGACGTGGTTCTTGGAGCGGATCTTGTCGCCCATGACGTTGAGGGATTCGACGCCGGGGCCGATGAACGTGATCCCGGCGGCTTCGAGGGCACGGGCGAAGTCGACGTTCTCGCTCAGGAAGCCGTAGCCGGGGTGCACGGCCTCGGCGCCGGTGTCGCGGCAGGCCTGGATGATGGCCTCGATCTTGAGGTAGCTCTCGGTGGCGGCGGCGGGCCCGATCCGGACCGCCACGTCGGCTTCCCGCACGTGCCGCGCGTCGGCGTCGGCGTCGGAATAGACGGCGACCGAACGGATGCCGAGGGCGCGCAGGGTCCGGATGACGCGGCAGGCGATTTCGCCGCGGTTGGCGACGAGCACGGTGCCGAACAACGGGGTGCCGGTTGTGGGGGTGGCTGGAGGGGTGGCCACGGAAGGCGTGGCGGGCGAAGAGATGGTCGGCGAAGAAAGATTCATGGCTGGCTCACATCCGGAAGAGGCCGAAGGAGGTCTCCGGCAGCGGGGTGCGGGAGACGACGTCGAGCGCCAGTCCCAGGACGGTGCGGGTGTCCGCGGGGTCGATCACGCCGTCGTCCCAGAGGCGGGCGGTGGAATAGTAGGGGCTGCCCTGGTCCTCGTACTGGGCTTTGATGGGGGCTTTGAAGGCTTCCTCGTCCGCGGCGGACCATTCCTCGCCGCGGGCCTCGTACTGGTCCCGCTTCACGGTGGCGAGCACGCTGGAGGCCTGGTTGCCGCCCATCACGGAGATCCGCGACGCCGGCCACATCCACAGGAAGCGCGGGGAGTAGGCGCGTCCGCACATCGAGTAGTTCCCGGCGCCAAAGGATCCGCCGATCACGACGGTCAGCTTGGGCACGCGGGCGGTGGCGACGGCGGTGACCATCTTGGCGCCGTTCTTGGCGATGCCGCCCTGCTCGTA
Organism: Arthrobacter sp. P4_F11; assembly: GCF_056401395.1. Classification (NCBI taxonomy): domain Bacteria; kingdom Bacillati; phylum Actinomycetota; class Actinomycetes; order Micrococcales; family Micrococcaceae; genus Arthrobacter; species Arthrobacter sp. P4_F11. Next base: position 140,623 of record NZ_JBFUJK010000006.1, read on the forward strand.
GTCCTTGCCGACCATGAAGCCGGAGAGGTTCTGCAGGAAGATCAGCGGGATCCCGCGCTGGTCGCACAGTTCGATGAAGTGCGCTCCCTTGAGGGAGGACTCGCTGAACAGCACGCCGTTGTTCGCCACGATGCCCACGGGGTGGCCGTGCAGCTTGGCGAAGCCCGTGACCAGGGTGGTGCCGTAGTTCTTCTTGAACTCGTGGAACCGGCTGCCGTCGACCAGCCGGGCGATGACCTCACGCACGTCGTACTGGGCGTTGACGTCCGTGGGCACGGCACCGTAGAGCTCGTCGGGGTCGGCAACGGGCTCGACGGCGGTGTCCACGTCCCAGACGGGCGCGGCAGGCTTCGGCAGGGTGGAGACGATGTCCCGGACGATCTGGAGGGCATGCTCATCGTTCTCGGCCAGGTGGTCCGTGACCCCGGAAATCTTCGAGTGCACGTCGCCGCCGCCGAGTTCCTCCGCCGTGACGATCTCGCCGATCGCGGCCTTCACCAGCGGCGGGCCGCCCAGGAAGATGGTGCCCTGGTTGCGGACAATCACGGTCTCGTCGCTCATCGCCGGAACGTACGCGCCGCCGGCGGTGCAGGAGCCCATCACGGACGCGATCTGTGGGATCTTCGCCGCGGACATCCTCGCCTGGTTGAAGAAGATCCGGCCGAAGTGTTCCTTGTCCGGGAAGACCTCGTCCTGCTTGGGCAGGAACGCCCCGCCGGAGTCCACGAGGTAGATGCAGGGCAGCCGGTTCTCCAGCGCGATTTCCTGCGCGCGGAGGTGCTTCTTCACCGTCATCGGATAATAGGTGCCGCCCTTGACTGTGGCGTCGTTGGAAATGACCAGCACCTGGCGGCCGTGCACCAGCCCGATGCCGGCAATGACGCCTGCACCGGGCGAGTCGCCGTCGTACATGCCGTCCGCGGCCAGCGGGGCGATCTCCAGGAAGGGGCTGCCGTCGTCGAGCAGCTGGTCGATGCGCTCGCGCGGCAGGAGCTTGCCGCGCGCCACGTGGCGTTCCCGGGACTTCGCGGGCCCGCCCAGCGCGGCGGTGGCGAGCCGTTCCCTCAGCTCGCCGGCCAGCCCCAGTTGGGCCTCCCGGTTCGCGGCGTAGGCGGTGCTCGTCGCATCCACCCGGCTGGCGATTGTCTCCATTGACTGCTTCCGTTCCCTGACCTGCGCGGACTTGCGCGCCGGAGCGGCAACTCAGGCCGCCCGACTATTTCGGTTAGTACCGCATAACTGAGATTTAGGTTAGTCTCTATTAACTGTGATGTCCAACACAGGGATCATTTGCAACGAGGGGATGCGCCGGTGACCGAGCCCAGCCAGACCGCCCAGCTTCCGTCAGCCCAGGCAGCCCCGACCCGAGCAGCCTCGACGCAGCGCAGCCAGGCCAAGGCGAACAGGCGGCAGGCCCTGTTGTCCGCCGCCGCCGCGCTCTTTGCCCTGGAGGGCTTCAACCGCGTTTCCCTGGAAGATCTCGGGGCCGCGGCCGGCGTCAGCGGGCCGGCGGTCTACCGCCACTTCGCCGGCAAACAGGCCGTCCTCGGCGCCCTGCTGCTCAGTGTCAGCCAGGACCTGCTCGACGGCGGCCGCAAGGTGGTGGCCGATTCCGACGGCGACCTGGCGGCGTTGGGCGGGCTGGTGGCCTTCCACGTCGACTTTGCCCTGAGCAACCCGGACGTCATCCGGGTCCAGGACCAGGACTTCAGCAACCTGGCCGGCGAGGACCAGGCCGAGGTCCGCACGCTTCAGCGCAACTACGTTGAACTCTGGGTTGACGTGCTGGCCGGACTGCACGAGGGCACGGAGGCCGCCGAACTGCGGATGCGCGCGCACGCCACGTTCGGGCTGATCAATTCGACCCCGCACTCGGTGCGCAGCCACGGGCGCCGCATCGGCGTCCGCCGCGCCAGGCCGCTGCTGGAAAGCATGGCGCTGGCCGCGCTCCTGGCACCGGCCCCCACCGAGCCGCTCGGCTAAGCAACTCCCCCGCCCCGGGCGCCCTCCCGGGTCCGCGGGTCGGTCCCGCACACCACGAAGCTGCCGGCCGCCCCTTCCTTTCGGTCGGGGCAGCCGGCAGCTGTGTCGCAGGGACCTAGACCATGGCGAGGACCATGCCCGGATCGGCCAGCATGGCCCCGAGGTCCTGGAGGAACCGCGAGCCCTGCTCGCCGTCGACCAGCCGGTGGTCGAAGGACAGGCTGAGCGTCATGACCTGGCGCAGCGCGACCTCGTCCTTGTACTCCCACGGCATCTTCCGGACCGCGCCGAGGGCCAGGATGGCGGCCTCGCCCGGATTCAGGATGGGCGTGCCGGCGTCAATGCCGAAGACGCCGATGTTCGTGATGGAGATCGTGCCGCCGGAGAGCGCCTCAGGGCTTGTCTTCCCGGCCCGGGCCGTGTCCGTCAGTTCCGTCAGGGCGGAGGAGAGATCCATGAGGGACATCCGGTCCGCGTCCTTGATGTTCGGAACGGTCAGCCCCCGCGGGGTCGCGGCCGCGATGCCCAGGTTCACGTAGTTGAACTGGACGATCTCCTGGTTGGCCTCGTCCCACCGGGCGTTGAGGGTCGGGTGGTTGCGCAACGCAATCAGCACGGCCTTGGACACGAGCGTCAGCGGGGTGAGCTTGTACCCGGCGAACGCGCGGCTGGCCTTGAGCCGTGCCAGCAGCTCCATCGTGGGCGTAACGTCGACGGTCAGGAACTCGGTGACGTGCGGCGCGGTGAAGGCACTGGCCACCATGGCGGCGGCCGTGAACTTCCGCACGCCCTTGATCGGCGTGCGGGTCTCGCGCTCGCCCGGGGCCTGGACAAGCCCTGCGGCCTGCGCCGTCGCACCGGCGGGTTCCTGGGCGGCCGCGGGCAGCTCCCCGCCGCCGACGAAGTTCAGCACATCGTCGCGGGTGATGAGCCCGCGCTCCCCGGTACCGGTCACGGCCTCGAGGTCGACGCCGAGATCCTTGGCCAGCTTGCGCACCGGAGGCGTGGACCGCGGGCGCTCCCCCGGCGACATGTCGCCAGCTGTGGTTGCGGCCGGCGAGGTTTCGACCGGCTGGGTTTCGGCCGGCCCAGCAGCACGGACCGGTGCCACTAGCTCGGCTGCACGGACTGGTGCCACCGGTTCGGCCGCGACGGCCCGAGGGGCCGCCGGTGCCGCGAAGGTGCGGGCGCGGCGGGCCGGCCGGCCGGAGGCTTCCAGGACGGCGCCATAGCCCACGAGGTTCGGCTCACGCTTGCCGGCGGCGGCCCCGTCCGCACCGGCACCGGCGGAACCGGCGGCGCCGTCGTCGCCCTCGATCTCGAAGGAGACGATCGGCTTCCCGACCTCAACAACGGTGCCGGGCTGTTCATGCAGGGCCGCGACGACGCCGGCAAACGGCGAGGGCAGCTCCACGACGGCCTTGGCCGTCTCTACCTCGGCGATGATCTGGTTGAGGGTGACGGTATCCCCTACCGCGACCTTCCAGGCGACGATTTCCGATTCCGTCAGTCCCTCGCCGAGGTCCGGGAGCCTGAATTCCTTGATCATAGTGGCGCTCATCCTTCCAGCCCGCTGAGGGAGTTGGGGCGGCCGAGGGCACGGTCGACGCCGTCGAGAATCCTGTCAAGGCCCGGCAGGTGGTGCATTTCCAGCTTGGAGTAAGGGTAGGGAACATCGAAGCCGGTCACGCGGACGGGAGCGGCCTCGAGGTAATAGAAGCAGCGCTCGGTGATGCTCGCGGCGACTTCGGCGCCGAGGCCGCCGGACTGGCTGGCCTCGTGCGTGATGACCAGACGGCCGGTCTTGCGGACGGAGGCCTCAAGGGTGGCGAAGTCCAGTGGTGCCAGCGAGCGCAGGTCGATGACCTCAACCGAGATGCCTTCGTCGGCGGCCGCCATGGCGGCGTCGCGGGCGGTCTTGACCAGCGGGCCGTAGGCCACAAGGGTGACGTCCTTGCCCTCGGTGACAACGCGGGCCTTTTCCATGGACAAGGCAGAACTCAGGTCGACGCTCTCGTCCACCTCGCCCTTGTCGTGGTAGCGCCGCTTGGGCTCGAAGTACAGGACTGGATCGTCGGAGGCGATGGCCTGCTGGATCATGGTGTAGGCGTCCTGGGGGTTGGACACGCTGATCACGCGCAGCCCCGAGGTGTGGGTGAAGTAGGCCTCGGGCGATTCCGAGTGGTGCTCCGGCGAGCCGATGCCGCCGCCGAACGGCACGCGGATGGTGATGGGCATCTTGACGGCGCCCTGGGTGCGGTAGTGCATCTTGGCGACCTGGCTGACGATCTGGTCGAACGCCGGGTAGATGAACCCGTCGAACTGGATCTCCACCACCGGACGGTAGCCGCGGTATGCCAGGCCGACGGCGGTACCCATGATGCCGGACTCGGCGAGCGGGGTGTCCACGACGCGGTGCTTCCCAAAGTCTTTCTGCAGCCCGTCCGTGACACGGAAGACGCCGCCAAGGGCGCCGATGTCCTCGCCCATCAGGACCACCTTGGGATCGTTTTCGAGGGACTTGCGCAGGCCCGAATTGATGGCTCGGGCAAAGGTCATCTGCGTCATCAGCGTGCACCTTCTTCAGAAGCGGCTTCTGCGGGATCGCCGAAGGAAGCCAGGTAACGGGAGTAGTGCTCCTGCTGGCGGTCCAGCCAGGAGTTGGGCGTGCTGTACACGTGCTTGAAGATATCCAGCGGCTGCGGCTCGGGCATGTTGATGGTCCCGGCCCGGAGTTCCTTGGCCACTGCGTCAGCTTGCGCGGCGACGTCGGCCTCGAGGTCCGCGGTCAGCAGTCCCTTGCGTTCGAGCAGCGACTTCATCCGGCTGATCGGGTCCTTGGCGGCCCAGTCCTCGAGTTCGTTGGCATCCCGGTAGCGGGTGGGGTCGTCCGCCGTCGTGTGCGGGCCCATCCGGTAGGTCACGGCCTCGATGAAGGTGGGGCCGCCGCCGCGCCGGGCACGGTCCAGGGCAATGCGGGTGGCTGCCATGACGGCGAGGACATCGTTGCCGTCTACCCGCATGCTGGGGATGCCGAAGCCTGAGGCGCGGTCCGCGAGCTGGATGTGGGACTGCAGCCGGACGGGTTCGGAAATGGCCCAGTGGTTGTTCTGGCAGATGAAGACGACGGGCGCCTGGAAGCTCGCGGCGAAGACCATGGCTTCGTTGACGTCGCCTTCGCTCGTGGCGCCGTCGCCGAAGTAGGCCACGGCGACGCAGTCGGCGCCGTCGTTCTGGATGCCCATGGCGTAGCCCGTGGCGTGCAGGCTCTGCGCGCCGATGATGATCTGCTGGGTGGCAACGTTGACGGTGAACGGGTCCCAGCCGGCGGAGGCGTTGCCACGCCAGGCACGGACGAGATCCTCCGGCTTCACTCCCCGGCAGTAGGCGACGCCGTTGTCGCGGTAGCTGGGGAAGACAAAGTCGTCCTCGCGGAGGGCGCGGGCCGAGCCGATCTGGGATGCTTCCTGGCCGAGCAGTGGCGGCCACAGAGCCAGTTCGCCCTGCCGCTGGAGGGCCGTGGCTTCGGCATCGATCCGGCGGATGACCACCATGTCCTCATAGAGCGCGCAGAGCTGCTCATCGCTGACGTCCTGGAGCCAGGGATCGAACTCGGGATGGCTGATGCGCTCGCCCGCCGGGGTGATGAGCTGGACGAGGTCGCCGCCCGTCCGCCTCATAGAATTTTCACTGTTTCCGGGGCCCCCGGCGGCAATGCCGCCCTTGCCCGCGTCGTCGGTAAACACTGTTGTCCGCACCTTCTGACGTCGTCTGACCGGAACTCCCAGGACTCGTGATCCCGCGGCGCGCCAGCCGCCCGGGCGCCGTTGCCCCGGATAATTGTGACCCTACTCACAATGCTCATCGGGTACAACCACCCGCAAAAATATTGAGCATTATGCCCTGTTTGGCGTTCGTCAACCGTGCTAATCTTGCGCATTATGCAAACCTTGGATGGCACTGACACCCGCCTGCTTTCGGCCATGGCGCGGGACCCCCGGCGGACCGTGGTTGCCCTCGCCCAGAAGCTCGGACTCTCGCGCAATACGGTGCAGGCCAGGATGGCCCAGCTGGAGAAGAAGCACGTGTTCCTCTCCTTCGAGCGGCGGATCAACCCGGTGTCCCTGGGGTACCCGCTGATGGCTTTCATCTCCGTCCACGTCCAGCAGCAGAAGCTCGGACCCCTCGCCGTCGAGCTCGCCGGGATTCCGGAAATCCTGGAGGGCTACGGCCTGACGGGCTCGGCCGATCTGCTCCTGCGGGTGGTGGCGCTCGACGCCGAGGACCTGTTCCGGATCAACGGCAAGATACTGGCGTGCGACGGCGTGGACCGGACCGATACCGCACTGGCGATGGGCGAGCTGATCCCGTTCCGGATCCAGCCCCTGCTGGAGCGCGGATCCGCCGATAACTGATCCGCTTTTCATCTGTGCCGTGGGCGGCCGCGGCGCTAGGCTGTGTCCGTTGGGTCCCCCTGAGTCCTTGGGTCCGCGCACGCGGCCCAGTGCAACAGGCAGTGGCTTGTCTGGACTGCCGGAAAGGCTTGAACCGTGAGCAGTCCCGAGGAACCACACCGCCCGGTACCGCCGCAGCCCGGGCATGAGCCTGCAGCCGGCCACCCGGCGCCCGGCCAGCCGCCCGTTCCGTACTACGCCCCGCCGCCCGGGCCCCCCGCCGACGCCGCGGTGCCCAACTACGCGGCGCCCAGCTACCCGCCACCCGCGACCGGCGCGGCTCCCAGCTACCCGCCACCTGGCGGCGGCGCACCTCCGTACTACGGCGGGCCTGGGCAGCCGCCGCCCTACTACGGCGGCGCCGCCCAGCCGCCCCCGAAAAAGAGCCGCAAGGCCCTGTGGATTGTCCTCGGGATCGTCGGCGGTGTGCTCCTGCTGGTGAGTGCCGGCGTCGTCGTCCTGCTCAACGTGGTGGGCGGAGCCACCAACCAGGCACGGGGCATCGCGGACGATTTCACGAAGCTGATCATCGCCGGCGAGGTCAGCACCGCCTACGAGAAGTACCTGGATCCGGCCCTCATGCGGAAGATTTCCCCGGAAGAGTTCGCCGCGGGCGTGCAGAGCCTGGAGCTTGACGGCAGCTGTAAACCGAACTTTTCAACCCTCAACGTCAGCTCCAACAACGGCTCCAACGCCGCCGACGTCGCCGGAACGATCGACTGCGACACGAAAAGCGTGGAGCTGGTCTACCGCTTCGAGGGCCACGATGAACTGAAGATGGTGAACATTCGGCTGAGGCCCCAGCGCTGACCTCGGAAAACTCAGTCCAAGCTGGCGCCCATCCAACAGAGAAGCTCCCGCGCTGCTGCACGGGAGCTTCTCTGTTGGTGCGGCCTTCCTAGTGGTTGGTAGCCTTTTCGGCGCCCACCCCGGTCAGGGAACGGACCTCCATTTCGGCCTGCTTTGTGGCGTCTTCCTTCCGCTTGTCCAGGACGGTGCCCAGCCAGCCCAGGAAGAACGCGAGCGGGATGGAAACGATGCCCGGGTTGCTCAGCGGGAAGATGGCGAAGTTGGCGCCGGGGATCATCGACGTCTTGGCCCCGGAAACCACCGGGGAGAGCGCAATCAGGATGATGGCCGCGGACAATCCGCCGTACATGCTCCACAGGGCTCCCTGGGTGGTGAACCGGCGCCAGAACAGCGAGTAGAGGATGGTCGGAAGGTTGGCGGAGGCAGCCACGGCGAAGGCGAGCGCCACGAGGAACGCAACATTTTGTCCGTTGGCGAAGATGCCGCCGGCGATGGCCAGGAGCCCGATCACCACCACGGTGCGGCGGGCAACCTTGACCTCGGTGGCGGCGTCGGCCTTCCCCTTGGCGATGACGCTGGCGTAGATGTCGTGTGCGAAGGATGCCGCCGCGGTGATCGTCAGGCCGGCGACGACGGCCAGGATGGTCGCGAAGGCCACCGCCGAGATGAAGCCCAGGAGCAGCGGACCGCCGAGGTGGAAGGCGAGCAGCGGCGCGGCCGAGTTGACGCCGCCCGGGGCGGCCTTGATGGTGTCGGCTCCCACCAGCGCAGCTGCGCCGTAGCCCAGGACCAGGGTGAACAGGTAGAAGATGCCGATGAGCCAGATGGACCACACCACGGACTTTCGGGCTTCCTTTGCGGTCGGAACCGTGTAGAAACGCATCAACACGTGCGGCAGGGCTGCGGTGCCGAGTACCAGGGCCAGGCCGAGGGACAGGAAGTCGATCTTGGAGGTCTCGGTCTTGCCGTACTGCAGTCCCGGGTTGAGCAGGTTCGGGTTGCCCGAGGTTTCCACCGCGCCGCCCAGCAGGTCCGAGAGGTTGAAGCCGTAGATCGCGAGGACCCAGAAGGTCATGACAGCGGCTCCGGCGATCAGGAGCATGGCCTTGATGATCTGCACCCAGGTGGTGCCCTTCATACCGCCGATCAGGACGTACATGATCATCAGGGCGCCGACGACGATGATCACCAGGGCTTGTCCGCCCCAGTCGCTGATGCCCAGGAGCAGCGAGATGAGGCTGCCGGCACCGGCCATCTGCGCCAGCAGGTAGAAGAAGCAGACGGCCAGCGTGGAGATGGCCGCCGCGATGCGCACGGGGCGCTGCTTGAGCCGGAAGGAGAGGACATCGGCCATGGTGAACTTGCCGGTGTTGCGGAGCAGTTCGGCGACGAGCAGCAAGGCGACGAGCCAGGCGACGAGGAAGCCGATGGAGTACATGAAGCCGTCGTAGCCGTTGATGGCGATGGCTCCGGTGATGCCGAGGAAGGACGCTGCGGAGAGGTAGTCGCCGGCGATGGCGGTGCCGTTCTGCGGGCCTGTGAAGGAACGTCCGGCCGCGTAGTAGTCGGCTGCCGTCTTGTTGTTGCGGCTGGCCCTGATCACGATGACCATGGTGATCGCGACGAAGAGGGCGAAGATGCCCATGTTCAGCAGGGTTGTGTCCTTGAGATCCGCAACGTTCACTGCGGGAACCATGAGTGTCATTTTGCTGTCCCCCCAACCGGGTTGCCGTGCTTGTCGAATTCGTGCCCCTCGATTTCCTGGCGGATCTCGGAGGCAATGGGGTCCAGCTTGCGGTTCGAATAGCTGACGTACCAGCCGGTGATCGCGAACGTGGAGACGAACTGCAGCAGGCCCAGGATCAGGCCGACGTTGATGTTGCCCCAAACCTTGATCGACATGAATCCCACCGCGTAGTCGGCCAGCAGGACATAGGCGAAGTACCAGAGCAGAAAGGCAATGGAGAGCGGGAAGACAAAGCTGCGGTGACGTGTGCGCAGTTCCTGGAACTGCTCCGTCGACTGGACTTCCTTGAAGTCCACGGCCGCCGCAGCGTCCGTTTCTTGGGCGTCGTGACCCATCGGTTCCTCCTCATTGAGACTGGTGAGTCCACACCGGCTGCCGTGGTGTGCGTGGGACGCACCCTGCAACCCATCCTGCCGATGTGACTGCAATCACTGTGCACTGTGACGCGTGTTACCTGCCACAGCCGCGGCGGCCTGCGTCGCTCAGCGGTCCCGACGCTGCGCCAAACGGCGCCCCCGGCCGCCGAAAGGAACCCCGGCGGTAGGCTGGCACCATGCCGGATTCTCCCCTGCTCACCGCCGCCGCAGTCGCGGTGATTGCCCTGGCGATCGCTGCCGTCGTCGCCGTGGGACTCAAGGTCCTCCGGTCCTTCCGCGATCTCGGCACCGATGCGGAGCGGGCCACCTACCAGACGCTGCATGCCGCATCCCGTGCCGGCCAGCACCTGAGGACCGGCCTGAACCCGGCCGGCGCGGCCAAGGCCAGCAAACAGCTGCGCAGCCTCCTGGGCTGTGACGCCCTGGCCATCACGGATACAACCGGCGTGCTCGCGTGGGACGGCGCCGGCGAGGAACTCAAACCTGCCCTGATGGGGCTCGCGTCAAAAGTGTTCGACGGCGGCCACCTCGCCGTCATTCCGGCGGGCGAACTCCAGCTCCTGGCCGCCGGCGACGGCGGCGTGACGCTGGCGCCGGAGGTGGAGCGCGCCGTCGTGATCGCCCCGATCAAAACTGGCGCGCGTGTGGTGGGTGTGGTGGCCGCCTTCGCGCCGGCCGCCGGCGCCGGACTGGTCCGCGCCACTGGCGAGGTGGCTGACTGGGTGGCCACCCAGGTGGAACTCGCCGAGCTCGACGCCTCCCGCACCCTCTTGATGGAGGCGGAAGTCCGGGCCCTCCGCGCCCAGATCAGCCCGCACTTCATTTACAACTCGCTGAACGCGATCGCCTCCTTCATCAACACGGATCCGGTCCGGGCGCGCGAGCTCGTGGTGGAGTTCGCCGATTTCACCCGCTACTCCTTCCGCCGCCACGGCGACTTCACTACCCTGGCCGAGGAACTGCGCTGCATCGACCGCTACCTGCTCCTGGAACGGGCCCGCTTTGGCGACCGCGTGCAGGTCAGCCTGCGGATCGCGCCGGAGGTCCTGAGCACGGTGATTCCCTTCCTGAGCCTGCAGCCGCTGGTGGAAAACGCGGTCCGGCACGGCCTTGAGGCCAAGGAGGGCCCGGGGCACATCTCCATCACGGCGAACGACTCGGGGGCGTTCGCGGAGGTGACGATCGAGGACGACGGCGTGGGCATGGACCCGGACCAGCTCCGCTCCGTCCTTGCCGGGCACAGCGACGGCGACCACGTCGGATTGCGCAACGTCGACGCCCGCCTGCGGCAGGTGTACGGGGACGATAACGGCCTCGTGATCGAGACGGCACCGGGCGAAGGCACCCTGATCACGATGCGCGTCCCCAAGTCCCAGCCCCGGCACGACGCCTGATTTCCGGTCGGTTCCCGGCGGTGTCGTGCCCGGCGGCAGTCGGCTGACGGGCTGAGCCGGCCACAATGGCCGCGGCAGTAGGCTAGTGGCATGATTAACGTCCTCGTCGCCGACGACGAGCTCCCCGCCGTTGAGGAACTGGCTTTCCTGCTCGGCAGGGATGACCGGATCGGCACCATCCACCGCGCTTCCTCGGGCGCCGAGGCCCTGCGGGCACTGGAGGCCGAAGAAGTCGATGTCATCTTCCTCGACATCCACATGCCGGCGCTGTCCGGGCTGGACATTGCCCGGGTCATCTCCCGCAGCGCCCACCCGCCCGCCGTGGTCTTCGTCACCGCGGACGAGGACTGCGCGCTGGAGGCCTTCGAGCTCGCGGCTGTGGACTACCTCCTCAAACCCGTGCGTGCCGAACGGCTGGCGAAGTCGATCGGCCGGATCAGCGAGCTGCTCAAGGACGGCGCGCCGGCCCCGGAAATGATCACCGTGGACCTGGGCGGGACCACCAAGATGATCCGGCGGGAGGACGTGACGTACGTTCAGGCGCAGGGCGATTATGCACGGCTGCACACGGCGGAGGCCAGCTACCTCATCAGGGTTCCGCTGGCCGACCTCGAGCAGCAGTGGGCCGACGCCGGGTTCCTGCGCATCCACCGCTCGTACCTGACCGCCCTAGGCCACATCAGCCACATGAAGCTCGCCGCGGCGCGGCCCAGCGTCACCGTGGCCGGGGCCGAACTGCCCATTAGCCGCAGGCACCTCCCGGCGGTCCGGGAAAAGCTCGAAGCAAGCCGTATCCGGCCGCAGGCATGACGCGGGTCCGGGTCACGGCGCCGCGCAGCGTCACTTCGGGAAGTGTCACACCGGGAAGTGCCGCATCGGGTAGCGCCGCCCTGACCGGCGGGCGCTCTGCGGCGGCCTCACAGGAGGCGGCAGAGGAATCCGACGCCGGGCAGCTGTTCGTCCGCTCCCTCATCCGGTCCCAGCTCCGGCTGGGCCTCGTGGTGGCCCTGGGATTCCTGCTGATCATGCTCGCCTTCCCGCTTGTGCTGGGGCTGGTCCCGGGCCTGGCGCACTCCACCATTGCAGGCCTGCCATTCGACTGGGTCCTGCTGGGTGCCGGCATCTATCCCGTGATCGGTCTCAGTGCCTGGCTGTATGTGCGGACCGCGGCAAGGAACGAGGCCCGCTACCGGGACCTCGCCGGCGACAAGTGAGGGCCCACGTGAACGGCCTGGCGGGCGGCCACGCACGGGGCCGGGTGAGCGGAACGTGAACCCCGTCGTCGGGGTGGCGGCGTTCGCCGCCGTCTCGCTCGCCACGGCAGTCATCGGTTTCTACGGGCTGCGGATCTCGCGCACCACCGGAGACTTCTACGTGGCGTCCCGGACGGTCAAGCCGTGGTGGAACGCCTCGGCGATCGGCGGTGAGTACCTCTCGGCCGCCAGCTTCCTGGGGGTCGCCGGGCTGATCCTGCTCTCCGGCACCGACGCCCTGTGGTATCCGGTGGGGTACACGGCCGGCTACCTGATGCTGCTCCTGTTCGTCGCCGCTCCCCTGCGCCGGTCCGGGGCCTACACGATTCCGGACTTCACCGAGGCGCGCCTCGATTCGCGTGCCGTCCGCCGCGTCACAAGCCTGGTGGTGGTCCTGGTCGGCTGGCTCTACATCGTCCCGCAGCTGCACGGCGCTGCCCTGGCCATCCGGATCACCACCGGGCTGCCGGCGTGGGTGGGCCCGGTGGCGGTGGTCGGAGTCGTCTGCTTCACCGTTGTGGCCGGCGGGATGCGCTCCATCACGTTCGTCCAGGCGTTCCAGTACTGGCTCAAGCTCACCGCGCTGGCGGTGCCAATCGTGTTCCTGCTGTTCGTGGTGGGCGGCGGGGACTCCGCCGCGGCGGAGTTACCGCCGCCCAGTACGGCCAACCCCACGGCGCTGGCGCCCGCGGGCCCCTACCAGATCATTTCGCTGCTGGTGGCCCTGCTCTTTGGCACGCTCGGGCTGCCGCACGTGCTGGTCCGTTTCTACACCAACCCGGACGGGCGTTCCGCCCGCCGGACCACCCTGATTGTCCTGGGCCTGCTGTCCGTCTTCTACTTGTTTCCGACGGCGTACGGCATGCTCGGCCGAGCGTTCGCCCCCGACCTTGCCCGGAGCGGCCAGGCTGATGCCCTGGTTCTGCTGCTGCCCGGCCGGATGATTGGCGGGGTGGCCGGCGACTTGCTGACGGCGCTTGTGGTGGCCGGAGCGTTCGGGGCGTTCCTGTCGACGACGTCCGGCCTGGTGGTCTCGCTGGCCGGCGTGATCAGCCAGGACGTGTTCGGCGGCAGTGTCCGGGGCTTCCGGCTGGCAGCACTGGTCTCGGCCCTGGTCCCGCTGGGTATCGCCTCGATGACCGAATCGCAGGCATTGGCCGGCAGCGTGGGGCTTGTGTTTGCCTTTACCGCGTCCACGATCTGCCCGGTCCTGCTGCTGGGCATCTGGTGGCGGGGGCTGACGGACGCCGGGGCTATCGCGGGCATGGTGACCGGCGGCGTGCTCTGCGGCAGTGCGATGGTGGCCGGCTCGGTGCTGGGTGCTGCGCAGACGCCGTCGTGGCTGGCACAGCCCGCCGCCTGGACGGTGCCGGCCGCGTTCGCCGTGACGGTCCTGGTTTCCCGGGCCACCAGGAACCGGGTGCCCCGGACCATCACCCGGCTCATGACGCGGCTGCACACTCCGGAACGGCCGCTCGCGACGGAACGGTGACCCTGCCGTGCTGACCCGGGCGGGGCTCCGGCAACGCTGACCCGGCGGTCGCGATCCGGCGTCGGTGACCCGGGCGGGTGGTTGGCCGGTGGGGCTCCAGGCGTGGGTCCGCGCGGGGCGTGACTAGTCGATGGCCGCCATGAGCTCGACGGCGCGCTCCAGGAATGCGTCGACCTGGCTTTCCTCGTAGCCCTCCCGGCCCACGGCGGGACGGAACACGGCGCGCCGGACGTTGTCCACGCTCAGCGGCTGGTCCTCCTCGAGGTAGCCGATCAGCTCGTGGCAGAGGTCGTCGACGTCGGTGGTGTTGTAACTGCGGGCCTTGGGCTTGGACGGGCGCCGGAAGCGCTGGCCGTCCGGGCGGTGCAGGCGCCCGCGCAGGACGCCTGCGAGCCGGCCGATTTCGCGCAGCCAGGCATCCTCGCCGCGTTCGGCAACGAGCTCATCGCGCTCGCGCCGGGCGAGGGCGTCTTCGAGCCGGTCCAGCGCGGCGTCCACGCCGGCGGCGGCGTAGCCGCCCTTCACGGGATCGAAGGACACGGCGCGGACGTCCGAGCTCTTGATGGCGCGGGAGGCCGCGGACGGAGCTTCGAATGACACCCGTGCGCGCTGCAGGAAATCGTCGACCTGCCTGGCGTTGTAGCCATACTGGTTCCGCTGCACGCGGTCAAAAGACGCAGGAATCTGCCGTTGAATGTCCACTGTTACTTTGTTCCTTTGATGCCGTTCGGCTGGTTTGCTCGGCACCATTCTAGGCGCCGGAAGTGCTGGTCCGGTGCTTCTAGGCGGCTGTGAGGGCCGAGAACAGGATGAACGCCACCGGCGAGGCGAAGACAATCGAGTCCAGCCGGTCCATGACGCCTCCGTGTCCGGGGAGGATGCTGCTCATGTCCTTGATGCCGAGCTCGCGCTTGACCATGGATTCGGCGAGGTCGCCGGCGGTGGCGGCTGCCACCATGCCCACGGCGAGCACGACGCCGAACCACCACGGTTCGCCCAGCACGAAGATCATGGCGAGCACGCCCACGACGACGGCCCCGGCGATCGAGCCGGCGAAGCCTTCCCAGGTCTTCTTGGGGCTGATCTTGGGGGCCATCGGATGCTTGCCCAGGGAGGCGCCCACGAGGTAGCCGAAGGTGTCGTTGGCTACCACCAGGAGCAGCAGGGTCGCGATTTCCCACGCACCCGCCGGAATCACCCCGTCAGGCCACAGGCCTACCGGCGTCTCGCCGTCGGCGGTGTGCAGCAGCAGCGCCGCAAAGCTGATCAGGAACGGCACCCAGGACAGGGTGAAGACCCCTGCGAAAATGCTCCGCGCCGAACCGGCGGCGCCCTCCAGGGTCCGCCACAACAGCACCGCCACGCTGCTGACGAGCATGGCGAAGAGCAGGCTTTCGAGGCCGCCGAAGTAGGCGGCGATCGGCATGGCGACCGTGCCGACCATCACCGGCACGATCGGCAGGCGGGTGCCTGCGGCCTCCAGCGCACGGAAGATCTCCCAGACGCCGAAGATCGCAAAGGTGGCGGTCACCAGGACGAAGCCCAGCGGGAGGAACAGCAGGCCGCCGAGGACGCATACCAGCATGCCAACGCCCACCACGGTGGCGGCGGGCAGGTTCCGGCCCGCTTTCGGCGTTGGGTTCTCGCGCTGCTTCCCCCGCCTCCGGGCGCGCGGCCCGGAGGCCTCCTGTGCCTGATTCATCAGACCTCGAGCAGCTCAGCTTCCTTGCGCTTGAGCAGCTCGTCGATCCCGTCCACGTGTGCCTTGGTCATGGCGTCGAGTTCCTTCTCACCGCGCGCGCCTTCGTCTTCGCCGGCGTCGCCGTCCTTGACGAGCTTGTCCAGCGTTTCCTTGGCTTTGCGGCGGATGTTGCGGATGGACACCTTCGCGTCCTCACCCTTGGACTTGACGATCTTGACGTATTCCTTGCGCCGTTCGGACGTCAGCTCGGGAATGGTGATCCGGATGACGTTGCCGTCGTTGGACGGGTTGGCGCCGACCTCCGAGTCGCTGAGGGCACGTTCGATGTCGCGCAGGGCCGTCTTGTCGTACGGGGTGACGAGGATGGTGCGGGCATCCGGGACCGCGAAGGAGGCCAGCTGCTGCAGCGGTGTCGGCGTGCCGTAGTACTCGACGATGACCTTGTTGTACAGGCCAGGCGTCGCGCGGCCGGTCCGGATCGAGGCGAAGTCTTCCTTGGCTACCTCAACTGCCTTGTCCATCTTGTCCCCGGCTTCGAGCAAGGTTTCTTCGATCACGGTCTCTCCTCAGAAATTGGTGCGTCCCGGGGGCCGGGGCGCGGCACGTCTTCTTTGTGCGCCTGCCGTATTCCGCCGGGCGCTTTTGTCTTCCGCCTGGCGGCGGAAAGGTCCTGAAAACATCCTAGCTGTTGCTAGGGGGTGACGACGGTGCCCAGGTCTTCGCCCCGGATGGCGCGGGTGACGTTGCCCTCGCCTTCCATGCCGAAGACCACCATTGTGAGGTTGTTGTCCTTGCACATGGTCATCGCGGTCTGGTCCATCACGCGGATGTCGCGGCGGAGGGCGTCGTCGTAGCTGAGGCGGTGCAGTTTCTCCGCCGTCGGGTCCTTCTTCGGGTCGGCGGTGTAGACGCCGTCGACGCCGCTCTTGGCCATCAGGACGACGTCGGCGTGGACCTCCATGGCACGCTGGGCGGCCACGGTGTCAGTGGAGAAGTACGGCAGGCCGGCGCCGGCGCCGAAGATGACAACCCGGCCCTTTTCCATGTGGCGGATGGCGCGGCGGGGGATGTAGGCCTCGGCAACCTGGCCCATGGTGATGGCGCTCTGCACGCGCGTTTCCACCCCGGCCTGCTCAAGGAAGTCCTGGAGCGCGAGGCAGTTCATGACGGTTCCGAGCATGCCCATATAGTCGGCGCGGGAGCGGTCCATGCCGCTCTGGGACAGTTCGGCGCCGCGGAAGAAGTTGCCTCCGCCGACGACGATTGCCACCTCCACATCGGGAACTGCGGCGGCGATCTGCTTGGCCACGCCGCGGACGGTATCCGGGTCGACGCCCAGTTTCCCACCGCCGAAGACCTCGCCGGAGAGCTTCAAGAGGACGCGGCGCCTGTTCTTCTTTGGCTGGGCTGAAGTGGTGACGGTTTCCATGGTGCCTTCCCGTTGGTGAACTCTGAGTTAGGTTATCGTGCTGGGCGCCCAAGGCGGCATTCCGGCCGTGACCGGAAACGGTGCCTCACGGGTGCATGCAAAAGGGGTGGCCACCGTGGTGACCACCCCCTTAGCGTGTCTGGCTAGTGCCTGACTGGTGTCTGGCCAGTCTGACTAGGAACCGACGCGGAAGCGCGTGAAGGCAGTTGCCTTGACGCCGGCTTCTTCGAGGACCTGTGCGACAGACTTCTTGGCATCCTTGGCGAATGCCTGGTCAACGAGGACCTCGCCCTTGTAGAAGCCGGTAACGCGGCCTTCGACAATCTTGGTCATCGCAGCTTCGGGCTTGCCCTCGGCCTTGGCCGTTTCCTCGGCGATGCGGCGCTCGGACTCGACGAGATCGGCCGGAACGTCCTCACGGGTGAGGTAGTTCGGAGCCATGGCGGCGACGTGAACGGCGACGTCGTGGGCTGCGGTGGCAGCCGCTTCGCCTTCGCCGTCAACAGCGAACAACACGCCGACCTGGGCCGGGAGGTCCTTGGAGGTCTTGTGCAGGTAAGCGTCGACCGTGGCGCCCTCGATGCGGGAGATGCGGCGGACAACAACCTTCTCGCCCAGAACGGCGCCCTCTTCGATGACGACCTCGGACAGCGGCTTGCCGTCGACCTCGGTGGCAAGCAGGGTCTCGAGGTCGGCAGCGCCGGACTCGACGGCCACAGCCAGGACCTTGTCGGCCAGCTGGATGAACTTGTCAGCCTTCGCGACGAAGTCGGTCTCGCAGTTGACTTCGATCATCACGCCGACGCCGTTGGCGACCTTGGCGGCAACCAGGCCTTCGGCGGTTGAGCGGCCCTCGCGCTTGGTGGCGCCCTTCAGGCCCTTGATGCGGATGATTTCGATGGCCTTCTCGGCGTCACCGTTGGCTTCGTCAAGAGCCTTCTTGACATCCATCATGCCGGCGCCAGTGCGCTCGCGCAGAGCCTTGATATCAGCGGCAGTGTAGTTCGCCATGTGAACCCCTCTGTCTAGAAATTTATGTGGTGTACGGACCGACAGGACGGCTGCTCACCGAGTGAGCGGCCATCCTGTCGGTACCCCCTATGCAGCTGAGCGCATGTGGGGAGATCCAGATTTACTTGTCTGACTACTTGGCTTCGTCGGCGGCCGGTGCTTCTTCAGCAGCCGGTGCGTCCTCAGCAGCCGGAGCAGCTTCGGCGGCCGGTGCTTCGTCAGCAGCCGGTGCAGCCTCAGCGGCGGGCGCAGCCTCAGCGGCGGGCGCTGCAGCAGCTTCAGCCTTGTTGCCTTCGAGGAGCTCGCGCTCCCACTCGGCCAGCGGCTCTTCCGGAGCTTCCGTGGTGCCGGTGGCGCGCTGGTTACGGGCGATGAGGCCCTCAGCAACGGCGTCGGCGACAACGCGGGTCAGCAGGTTGACGGAGCGGATGGCGTCGTCGTTACCCGGGATCGGGAAGTCGACTTCGTCGGGATCGCAGTTGGTGTCCAGGATGGCCACAACCGGGATGTTCAGCTTCTTGGCCTCGTCGACAGCAAGGTGTTCCTTCTTGGTGTCAACAATCCACAGCGCGGACGGCGCCTTGGTCAGGTTGCGGATACCACCGAGGTTGGTTTCCAGCTTGGTGAGTTCGCGGCGAAGGAGCAGCAGTTCCTTCTTGGTGTAAGCCGAACCGGCGACGTCGTCGAAGTCGATCTCTTCGAGTTCCTTCATGCGCTGGATGCGCTTGGAGACCGTCTGGAAGTTGGTCAGCATACCGCCGAGCCAACGCTGGTTGACGTACGGCTGGCCAACGCGGGTGGCCTGCTCGGCGATGGATTCCTGCGCCTGCTTCTTGGTGCCGACGAAGAGAACGGTGCCGCCGTGTGCAACGGTGGCCTTCACGAACTCGTAGGCCCGGTCGATATAGGACAGCGACTGCTGCAGGTCAATGATGTAGATACCGTTGCGCTCCGTGAAGATGAAGCGCTTCATCTTCGGGTTCCAACGGCGGGTCTGGTGTCCAAAGTGGACGCCGCTGTCAAGCAGCTGGCGCATAGTTACGACGGGCATGCCGACGCTCCTTCCGGCAGGTCATTCATGAGAGAGCCCATGGCCCTCTTACCCTGCCAATAGTTGACGGTTGTTTAGCATTCGCCCGGGGCGGGCGTTGCTCCTGGCATCCACCGCACTTCCCATCCGCGCCATATGGACATGCCATGTGGAACGGACCGCAGGAGGCGCAGTCCTCCGCATCGGAAGTTTCAGGCTTCTTTTGAGGAGGGCTGGATACGCGTAGTCAGCTGCTGCTCCCCCGCACCCCTGAATGAGGCGTGCCGGCTTCGGCAATCACGAAGTATCGCGACTTACAAGCGTGAGGGCACAGCAAACTGCTCCACCAAGTGTACTACAGCGGCCCCGCCCAGGAGGACGGTTTTGCCGCGGCAGCGGTGCGGGGTTCCGGGGCTTTGGCGGGGGCCGGCGGGCACCTTATCCACATAGCCATGGCGGGAGATTCCGCCCGGGGCGCTGCCTTGGCAGGCTGGGGCCATGAAGCTCCCACTTGGCCTGCGGGCCTTGCTGCTGGCGGCATTGTTCCTGGCAACGTTCCTGGCGCCGCCCCCCATCACCGCCGACGCCGATATCGCCGCCGCTGCCCATGCCTCCGCCGCCGACGCCGCCGCCCGCTCCGGCCCCACAGACGCCGACGCCGACGCCGCCGCCCGCTCCGGCCCCACAGACGCCGGCTACCCTGCCATTGCCGCCCGGGCTGCAATTTCCTCCGGCCGGGGCTCCCCGAGGGCGGGGCCGGTCCCTGCGTCTGCCTGGAGCTGGCCGCTGAGCCCAAGGCCGGCGGTGCTCCGCGCCTTCGACCCCCCGGCCAAGCCGTGGCTCAGCGGTCACCGCGGCGTCGACCTTGAGGCGCCCTTCGATGGCGCCCCGCTCAAGTCGCCCGCCGCCGGGACGGTGAGCTTTGTCGGGACGGTGGTGGACCGGCCGGTCATCACGATCGATCACGGCAACGGGCTGCGCAGCAGTTTCGAGCCGGTGGCGAGTTCACTGAGGGCGGGGTCCGCCGTGGCGGTGGGCGATGTCCTGGGGCAGGTGCAGACCGGCCACTGCGGCCCGGCGCCGCCCTGCCTCCACTGGGGCGTCCGCCGCGGCGAATACTACGTCAATCCGCTGGCGTTCGTGATGGACCTTCGGCCTTCCGTTCTGCTGCCGCCCCTGAATCCGGGTCCGTGATGCAGCATTTGGCGCCGCCTTTGATGCGCGGCTCGTCCGTTGACGCACGCGGGCAACCGCGGCGGGCGTTTGGCGCCCCTCAGACGATCGCGGAAATGCCCGTGATAGCCCGGCCGGTGACGAGGGTGTTGATTTCATGGGTGCCCTCGTAGGAGTAGATGGCTTCGGCGTCCGCAAAGACTTTGGCCATCTCGAAGTCCGTCACGATCCCGTTCCCGCCGAGGATGCTCCGGCCCAGGGCCACGCTTTCGCGCATCCGCGCGGTGGTGAACGCCTTGGCCAGGGCGGACTGCTCGTCCTTCGCCTCCCCCGCGTCCTCCAGCTGGGAAAGCCTCACCATCATGCCCATGGAGCTCACCGCATTGCCGAGGATCTGCACGAGCTGGTGCTGGATCAGCTGGAAGGAGGCAATCGGACGGCCGAACTGGCTGCGTTCCACGGCGTAGCGCCGGGCGACGTCGAAGGCCGCCAGCTGCTGGCCCACCGCTTGCCAGGCCACGGCCAGGCGGGTGACTTTCAGGACCTTGTTCGTGTCGCGGAAGCTGTTGGCGTTGGCGAGCTTGAAGAACTCCGGCACCACAACGTTGTCGAGCGTAATGTCAGCGTTCTGGACCGTGCGCAGCGAGATCTTGTTCTCAATTTTCACGGCACTGTATCCCTCGGCCTTGGTGTCCACGAGGAACCCTTTGACCTGGTTGTCGCCAACATCGCGGGCGTAGATGACCACCCAGTCGGAGAAAGTCGCGTTGCCGATCCAACGCTTGGCTCCATTGAGGATCCAGTTATCGCCGTCGCGCCGTGCCGTGGTGCGCGTACCGCCGGCGACGTCGGAGCCGCCCAGGGGCTCGGTGAGGCCGAACGCGCCGATCTTCTTGAGCGAGTAGATCTCGGGAAGCCACGCATCCTGCTGCTCCTGGGAGGCAAGAGCTTCGATGGAGCCGGTGAAGAGCCCGTCATGGACGCCCATGAACGTCGCGATCGACGTGTCGGCGCGGGTGGCCTCCGCGTGCAGGATGCCTGCAAAGAGATTCGAGTAGCCCTGCCTCCGAACAGGGCTGACCAGGTCGATTTCGGCGAGCTTCGGGATCAAGCCCATGGGGAACTCCCCGCGATTCCAGCAATCGACGGCGATCGGCCGGACTTCGCGGGTAAGGAATTCACGGACTTCGGCCAGCCTGTCCTGCTCCTTGGCGCTGAGCAACTGCTCGAACGCAAAGAAATCGCCATCGGCGTAGGACAGGTTGTGGATGTCGATGGCAGCTTTGGACATGATGTTCCTTCACTCGATCAGCGGGGACCAAAAGGGCGCGGGCTTCGCGCCGGCAATATGTTACTGATCAGTAACTTATCGCAGTGTCGGGACGCCTGCAAGTGCCGGCCCAATGAAAACCCGACAAACCCGACAAAAAGGGAGCCGCGGCCGACGTCGGACGTCAGCCACGGCTCCCGTGGTTGCGGACCCCGGATGAGGAGGCTGCCGCAGAAATGAATGTAGGGCTACTCGGACTTGAACCGAGGACCTTAGGATTATGAGTCCCGCGCTCTAACCAGCTGAGCTATAGCCCCCTGCGCCCGGAGCCAGACCTGGCCCGCGCGGGCCGGATTGGTTCCGGGCAAAAATACTCTAGCAATAGTAGACGCATCACACGTGCATGCCGCCACCGGCAGGCAGCCTGCCGCAACTGAGTTGGATCCTGTTGGACCGGGCGCCCTGGAGCTTGAAGCGTTCGGAGTGGACGCCGTTCTGCCAGACGGCGCCCCTAGAGGACCAGGTCGTCGTAGCTCGCGCCCCGGTAGATGTCCTCAAACGTCTGCAGCGTGCGCGCGATACCGTGGCTTTCCACCATTTCGCGGCTGGTCTTGCCCATCGCATCACGCTCGTGGTCGGGCAGCGAGAACACGCGCGTCAGCTTGGCGGCGAGGTCATCGCTGTCGTTGGGGATAAAGAGATAACCATTTTCCCCGTCCCGGACCAGGTGCGGCAGCGCCATGGCGTCGGCCAGCAGGACTGGCGTGGACGCCGACATCGCCTCCAGGGTCACGAGGGACTGAAGTTCAGCCGTGCCGGGCATGCAGAACACATCGGCCGTGATGTAGGCCTTGCGAAGCTCGGCGTCACTGGCCAGGCCGAGGAACCTGACCCGGTCCTTCAGCCCGAGCCGGGCGACCTGCGCCTCCAGGGCAGGGCGGACTTCTCCGCCGCCGACGATTTCGAGGTGGATGTCCAGTTCTTTGGGCGTCTTGGCGACGGCATCGATCAGCACGTCCACGTGCTTCTCCTCCGCCAGCCGGCCGGCGAAGAGTACGGTCGGGCTGGCGTGGCGTTCCACCGTTTCGTCGGGACCGACCTCGTAGGCGGCGGCGTCGATGCCGTTGGACAGTGGCAGGACCTGGCGGAGGAAAGCGTGCTGGTGCATGGCTTTGGCGGCAAGCGGCGTGGGTGTGGTCACGACGTCGGCCTGGCCCATGACCTTGCCCATGTCCCGCCAGGAGATCCGTCCCACAATGTCTTTGAACCACTGCGGGAACGGCAGGAAGGGGTTCAGGTTTTCGGGCATGAAGTGGTTCGTCGCCACCACCCGGATGCCGCGCTTCACGGCCTCGTACAGGACGTGCTCGCCGATCATGTAGTGGCTCTGGATGTGCACCACGTCCGGCTGGATGCGGTCGAACAACAGCCCGATTTCCTTCTTGATCTCCCAGGGGAAGGTGACCCGGAAGTACTCGTGTGTGGGCACCGAGTGGGAGCGCAGGCGGTGGACGGTGGCCTCATCGCTGAACTCGCTGTAGCTCGGGCCCTTGCCCGGGCGGCACGCCAGGACGTGGACATCGTGACCCCGGGCTGTCATCCCCTTGGCCAGGCGGTAACCGAACTGGGCGGCGCCGTTGACGTGGGGCGGGTACGTGTCAGCGGCAATCAGGATGGTCAGCGGGGGCTGGTTGTCGGACGTGGTCACGTGAAGAGCTCCTGGTGGTCGCTGTGCGGACAGCTGGATCAATGGCGGCCGGCTGGCAGTCGGCACAGGCGCCGGGCCTGCAGCCGAAGTCTGGACTGACGCCCTAGGACCTGCCCGCTGCCTTCCGCGCGTCCTTCTTGCGCTTGGTGACTTCCGGGTGGTGCCTGGAGAGGGCTATGACTCCCACGATAGCAAGCAATGCGGCCGTCCCCATGGCAATAGCCGTCACGGCTTGGACATCCGGACGCAGTTCTCCCAGAATCACGATGCCAATCGCGATGCCCACAATGGGGTCGATCACCGTCAATCCGGCGATCACGAGGTCCGGCGGTCCGCTGGAGTAGGCGTTTTGGACAAACCACGATCCCAGAACGCCTGCAGCAATAATCGCAACCACGCTGTACCACGGCACATTCAGCAGGAACTGTCCATTTGGATCAAGCAAATGCCTGCCGATGATGCGGGTCAGCACAGCCACGAAGCCGAACAGGACCCCGGCGCCGAGGATGTAGACGAACGCGCTCATGCGGTGCCTGAACAGGACCGCGAGCGTGCCAAAGGCAGCGACCGCAATGGCCAGGAGTAGCACGATTGTCAGCTCGTCCTCGCTGCTGACGTTGTGATTCTCCTGCGTGGCGGTGACGGCCAGCAGCACGAACAGCGCTGAGCCGGTCACGCAGAGCGAGATGGCCACGACGGTTGCCCGGTTCATGCTCAGGCCTTGGTCCTTGGTGTTGACCACGGTGGTGATAACCAGGGCGATCGCGCCGATCGGCTGCACCACCGTCAAGGGCGCCATGACGAGGGCGATCGCGTTCATTCCCATCCCGGCGCATAGCAGAAGGAACCCGAATACCCAGCGCGGGTTACGCACGAGCCGCAGCAGGCCGTGGGTGCTCAGCGCCAGGCCGCCGGTATCGGCCTTGACCGCACTGCCCTGGCGCTGTGCCCCAAACGCAAGGCAGAAGGCGCCGAGGACCGCCAGTAAAACCGCAACCCAGACCATCAGCGGGAGCCGCCGTCGTGCGCCCGAAGCTGCCTGCCCTTGCCGATGATGGCCCAGACGTAGTTGTAGGCCGCGATCCAGTGCCCCACGAGCCCCAGTCCCAGGAAGATCCACGCGACCGTGGCATAGACGTCCGCGGCGGGCACCGGAAGCTTGGAGAGCACCAGCAGTGGCGTGCCCACCAGCAGCAGGCCCGTCCGGATCTTTCCGATGCGGCTCACCGGCAGATCCGGGTGGCCGTGGAAATAGAACACTGACAGAGCCAGCAGGACCGCGTCCGGGACCAGCAGCGCGGCGAGATACCACCACTCGACGACGCCTGCTATCACGAGGGTCACGGCGACGGCGATTAAGGAAAGCCTGTCCGCAATCGGGTCCATGACCCGTCCGAGGTTGGACATTTGATTGAAGCGGCGGGCGATGTAGCCGTCCACCCAGTCGGTACTGGCCATGACCGCGAGCACGAGGGCACCGTAGCCGTACTTGTGCTCCGAGAGGACCAGCCAGATGAATAACGGAACGCCAAGGAAGCGCACCACGGTCAGGACATTGGGAACCGTGAAGACCGCATCGCGGTGGACGAGGGGCTGCCCGGGGCGGGCGCCGGCGCCGATGAACTTCATCGATTCCCCCTTTCCGTGGACGGCAACGGTTTGGCGTTTAGGTTCAGGGATCTGTCTAGCCCTTCACCAGCCTGCGCACCAGGACCGCGAGGGCGGCTCCAGAGGCGGCGAGCACAGCCAGGGGCTTCCAGCGCCGCTTGATCGTGTCGGCCAGGCCCTGCCCGTCAGCGGATGTGGCCGACCCCGCCGAGGATCGGGCTGAGGCGCGGAAGCCTGCGATCTTGTCGCTGAGCTGCTCCTTGCCGTCCTGGAGCCGGACCTGCGCGGCCGCCAGCAGGATTTGGGTCTGGGTCTTGACATCGAGTTCACGGCCGAGGTCGTCGCGGACGCCGGTAAGGTGCGTGCGCCGCAGGTCCAGCCGGCGTCGGAGTTCAGCCTCTGTGGGCGGCGGCCCGAAGTCGGGCTTGGCGGCAGCCTTTGCTTCCTTTTCCGCCGTCGCTTTGGCTGCGGCGGCTTCCTTGGCGGCCTTCGCTGCTTTGTACTGCTCGGTGCTCGGATCCAGGATCCTGGCGTCGAAGGCGGAGCCTTCCTTGGCGATGCCGAGATCGTACTTGAGCCCCCGGATCGTATCCTCGGGGACGAGCGGCATGAGCTTCTTGAACTTGTTCTGCCCGATGAGCGCCCCGATCGCGGCGATAATGAGGCAGACGGCGGAGACCAACAGGGCTGCGAGCCAGGCGGGCATAATGGTGGCCAGTCCCATGATCGCTGCAATGAAGAGTCCGATCACCAGGAGTCCAACGAAGACCAGGGCGACGGCGAAGAAGGCGCCGGCGACGCCGAGCTGTGCCCCCTTGCGTTTGATTTCGGCCTTGGCCAGGGCAATCTCGTCGCTGAGTTGCCGGGGCGCCAGCTTGAAGATCATCTTCAGGGTTTGCGGCAGCGCGGAAATCCGCAACCCGCTGCCTGTGCCGCCGCTGTGACGTCCGCTCATCGGTCCCGCCTAACTGGTGCCATCCGTCGATCCGCTCGCGCGGGCTTGCCGGGTCTGGACAGCTTCGCACAGACCCCGGTGTCAAAACTATCATTTAGGCTCTTGGGAGGCCTTTTCGGGCAAGGTGTGGCGCGCCCGCCCAGCCACCGGCCGGCCACCCCGGCGGGCCCTAGGATGGACCTCTGTGAGCACACCCCACAATCCCGGTGATTCCCTGAGCCGCCGTCGTAAATTCCTCTACATCCTGACGCTTGGCGCTTTGACCGCCCTAGGGCCGTTCACGGTCGACCTCTACTTGCCCGCATTCCCGGCCCTGGAAGACAGCCTTGGCGTCTCCGCGGCCGCGGTGCAGCTGACGCTCACGGGGACGACCATCGGTTTCGCGCTGGGACAGCTGGTGGTGGGCCCGCTGAGCGACAAGTTCGGCCGGCGCCTGCCCCTGATCGTGGCGACGGCGGTCCACATCGCGGCGTCCCTGGGCGCCGCGCAGTCCACGGACATCGCCACGCTGGGTTTCTTCCGTGTCCTCATGGGTGTCGGGGCTGCCGGGGGCGGTGTGGTGGCCATGGCCATGGTCCGTGACCTGTTCAGCGGCTACGCGATGGTGCGGATGTTCGCAAGGATGGCCCTGGTCAACGGGCTGGCCCCGATCCTCGCCCCGGTCATCGGCTCCCAACTGCTGTTGCTGATGCCCTGGCCCGGCATCTTCTTGTTCCTGGCCGCCTACGGGACCTGCGTCATCATCGCGGCCCTCTTCGTGATCCGGGAGACCCTGCCGCCGGAACTGCGCGGCAAAACCGGGATGACCATGGGCCAGCGTTACAAGGTGCTGTTCTCCGACCGGATCTTCGTAGGCCTGCTGCTGGTGGGCGGGATGAACTTCGCGGGCCTCTTCACCTACCTCTCCGCCTCGCCGTTCCTGTTCCAGAATGTCTACGGGTTCACGCCCCAGCAGTACGGCCTGCTCTTTGGCGTCAACTCGCTAGGCATCGTCGCAGGCGTGCAGACCAGCGCGCGGCTCATCAAGCGCGTCCCGCCGCAGTGGATCCTGGCTTGTTCCACGGCCTGGATGTTCGTCATGGCCGTCCTGATTGTCGTCTTCGACCAGCTGGGGTTCGGGCTGTGGGGCGTCCTGGTGCCGCTGTGGTTCTACATCCTGGGCGCCGGTTTCACCTTCCCCACCGTGCAGGTCCTGGCCCTGGCCAAACACGGGGCGCAGGCCGGAACCGCGGCTTCACTTCTCGGCGCGGCGACCTTCTTGATGGCTGGCCTGGTCTCGCCGGTGGTCGGCTGGCTCGGCGTCAGCTCCGCAACCCCGATGGGCGCCGTCCAGGCCGTCTGCATCCTTCTGGCGGCCGCTGCACTGTGGCTGGTTGTTCGGCCCAGCACGGTGCCACCGATTCAGTAGCCGGGCCCTCCCCCGGGGGGACATGCCCATTCATCACGGCCTCCCCCACGGGACATACCCATTCTTGGCGCCCGGGGCTGGACATATTGCCACTATGTCCAGCCGCCAGGACCACCACTGGACATGTCCCCAGGGGCATCCCGCCAGCACTGAGCATGTCCCCCGGGCAGCCCCAGTGCAGCGAACACCGTGGCCGCGGCCTCTGCCCTATGGCCCCGCCCAGCCGCCCACGCAGGCCTGTCCGTGGCCTGCAGCCCTGCGCCCCCGTTGCACCCTGTTCGACGTCCGCGGCGGGCGATAAAGTTATTTCATGCCCGACAGGCAGGATCACCAGCCCCTTCCGGCCACTTGGCAGCGGTCCGACGCCGGAATCCTGCCCCTGTGGTGGGATCGCTTGTGCGCTCAGACCAGTCCGCAGTCGGCAGCCCTGTTCGCCGCCGGCCTGTTCACCGAAGACCGGCGCCGCCCAATTGCCCAGTGGTACAACCCCGCATATGACTCCGCCCTCCTCGTGGCACCGGAATCGTCCCCGGAGTGGCCGGTGCAACGGTTCGGCATCTTCTATGCGCCCCCGGGCGGCGGCTTCACCCAGGTGCACTCGGCGCCGCATGAATGGCACCCGCGGGAACCTCGGAAGTCCCCCACGGAGCTGGAGGCCTTCCAGGCAGCGGTCGCCGAGGCCCAGCGCTTCCTCCAGGTGGAAATGTACTTCGTCTGAACCTCCACCTGAACTGCCCGCCACTGCGTTGCCCGGCGGAAACCCCTGCCCGTAGACGGAGCAACAAAAAACGCGGAAATAAATGAGGAAATAAAAAAGGTCCCGCGGCTGGTTTTCACCGGCCGCGGGACCTGTCCGCTCCTCCTGCTGGACTTGAACCAGCAACCCTTCGATTAACAGTCGAATGCTCTGCCAATTGAGCTAAGGAGGAATGAAGCAGGTACGACATTAGCAAAGGTTTTGCCGGTAGGGAAATCGGCCACGGGGCCAGCGCCTGCCAGTCGCTAAATACCCCCTCCGGGTATAAAAAAGTCCCCGTTCCGGAACCCGGAACGGGGACTGCGCGCTCCTCCTGCTGGACTTGAACCAGCAACCCTTCGATTAACAGTCGAATGCTCTGCCAATTGAGCTAAGGAGGAATGAAGCGGGTATAAGCCTAGCAAACACCAGCCCGGGAAACGAAATCGGCGGCTCAGGCGTCCGAGCGCAGGGACCGCCGCTGCATCTCAAGTTGCATGAGTTCGCGATTCAGCCGCTGGAAGTCTTCGGGGTCGGCCGAGGCGTCCAGACGCTGCAGCTGGCCCATCTTCTCGGCCTTGACCCGGGTGATCTGGAGCTCGAACAAGCGGGCGAGGATGTCCTTGCAGTAGCGCAGGACGCCTTCGGGGGTGTTGGCCGGCAGGGGCACCACGCAGAGCTCGGACACGAGCGGGCGCAGGGGCTCGGGGACCTCCTGCAGCAACTGCTCGACCCAGCGCACCGGATCCCCCGAAAACCCGAGTCCGGTGGCCCGGATGGCCTCGTGGATGGCGAGGTAGGCGGGTGTGGAGAACCGCGCCTCCGAGAAGCGCTGCCACGTTTCGCCCTCGAGCATGCCGGGTTCCTGCAGCGCGACCTCGAGCGCCTGGCGCTCCATCGCGGCCACGGGGTCCCGGGGATCAGGGCGGTTGAAGGACGGGAGTACGGCCGACGGCGGCAAGGGGGCAACGCCGGGCGCGGTCCCGGCAAAGCCGCGGCCGGACCCCGCATAGCCCTGCCCGCCGCCCTGCCCGTGGCTCTGGGCCTGGCCCCCGCCCGGCGGAGCCGATGCAGCCTGTGCGGCGCGCTTGGTCGCCGCGCCGACGGCCCTGCTGACCTCCTCGACCGGCATTCCCAGCCAGCCGGCGAGCTCCCGGGCATAGGCCGGCCGGATTCCGGCGTCGCGGATCTGCGCCACCACGGGCGCGGATTCACGCAGGGCCGCGATCCGGCCCTCGACCGTGTCCAGATTGTGCCGCTTCAGCGTGGCCCGGATGGCGAACTCAAACAGCGGGCGGCGGCTACCGATCAAATCCCGGACGGCGGAGTCGCCCTTGGACTGGCGCAGTTCGCAGGGGTCCGCGCCATTGGGTTCGACCGCCACGAAGGTTTGTGCGACAAACCGCTGGTCCTCTTCGAAGGCGCGCAGGGCCGCCTTCTGCCCGGCGGCGTCGCCGTCGAACGTAAAGATGACCTCTCCCCCGCTGCCGTCGTCGGAGAGCAGCCGGCGGGCGATCTTGATGTGCTCGGTGCCGAAAGCGGTCCCGCACGTGGCTACCGCCGTCGGAATGCCGGCCAGGTGGCAGGCCATGACGTCGGTGTAGCCCTCCACCACCACGAGCTGCCGGTCTTTGGCGATGTTGCGCTTGGCGAGGTCGATTCCGTAGAGGACCTGGGACTTCTTGTAGAGCGCGGTTTCGGGGGTGTTCAGGTACTTCGGTCCCTGATCGTCCTCGTAGAGCTTGCGGGCACCGAAGCCGATGGTGTCGCCGGCGATGTCCCGGATGGGCCAGATCAGCCGGCCGCGGAAACGGTCATAGATCCCCCGGCCGCCTTCAGAGAACATGCCCGTCAGCTTGAGTTCCGGGTCCGTGTAGCCGCGGCCGCGGAGGTGTTTGAGCAGCGAGTCCCAGCCCTGCGGCGCGTAGCCCACACCGAACTGTTCGGCCGCCGCGCGGTCGAAGCCGCGCCCGTAGAGGAAGTTGCGGCCCTCCGCGGCGCCGGGGGTGAGCAGCTGGGCACGGAAGAACTCGTCGGCCACCTTGTGAGCGTCCAGCAGCCGCTGGCGCCGGCCGATGTCCTCCCGGTTGGGCCCGGAGCCGCCGTCCTCGTAATGGAGCTCGAAGCCGATCCGGTGGGCCAGCTTCTCCACGGCCTCGTGGAAGGAGATGTGGTCCAGCTTTTGGACGAAGGAGATGACGTCGCCGTCCTCGCCGCAGCCAAAGCAGTGGTACCGGCCAACCTGGGGCCGAACGGTGAAGGAGGGTGAACGCTCGTCGTGGAAGGGGCACAGACCCTTGTAGGACCCGAGCCCGGCGCCCTTGAGCGTCACGTAGCCATCGACGACTTCCTTGATGTCGGTGCGTTGGCGTACTTCATCGATGTCTTCGCGTTTGATCAGGCCGGCCACAGTGCCATCCTAGTCCCCGGGTATGACGCCGACGGGCCGGCCATGGTGGCCCTCACCACAGCGACGGCAGGCTGCCCACGAGACGCTCGTACATGGCCAGCGCCGAGCCGTCCGTCAGCGACGCGACCTGGTCGATGACGACACGCAGCCGCGCGGCGTCGTCGCCCGCGTCGAGCCAGTCGGCGGCGAACATCGGTTCCAGATGGCGGTCCCCCGTGGCGCTGAGCGCGGTGACGAGGGCGTGCAGGACCTCACGCTGGCGCTCGTAGATGGGCTGCCGGTGTTCGGTGGTCATCACGAAGGTGGTGGCCAGGCCCTTCATGACCGCGATTTCCATCACGGTCTCATCCGGGACGATCAGCTCAGCGTTGTAGCGGGTCAGGTTTTCCGGGCCGTAGACCGTGCGGGTGGCCTCCAGTGCGCTCTGGCAGAAGCGGCCGATGAGCTGGCTGGTCATGTCCTTGAGCGCCGCCATGGCCTTGCGGCTGCCGTCGGCCTCGCGCACCCAGACGTCCGTGGCCTCCAGCCGGGCCAGGGCGGCGTCGATCGCGGCGGGATCGTTGTGCGGCAGGTACCACTGCTTGGCGTAGCCGACGACGCGGGCGCGGTGGTCCGGGTTGTCCATCCAGCGCAGCTGGAAATGCCCCGCGACGATCGCGTCCTCGACGTCGTGCACCGAGTAGGAGATATCGTCCGCCAGGTCCATGACCTGCGCTTCGAGGCAGGACCGGCGTTCCGGGGCGCCGTCGCGGATCCAGTCGAAGATGGGGAGGTCGTCCTCGTAGGCACCGAACTTGCTGGTCCGCTCCCCGTGGATGACCGGGGCGTTTACAGCGGACCACGGGTATTTGGCGGCGGCATCGAGACTGGCCCGGGTCAGGTTCAGGCCGGCCGGGCGGCCGTCGGCGGCGAGGACCTTTGGCTCAAGCCGGCTCAGCAGCCGCAGCGTCTGGGCGTTGCCTTCGAAGCCGCCGATCCCGTGCGCCACCTCGTTGAGGGCCGCTTCGCCATTGTGGCCGAAAGGCGGGTGGCCGAGGTCGTGGCTGAGGCATGCGGTGTCCACGACGTCGGGGTCACAGCCCAGCGCACGGCCCAGTTCGCGGCCCACCTGGGCAACTTCGAGGCTGTGCGTAAGCCGGGTCCGGACGAAGTCGTCGGTATCCGGGGCCACCACCTGGGTCTTCGCGCCGAGCCGGCGCAGCGCCGAGGAGTGCAGGACCCTTGCACGGTCACGCTCGAAGTCCGAGCGGTAGGTGCTCTTGGGCGGCTCCTCGACCCAGCGGGCCCAGTCGCGGGAGGTATACCCGTCCAGGACGGGCGCGGTGGTCCGGGTCTCAGCCACCGGAGACATCCAGTTCGGCGAAGGAAATATCGCGGGTCTGGGCGTCATCCAGCGTCCGGTTCAGCAGCCAGTCCTTTGGCAGTGCCGGTTTTTTGGGCGAACCAGCGCGGCCGCGCGGACCCTCGGCGTCGCCTCCGGGATACGGCGAGTCGAGGTCCAGCTGGTCCAGGGTGCCGCGCAGCACCTCCAGGCTGGTGACGAGCGCCAGCTTGGTCCGCAGTTCGCTGCCGACCACGTAGCCCTTGAAGTACCAGGCAATGTGCTTGCGGATTTCGCGCAGGGCTTTGCCCTCGTCCCCGAACGTCTCGACCATGAGCTCAGCGTGCCGGTACACGCTCTCGGCAACCTGGCGCAGGTCCGGCCGGTGCCGCTGGTCGCTGCCTTCGAACGCGGCCATGAGGTCGCCGAACAACCAGGGCCTGCCCTGGCAGCCACGGCCGACGACGACGCCGTCCACACCCGTTTCGCGGACCATCCGAACCGCGTCCTCCGCGGACCAGATATCTCCGTTGCCGAGAACGGGAATGTCCGGCAGGGCCTCGCGCAGCCGGGCGATGGCGGACCAGTCGGCCTGGCCGGAATAGAACTGTGCGGCCGTGCGGCCATGAAGGGCGACGGCTGCGACGCCGGAATCGCGGGCAATCCGGCCGGCGTCCAGGTAGGTCAGGTGGTCCTCGTCGATGCCCTTGCGCATCTTGATGGTCAACGGGACATTGCCCTTGGAGGCTTCCTTCACCGCGGTCTGGACGATGGAGGTGAAGAGGTCGATCTTCCACGGCAAGGCCGATCCGCCGCCGCGCCGGGTGACCTTGGGCACGGGGCAGCCGAAGTTGAGGTCGATGTGGTCCGCCCGGTCCTCCTCCACCAGCATCCGGACGGCCTGGCCGACGGTGACGGGGTCCACGCCGTACAGCTGGACGGAACGGACTTTTTCGTCGTCGTCGTGCGAAATGATGCGCAGCGACTCCGGCGTGCGCTCGACGAGGGCGCGCGAGGTAACCATCTCCGCCACGTACAGGCCGCCGCCGTATTCACGGCACAGTCTGCGGAAGGCGGAGTTGGTGATGCCCGCCATGGGAGCCAGGATCACGGGGGTGTCCACCGTGATCGGGCCCAGCTTCAGGGGCGGGAGTTCCAGCTTGGGGGCGGGAGGGGTTGCTACAACAGTCACCCGACCATTGTCTCAAAGACGGGCAAATCGGCCCGGTCCCGCTCCGGCTATGTGGAAATCTTCCCGATCTGGCGGCGTTCGGGTGGCGGCAGATTCCTCGTCAGCCCCGTAGTGCGGCCCGCCGCCCGCGGCGCGTCGCAGCACCGGCGGCGTCGGACCCGCCCGGGTCGGACCCGGCCCAATCCGGGGCGGCCCCATCCGGCGCGATCCGGTCCGGACTGCCCCAATCCGGGGCGGGCTCTTCCGGCCGGCCCCGTTCGAATGCGGGCCGTTCCGGCCGGCCCCGTTCCAACGCGGGCCCTGCCACCGCACTACCCCTGATGCCGGTGGCCTTGACCACCAGCACGGCGATGAGGGTGGTGACCGGCACGGCCAGGACGAGTCCCACGGAGCCGACGAGGGTGCGGATGACTTCCTCGGAGAGTTCGGCGCTGGTCAGGGCGTCCCCGAGCGGCCGCTCGTAGAGCATGACCAGGATCAGCACCGGCAAGGCCGCGCCGGCATAGGCAAACGCGATGGTGTAGACGGTGGAGGCGATGTGGTCCCGGCCGATCCGCATGGCGGACGTGAAGAGCTGCCGGGCGCTGGTTTCGGGGGCCAGTTCCCACAGTTCCCAGACGGCCGAGGACTGTGTGATGGTGACGTCGTTGAGCACGCCCAGCCCGGAAATGATCAGTCCGCACAGGATGATGCCGGAGATTGAGATGTTGTCCGAGATGTTGGTCAGGGTGGCAGCGTCGTGGCTGCCCACACCGGCGAGGTTGGCGGCGTCGGTGGCCCAGGCCGCCAGCAGCGCCGTAATGGCGAGGCCGAACATCGTCCCGAGCAGCGCCGTCGACGTGCGGGCGGAGAAGCCGTGGGCGAAGTAGAGCACCCCGATCATGATCACCGTGGATCCCACGAGCGCCAGCAGCAGCGGCGGCTTGCCCTCGACCAGCCCGGGCAGCATGAACGAGACAAGCACCACGTACGCGCCGACAAGCCCGATCAGCGCCCGCAGTCCGCGCCAGCGCGCCACGGCGATCACCACGACGGCGTAGAGCACCGCCAGGAAGATGATGGGCAGGGTCCGGACAAAGTCGACGAAGACATAGGCCGGCGCGCCCTGGCCCGCGGCGCCCTGCACCTTGGAGAGGTTCAGGTAGCGGATCCCGTCTCCGGGCTTCACGCCGTGGGACTTCGCGACGTCAGGGTTGATGACCACTTTCACCGGGTTGCCGCCCTTGTCCGGCTCGGTGTAGGCGAACGTGCATTGAGAGCCCTCGTTCGGCGGCTGCGGCGCGGCCCCGGAACCGGAGGTGCCCTGCTGGGCGGCGTCACCGCCGGCCTGGACATCCGAACAGCTGCCGACGACGACCCGCTGGATCTTGCCGGTGTCAAACGTCACCCCCGGGGCCGCCGCGTACGGGCTGGCCAGCGTGATGCCTTCCTTGCTTCCCGACGGCCACATGAAAGCCATGGCCGCCAGGGTCAGCAGCGTCAGCGGGATCAGGATGGCAGCCAGGATCCAGTTGGCCTTCTTCCGCGCAGCCAGCATTTGAGGCGTGGGCTCGGGATGTTCGTTGTGGGAGTGTGAGTGTCCGGCGCCCATCAGCAGTTCAACCTCATGCCGAAAACTTTACGGCGTGGGCGGTTCCGCTCCGGACCGATGACGCCGCGCTTACGCCGGCGCGATGTTCTGGTTGACGTGGAAGAGGTTCTGCGGATCGTATTTGGCCTTGACCTCCCTCAGCCGCTTGTAGTTCTCCCCGTAGTTCTCCGCAACCCTGGGCAGATCATCGCCGTCCATGAAGTTGATGTAGCCGCCGGGGGCCGAATAGGGCCGCAGGGCGGCCGCGTAGTCCCGCACCCACGCGATGTTTGCCTCGTTTTCCGCGGGGTCCATCCACTGCGCCGCGATCACGGGCGAAAACTTCACGTTCCGGTTGGCGAACGCCGTGTCCGTCACGCCCACCCGCTGGACCGCACCATCGATGGGGTAGAGGTGTACCGCGGTCTGCACGCTGGGGACCTTGCTGCCGTGTTCGATGTGCGCCGCGATGGCACCGTCGTTCAGTTCCGCCAGAAAATCCGCTTTCCAGTAGGCCTGCATGCCAGGGGGCTGCAGCGGGTCGAAAGCCGAGTTCAAGGCGGGGTACGGCATTGGTCCCACCATGGATCCCGCAGCCGGCGCGGCGTCCAGGAACGGCTGCCAGCGTGCCGGACCTTCCGCCGGATCACCGGTCCACATGCCGACGATGACGCACACCGGTTTGCCATGCCATTCCTCGGGCAGGAACGGAACAGGAGGACCCTGGTGGAAGCCCAGGAACGCGCCAAACTCTTCAGGGGCGGTGGCCATGTGGTCCCGGTAAAACCTCGCCACCGTCTCGGCATGCTCGATGGGATAAATGATGATGCCGGCGTGGACCATGTCCACGGGGTGCATCCGGTACTCGAACGACGTCACGACGCCGAAGTTCCCGCCGCCGCCGCGCAAGGCCCAGAACAGGTCCTCGTTCTCGCTTTCGCTGGCGGTAAGGAATTTTCCCTCGGCCGTGACGACGTCGGCAGAGAGCAGGTTGTCGCAGCTGAGTCCATACTTGCGGCTCAGGTATCCAATGCCGCCGCCGAGGGTCAGCCCGGCGATGCCGGTCGAGCCGACAATGCCGCCGGGAGTTGCCAGCCCGAAGGCATGGGTCGCGTGGTTGAAGTCGGCCCACGTCGCACCCGGCTCCGCGCGCGCCGTCGCGGCTGCCGGATTAACCCGGACGCCGGTCATGTTGGAGAAATCGATGACCAGGGCGTCATCCCACGTGCCAAAGCCCGGGGCACTGTGTCCTCCACCGCGGACCGCCAGGTCCAGGGAATTGTCCCGGGCGAAGTTGACGCAGGAGATGACATCGGCCACCTGGGATACCTGGGCCACCGCTGCCGGCCTCTTATCGATCATGCCGTTGAAGACTGCCCGTGCCGCGTCGTAGCCGGCGTCGCCGGGCGTGATGATCTGCCCGCGGACTTGCCCGCGCAGGCTGTCGAACTGTGTTCCGTTCATTATGTATACCGTCGATTTCGTCGTGAGATTCGACCGGACGGTTCTCTGCGCTCCCAGCCGGCGTGGCGCCCGGAGGTTTACCTGCTCATGCCTACTCTTCCCGCATTTCCCCGTCAAGGGCGCCAGCAAATGCACGCGTGCGGGCCGCACCCATCACCGGGGGCGCCGGCTCCGAATCCACACTAGGGACCACCGGCCTTGACGGGAGGGGGCCGCAACCTATGGTTGGTAATTGACGGACGAAGGACCGGAAGGACACATACGTGGCAATGCGCAAACTCGACGACCGCGAGCCGGAGGCGGGCCGTTCCGGGCCCGTCGCCAAAGCCGTGCTGACCATCGCCGAAGCCGCCGGGGAGGCCCGCGGAGTCGTGCTGATCCTGCACGGCGGGCGGGCCGACAGTTTTGACGCAGTCCGCGGCCGGCACCTGAGTCCGGCCCGGATGGTGCCCTTCGCCCGGGCGCTGCACAGGCAGGGCGGCCCGCACGGGCTGGCAGTGTGGACCCTGCGCAACCGCTACCGCGGCTGGAACGGGGAGGACATGTCCCCCGTTCACGATGCCCGCTGGGCGCTCGCCCGGATCAGCCAGGAACATCCCGGCGTGCCGGTGTACCTGCTGGGCCACTCCATGGGCGGTCTCACGGCGCTGTGCGTGGCCGACGACGCGCAGGTCGAGGCCGTCGTCGCGCTCGCCCCGTGGCTGAACCACAAGACCTCGGTCCAGCCTGTCGCGGGCCGCCGCGTCCTGATCGTCCACGGGACCGACGACCGCTGGACCAGCCCGGCGAACTCACTGGACTATGCCCGGCGCGCCGAGGGCGTCGCCGCGTCCGTTGACTACGTCTCGCTCAAGGAGGCCGGCCATTTCATGATCCGCCGGCTGCCACTGTGGAACGTGCTGGCGAACGGCTTCGTCCTGGACGCCTTCAGCGAGGCAACGGGGGCCGATGTTTCCGGCGCCAGGGATGCATTGCGCAGCGCCCTCGGCGGCGCCCCGCCGGCGGCCGGAACGCGTATGCCGGTGGTGTTGTGATGCCGCCGTTCCCGCTCGATGCCTTCCTTGCCAGCCTGCCCTGGGTCATCGCGGGACTCGTGGTGCTGCTCGCAGTGACTTTCGCGGTTGCCGTGCGGCAGAACCGGCACTCCGTCATCGACACCGTCTGGGGTCTGGGCTTCGTGGTGGTGGCCGGCATCTCGTGGGTGCTTTCCGCCGGATACGGCGACGCCGGCAGGCGGCTGCTCCTGCTTGCCCTGGTCGCGGTGTGGGGCATCCGCCTCGCCGTCCACATCGGGGCACGCGCACGCGGCGGCCACGAGGACCCGCGCTACATGGACATGCTCGCCGGAGCGCCCGGATCACGCAATGTCTATGCCCTGCGGCGGGTCTACTTGCCCCAGGGGCTGGTGATGTTCTTCGTCTCGCTCACCATCCAGGTCGGCATGTTCGCCACGGGAAGCCTGGGCTGGCTGGCGTTCGCCGGCGTCCTGCTCTGGATCCTTGGCTTCGTGTTCGAGACGGTCGGCGACTGGCAGCTGACGCAGTTCAAGGCCGATCCCGCCAGGCGCGGCACCGTCCTCAACACCGGGCTGTGGCGCTACACCCGCCACCCCAACTATTTCGGCGACGCCGCCGTCTGGGCAGGGCTGTTCCTGGTGGCGGCCGATTCCTGGCCGGGTGTCCTGACCGTCCTCTCCCCCGCCCTGATGATCTGGACGCTCGCCGGCAAGACCGGGAAGCCGCTGACGGAAAAGGCAATGTCCGCGCGTCCCGGGTACAAGGAATACATCGACTCCACCTCCGGCTTCCTGCCCTGGCCGCCCCGGCGGCGGGTGGGCGGACACTGACGTGCGCGGCCCGGCAGGTGCCCGGCACGGGCTGGGCTGGCGGCCCGTGAAGTGGCGGCCGGAGCCCAGCGACCGGTTCTACCGATTCATTGTCCGCACCGGGCTGGCGCTGCGCTGGCTGTTCCGCATCCGCGTCCTCGTCACGGGGCGGGAGCACCTGCCCCAGCCCGGGCCTCCCAATGCCTCAACCCGCGGCGCATCAACCCGCCTCCCGTCCCGCCCGGTGGTGCCCGGCCAGGGCGCCGTGGTCGCGATCACGCACTTCGGCTACCTCGACTTTGCCTTTGCCGAGATGCTGCTGTGGTGGCACAACCGGGCCCAGCTGCGTTTCCTCATCACGCAGGGCGCCGCCGACCACTGGTTTGCCGGCCCCGCGGTCAGCGCCGCCGGGCATGTGGTGGTCGGGTACGGATCGGGAGCACACGCCTACGACGCCGCCGTCGCCCGCCTGAGGGAGGGCGAATACGTCGCCGTCCTGCCAGAGGCCGGCGTGAGCCGCAGCTTCACGGTGCGCGAATGCAAGACCGGTGCGGTGCGGATGGCCGCCGAGGCCGGCGTGCCGATCATCCCGGTCTCCATCTGGGGCGCCCACCGGCTGATGACCCGCCACCATGCCTTCTCGCCGCGGCGCGCCTGGCGCGCCCCGGTCCGCATCCACGTCGGCGAGCCGATCCTTCCGGGCTCGCTCCCGGACCCGGCCGACGACGCCCGGGCCGCGACGGCGCGCCTGGCCAAGACCCTGCAGGACGGGATCGACGCCGGAATTGCCGATTTCCCCCTGCGACCGGCCCCCGGGGCCTGGTGGATGCCGGCCGGTCTTGGCGGCGGCGCCCCGACCGAGGAGGAAAGACGCCGGCTCGACGAGGCCGACGGCCCCCGGCGCGCAGGTGCCAAGCGCCGATAGGCCCTACTTCCGCCATCGTCTTGACTAAACTCCATGGGGTATAAAAAGCACTCAATGGAGAGGGACACCTGTGGCAAGCACAGTCGTGACCAAGAGCGGAACCGAAGAACGCGGTCTCGCACGGATAGCCCAACGGATGGCGGCGTGGACGGAGCGGTGGTTCCCGGACGCCTACATCTTCGCCCTCGCCGGCGTCGTCATCATCGCGGTGGCCGCATTCGCCATCGGCGCCACGCCCCAGGCAGTCGCCGACTCGTTCGGCAACGGCTTCTGGGACCTGACGGCCTTTACCCTGCAGATGGCCATGGTGGTCCTCACCGGCTACGTCGTGGCCACCTCCCCGCCCGTGGCGAGACTGATCAACAGGCTGGCGCTCGTGCCGTCAACGGCGCGGACCGCGGTGAGCTTCGTGGCCGTGCTCGCCATGTCCGTGTCCTTCCTCAACTGGGGGCTCAGCCTGATCTTCGGCGGGCTGCTGGCCCGCGCGATTGCCCGCCGGAAGGACCTGACGGTGGATTACCGTGCCCTGGGTGCGGCGGCGTTCATGGGCCTCGGCGCCGTCTGGGCTCTGGGGCTGTCCTCCTCTGCCGCGCAGCTGCAGGCCACGGCCGCGTCGCTGCCGCCGGCGCTGCTGAAGATCACGGGCATCCTGGACTTCGGCACCACGATCTTTACCTGGCAGTCACTGCTGACGCTGGCCATCCTGATGGCCCTGACCACCGTGATTGCGCACTTCTCCGCGCCCCAGGGCGGCTCGATCCGCACCGCAGAGGACCTGGGCGTGGACCTGGACGACGAGCCGGCCGAGTCCGCGCCGCGTTCCCGGCCGGGCGAATGGCTCGAATACAGCCGGGTCCTGCCGATCCTGGCGGGCGTCCTCACGCTCGGCTGGCTCGTCTCGCAGTTCCTCACCAAGCCGTTCCTCAGCGTGGTCAGCAGCCTCAACGGCTACCTGCTCGTTTTCCTCATCCTGGGCCTGGTCCTGCACGGGACGCCGCGGAACTTCCTGCAGGCCGTGACGAAGGCCGTCCCGGCCACCGCGGGCATCCTCGTGCAGTTCCCGCTGTACGCGGCGATGGCGGCCATCCTGACCAAGGCCACGGGAACCGGCGGCATGAGCCTCTCCACGCACCTCGCGGCGTTCTTCTCGGACATCGGCAGCGGCGGCGGCTTCGCCGTCGTCATTGCCCTATACACGGCTGTACTGGGCATCCTGGTCCCCTCCGGGGGCGGAAAATGGCTGGTAGAGGCGCCCTACGTGATGCAGTCGGCCACCGACGTGCAGATGAACCTCGGCTGGACCGTGCAGATCTACAACATCGCCGAGGCGCTGCCGAACCTGGTCAACCCGTTCTTCATGCTGCCGCTGCTCGCGGTGCTGAGGCTGCGCGCCCGGGACCTGGTGGGCTTCACCTTCCTGCAGTTCGTCTTCCACCTGCCAGTGGTCCTGCTGCTCGTCTGGCTGCTGGGCATGACCTTCGACTTCGTGCCGCCGGTAATGCCCAAATAACTGCGCCGCACAATAACTGTGTTTAACGCAGACTGACCCGCAGCCGTGGCCGTTATCAAGCTTCATACGGCTGCAGCTGCGGGTCCGTCGGGTTAAGACCTAGGCCGGGTCGGAGACGACGAGCGTTTCCGAGCCCTGGACATGGGCCTTGCCGCTCTCGAGCAGCGGTTCGACGACGGTGCGCAGGGCGGTCATGGCGTCGTCCAGTTCGAGCATCACCGGGTGCTGGTAAGCGATCAGGGCCAAAAGGTCCCGGACGGCGGCCTTGGCCTCGTCCGCGCCAAGCTTGGGCTCGTGCCCGAGGAACACCTCAGTAGGCTCACTGGTCGAGGCCGCGCCGCCGGCACCGGCATCGGCGCCGCCGTCGGCCCCCGGAATTCCCTGGGCGTAGCTGATGGCGAACCCCTCCAGCCGGCCCTTGCGGCTGGCCGCGATGCCGTGCCCGAAGGCGCTGGCCTTGGGCGCCCGCAGCACGATCGCTCCGTGGGCGCCGCTGAGGTCATCGAGGAACAGGCGCTGCACCGCGGCGACGCTCAGCTCCCCCGGGCTGTCCCAGCCGTGCACGGCCGTGTAGTAGCGTCCCACGACGTCGCTGAGCTCCACCGAACCCGTGGCCAGGTCCTCGACCTGGTCGGTGGCCGCGGACTCCGAACCGTCGCCGAACACCGGCAGCTTGAGCGGCGCAGGGTCAACGACGACGAGGCGGGAACGCTGGATCGGGGCCAGGCCCGCGGCCTCGGCAAACGCCGCACCGGGTGTGCCCGGCTCCACTTTGCAGCGCAGTCTGGACACGCCCGACGGCGCCTGGGCGGCCTCGTGCCGCAGCATGGTGAGCAGCGTGGACCCCAGGCCGGCGCGGCGGTGGTCCCGGGCGACCTCGACATACGCCCAGAGCCGTTCGGGGTGCAGCGAGGCCTCGTGGACCACGGCGGCCGCCACCGGAATGGCGACACCGTCCACAACGTCCTCGGCCACGATGCAGCGGCGCCACGGGGAATTGCCCGAGGGCGACAGCGTCCCGCGGAACTGTCCGGCCTGGACGGTCTCAGGGCCGCCCCAGATTTCCAGCAGCGCGAGGTCGTCGCCTTCCCGCCATTCCCGGTATGCGATCGCCATGATCAGGCGCCGATCAGCCGTGCGGCCAGGTAACCCTCCACCTTGTCCAGGGAGACGCGTTCCTGGCTCATGGTGTCGCGTTCGCGGATGGTGACGGCCTGGTCCTCGAGCGTGTCGAAGTCCACGGTGATGCAGAACGGGGTGCCGATCTCGTCCTGGCGGCGGTAGCGGCGGCCGATGGCGCCGGCGTCGTCGAACTCGATGTTCCAGCTTTTGCGCAGCTGCGCTGCGAGGTCCTTGGCCTTCGGGGACAGGTCCTCGTTGCGGCTCAGCGGCAGCACGGCCGCCTTCACCGGCGCCAGGCGCGGATCGAGCTTGAGCACGGTGCGGATGTCCACCCCGCCCTTGGCGTTGGGGGCCTCGTCCTCGGTGTAGGCATCGATCATGAAGGCCATGAACGAACGGGTCAGGCCGGCCGCGGGCTCGATCACATACGGGGTGTAGCGTTCGTTGGTGGCCTGGTTGAAGTAGCTCAGGTCCGCGCCGGAGGCCTTGGCGTGGGTGGAGAGGTCAAAGTCGGTGCGGTTGGCGATGCCCTCGAGCTCGCCCCACTCCGAGCCCTGGAATCCGAAACGGTATTCGATGTCCGTGGTGCCTTTGGAGTAGTGGCTGAGCTTGTCCAGCGGGTGCTCGAAGAAGCGCAGGTTCTCTTCGCGGATGCCCAGGCCCGTGTACCAGGACATGCGTTCCTTCATCCAGTACTCGTGCCACTGCTCGTCGGTGCCGGGCTCGACGAAGAATTCCATCTCCATCTGCTCGAACTCGCGGGTGCGGAAGATGAAGTTGCCGGGCGTGATCTCGTTGCGGAAGGACTTGCCGATCTGGCCGATGCCGAAGGGCGGCTTCTTCCGCGAGGTGGTCAGGACGTTGGAAAAGTTCACGAAGATGCCCTGGGCCGTTTCGGGCCGCAGGTAGTGCAGGCCTTCTTCGCTGGCGACGGGGCCAAGGTAGGTCTTGAGCAGCCCGGAGAATTCATGGGGCTCGGTCCACTGGCCGCGGGTGCCGCAGTTGGCGCAGGCGATGTCCTTGAGGCCGTTCTCGGCGGGACGGCCCTTCTTCTCCTCGTACTCTTCCTCGAGGTGGTCCGCGCGGTAGCGCTTGTGGCAGGACAGGCACTCCACCAGCGGGTCGGAGAACACATCGACGTGGCCGGAGGCCTCCCACACCTGACGGGGCAGGATGACGGAGGAATCCAGGCCTACGACGTCGTCGCGGCCGCGGACCACGGACTGCCACCACTGGCGCTTGATGTTTTCCTTGAGCTCGGCGCCGAGCGGGCCGTAGTCCCAGGCAGAACGGGAGCCACCATAGATTTCACCGGCCTGGAAAACGAATCCCCGGCGCTTGGCGAGGGAAATGATCTGGTCGAGGACGGATTTTGCTGCCATGGGAACTCCAATTTTCTACAGGGCCGCTGGGTGCGGTCCGTGGTGTTGGCCCCGGGACGCCGGCTGGTTGCCGGCCGGGACGATACGAACAAAGCGATACGAACAATGCAATAGGAACAATGCAATACGAACAGTGCGATGCAAACTCCAAGCCTACCGGCCCGCTACCGCTTCAGCGCGCCCTTGGGCCAGGGCAGGGTGGCCAGGACGATGGCGCCGAGCGTCAGGATGGTGCCGAGGACCGTGGGGAGGGCGATCACCGTTCCGGGCACCGGCAATATGAGGTCCAGTCCGAGGGACCCCAGCAGCTGGCCGGCGATCATCCCGAGGCCGGTGACCAGCACGCCCAGGCTGCGGACCAGGAGGGCGCCGATGCCGATGAAGATGCAGCCGAGCGGGCCGCCAAGGTAGTACCACCACTGCGCCGGGAGGGGGTTGCCGGCCCCGGCCACGGCGAGTTTAATCAGCCACGCCACCCACAGCAGGACCGCTCCGGCGATGAAGTTCACGAGTGTCGCGGCGATGGGGGTGCCGTAGTGCACGGTGGCTGTGCCGTTCATGGCCTGCTGGAAACTCATCAGGAACCCGGCCAGGAGCGGAAGCATCACGGGAACCAGCAACTGCAGCCCGGATTCCCCGGCGCTGAATCTGGGCGACACCGCCCAGGCGACGGCGGCGACGGTGAGCACACTGCCGAGCACCCGGATGCCGGTAATGGGCCTCTTCCCCGCCGGTCCGATCCCCATCCGGTCCACCAGCAGGCCGCTGAGGGTCTGTCCCGTCACGGCGGCCACCGTGAAGAGGGCGACGCCGAGCAGTCCCACGGTGAAGGACTGGGCGAAGACGAAGAGGGCGCCAATGCAGCCGGCCAGGACGTAGTACGGCGGAAACTGCCGTTCGCGCACGGCGGGCAGGATCCGCGCCAGCCCTGCCCGGCCCCGGGGCAAGGCCAGGGAAATGACCGTCATGACCAGCAGTCCGGTGCTGAAGCTGACGACGGCGGCACCGATTCCGTCCTCCAGCGCCACCCCGAGGGCGCCGTTGATCCGGCCCTGGATCGGGATGAACAGTCCCGTCGCGACGGCCATGGGCAGGCCGACGATCAGCGGAAGACGGCGGTGATGGGTCATAGGTGCCACCTTAGGTCAGGCATTATTGCTTGTATGAGCAATCCGGAATTCGAAGACATCACTATCCGCGACAGCATGATCCGGCTGGGCCAGCTGCTGAAGCTTGCGAATCTGGTCGAGGACGGCGTGGAGGCCGCGGAACTGATCAAGAACGGGCTGGTGAAGGTCAACGGCGAAATCGACGAGCGCCGCGGCCGCCAGCTGCACGACGGCGACACCGTCACCGTGAACGGCCGGACCGTGCGGATCAGCGCGCCCCCGGCCGCCTAGCCGCCCGCCCGGCGCCGCTTCCCGGCGCACACTTCCCCGGCGCGCCTACTTCTTGGCGTTGAGCACCACGTGCGTGAGGAACTCCGAGACGTGGCCGATCTCCTGCTGGTTGATGCCGTGCCACATGCCCGTGTAGAGGACCTTGGTGAGCTTCACGTGCTTGCGCACCCAGCCGACGGTGTAGTCGATCTTGTCCTCGGTGATCACGGGGTCCTGCTGGTCCCGCCCCCAGAACAGCGGCACAGTGCCGTCCAGTTCGCCGTCGCGGAAGCTGGGGTCATCGCCGGCGTCGACGACAAAACCTGACAGCCCGACGACGGCGGCAAAGTCCGCCGGCCGCTGCCGCAGCAACGTGGTGGCCATCGCCATGCCCATCGAGAACCCCAACAGCGTCACCGACGGGTGGTTGGCTTTGACGCCGTCGAGCCAGTCCTGAACGTAGCCTGCGGCGACCTTGACGGCGTCGAGCGAGTAGTCAATGGACCCTGTCAGCGGGAACCAGGTGAAGCCCGGCCCCATGGCGATCGGGGCGCGCAACGATGCCACCGCGAATTCCTGCGGCAGCAT
Organism: Arthrobacter sp. P4_F11; assembly: GCF_056401395.1. Classification (NCBI taxonomy): domain Bacteria; kingdom Bacillati; phylum Actinomycetota; class Actinomycetes; order Micrococcales; family Micrococcaceae; genus Arthrobacter; species Arthrobacter sp. P4_F11. The sequence continues at coordinate 184,851 of NZ_JBFUJK010000006.1, forward strand.
CCCGGCGAGGCTGAGCAGATCCTGTTCGTTGGCGCCGTAGCCGTGCAACAGGACAAGAAGCGGCTTGCCGGCCCGTTCCTGCTCCGGCTGGGACCATTGGACGACAGGGGCGGGGAAGGCGTCAGCGTGAGTCATGGAACTATTCTTACAGTTACCCGGCGGTAACAAATTACGGTGGCGCAGCTAATACGGTGGCGCAGCTAAACGGGAACAGTGCAGGATAAGGGGGTGAGCAATACCTATCCCATGGAAAATTCACCGGACACCCCAGCCGAGACCACCGCTGACACCGTCACCCACCCGTGGACCCGCTATGTGGCGATGGGCGACTCATTCACGGAGGGCATCGGCGATCCGGAACCGGCCAGTCCGGGCGGCCATCGGGGCTGGGCGGACCGCGTGGCCGAGGAACTCAGCCGTGGGCACAACGACTTCGCCTACGCGAACCTGGCCGTCCGCGGCCGGCTCCTGCAGCAGATCGTGGACCAGCAAATGGCTCACTGCCTGTCCCTCAAACCGGACCTCATCACGCTCTCCGCGGGCGGAAATGACCTCATCCGCCCGGGCGGCGATCCGGACGTGCTGGCCGAAAAGCTGGATTCGGTGGTGCAGATCCTGAGCCTGGGTGGCGCCACCGTTGTCCTGTTCAACGGCCCGGATACCGGCTCCACGGTGCTGGGCCGGATCCGCAGCAAGGTGGCCATTTACAACGAGAACCTGCGCACGATCGCCGCGCGCCACGACGCCGTGATCGCGGACATGTGGTCGCTGCGCCAGCTCAATGACCCGCAGATGTGGAATGTCGACCGGCTGCATTTCTCACCGCTGGGCCACCACACCATCGCGGCCATGGTGCTGGACTCGCTGAACGTCGAGCACACGCTCCAGCCCCTCTCCCCCAAACCGCTGCCACAGCGCAGTTGGCGCGAGGCGCGCAGCGGGGACCTGGTGTGGGCCAGGGAGTACTTCGTCCCCTGGGTGGTCCGCCGGCTGCGGCACCGCTCCTCCGGCGACGGCATGACGGCCAAGCGGCCGCTGGCCGGACCGGTGTTCGGTCCCGGCGTTCCGCTTGGTTCCGGCGAAGGCCCGCCCGGCGCCGAGGACGCGGTGCGGTCCTGAGGCTTCGGGCCTGAGCCTGCGGGGCATAAGCTGGAGGAACACTTCTCCGGCCCTACAGATGAGCCCGCAGATGAGAAGGCCCAGCAGCTGAAAGGCCCAGTACCGTGAGCAGTATGTTCTTCTGGATCATCGTGTTGTCCTTCCTGGTTCCCGTGGCGATGCGCCTCTACCGCAGGTCTGCCCGCGGCCGGAACCAGGGCACGCCGGGACAGTTCGGCCGGTTCCCGGGCAGCCAGAACAACCCCGGCCAGGGCAACCAGCCGCGTGATGGCTACACCCAGCAGGACTACTTCGGCGGCTTTGGCCAGCTGGGCGCCCCGAAGCAGTCGGGTCCGGCCAACGAGCCGTATCCCAACCCGCAATACCCCAGCGCGGAGTACCCGAACGCGCAGAACCCCCGTCCCCGGTTTCCGGACCAGCCGTTCCCGAACCAGCCGTACCCCGGCCAGCAGTACCCGAACCCGGTCGGCTACCAGTCCCCCGTCCCGTACGAGGACAGCCCCGAGTACCTGAACAACCCGCCGCAACCGCAGCGGCCGCAGGCATCGCAAACTCCCCCGGCGCCGGGCGCGGGACAGGCGCAGGCGCCGCAGTCTCCGCCGCCGCCGTCGGCCGGGCAGGGCTACCGGGCCCGCAAGCTGGCCGAGCTCGACCAGCAGTACACCGACGGCAAGCTGTCCATGGAGGACTACATGGCCCAGCGCGCGGAAATCATGAAGGGCTAGGACCCTGCCGGGCCGGCGAACACGACGTCGGCCGCGTTGACCGTTCCCGCCGTCCGCCCCGGCGCCTTGTGGTACTGCCAGTACAGATTGGTGTGCGCGACCACCAGAGCCGGCGGCGGGGCGCCGTACTCGGTCAGGTCCTCGGTGGTGTGGGCGTCGGCGACCAGCGTGACGTCGTAGCCGCGGGTGATCGCGCCGTGCAGGGTCGAGCGGATGCACTCGTCGGTCTGCGCACCGGCCAGGAAGAAGCGCCCGATGCCGCGCCCGGCCAGCACGGATTCCAGGTCGGTGGCCTCGAAGGCGTCGCTGTACTCCTTGGCCACGAGCGGCTCCGAACTGCGGCGCGCGAGCTCCGGCACGTACTGCCAGCCGTCGCTGCCGCGCGGGAGTTCCTCACCGCTGTGCTGCACCCAGACGACGTCCACCCCGGCGTCGCGGGCCTTGTCCACGAGCGCGGCGATTGTCGCGACGACGTCGTCGCGGCGGTAGGCCTCCGCGACCACACCGACCTGCATATCGACGACGAGCAATGCCGTGTTGGGACGGTTGACGAGCGTGGTCATGGTGCCTCCCGGATCCTGGCTGTCCCTGCGTGCTTACTCTAATCCCGGACCCCGAAAGCAACGAGGGGTCACTTGCGGCCCATAATCCAGTGCCGGATAGGTGACCCCGCGTCGCTTTTACGGGCAGAAGCGTCAGTCGACCTGGGGGAAGCCGAGGTCGATCACCGAGGTGGCCGGGTCCGGCCAGCGGGTGGTGACCACCTTGCCGCGGGTGTAGAAGCGGATGCTTTCCGGGCCGTACATGTGGGTGTCGCCGAACAGCGAATTCTTCCAGCCGCCGAAGGAGAAGGTGCCCACCGGCACCGGGATGGGCACGTTGACGCCCACCATGCCGGCCTCGACGTCGAACTCGAACTGGCGGGCGGCGCCGCCGTCGCGGGTGAAGATGGCCACGCCGTTGCCGAACTCGTTGTCGTTGACCAGCTTCACGGCGTCGGCGTAGGTCTCGACGCGGACCACGGAGAGGACGGGCCCGAAGATCTCGTCGTCGTAGACCTTCATTCCGGGCTTGACGTGGTCGATCAGGCTGACGCCGATGAAGAAGCCGTTGGAGTCGAATTCGTGTTCGCGGCCGTCCACCACCACGGTGGCGCCCTCGTTGGCCGCTCCGGCAACGTAGGAGGCCACTTTGTCGCGGTGCTCGGCCGTGATGAGCGGACCCATCTGGGAGGCCGGGTCCGTGCCCGGCCCGATCGTGAGGGCTGCCATGCGGGTGGTGATCGCCTCCACGAGGTCGTCGGCGATGCTGCCGACCGCGACGAGGACGCTGACTGCCATGCAGCGCTCCCCGGCGGAGCCGTAGGCGGCCGAGACGGCGGCGTCCGCGGCCATGTTGAGGTCCGCGTCCGGCAGGACCACCATGTGGTTCTTCGCGCCGCCCAGGGCCTGGACGCGCTTGCCGTGATCAGCGGCGCGCTTGTAGATGGACTGCGCGATCGGCGTCGAGCCGACAAAGCTGATGGCCTTGACCGTCGGGTGTTCCAGCAGGACATCCACGGCTTCCTTGTCCCCGTGGACCACGTTGAGCACCCCTGCCGGCAGCCCGGCCTCAGCGAAGACCTGGGCGATGAAGATGGCGGAGGACGGGTCCTTCTCGCTCGGCTTGAGCAGCACGGTGTTTCCGCAGGCCAGGGCGCTGCCGATCATCCACAGCGGCACCATGGCGGGGAAGTTGAATGGCGTGATGCAGGCGACGACGCCGACCGGCTGGCGGACCGAGTGGACATCGACGCCGCCGGAGACCTGCTCCGAGCGTTCGCCTTTGAGCATGTGGGAGAGCCCGGTGGCGAATTCGATGTTCTCCAGGCCGCGGGTGATTTCACCTTCCGCGTCCGAGAGGACCTTGCCGTGCTCGCTGGTGAGCAGGGCCGCGAGTTCGGGCCGGCGCTGCATGAGCAGTTCACGGACCTTGAAAAAGATGGCTGTGCGCCTGGCCAGGCTCGTGGCGCGCCAGCCGGGCAGGGCGGCGCGGGCGGCCTCGATGGCCTCCTCGACGCGGGCGGCGGAGGCCAGGGCGACCTCTTTCTCCTGCTCGCCGGTGGCCGGGTTGAACACGGGGCCGAAGCGCTCGGCGTCGGCAATCAGGGCGCCGTTGATGAAGTGCGGGATGCGTTCCATGGGTGGGTCTCTTTCGTGAAGGGCAGGGCCGTGAGGGGCAGGGCCGTTAAGGGCTAGTTGGCGGACTCGAGGGTGCCGTCGACGAGCTTGACGATCATCGAGCAGTCCTGGCCGGACTGGCCGGAGTCGATGAGCCGCTGGAAGAGCTGCTGGACGTGCTCGCCGAGTTCCAGCGGGGTGCCGGTGTCCCGCGCGGCGCTGATGGCCAGGCCGATGTCCTTGTTGGCCAGTTCGGTGGTGAAGGTCGGAGCGAAGTCGTTGTTGGACGCGGCGGTCGGCACGACGCCGGCCACGGGGTACCACGTGCGCAGCGCCCAGCTGTCGCCGGAGGAGACCGACGCGATGTCCCAGAAAACCTGCTTGTCCAGGCCGAGCCGATCGGCCAGGACCGCGCCCTCGGCGGTGGAGGCGAGGTTGATGAAGAGCATGAGGTTGTTGCAGATCTTCGCGGCCTGGCCGGTAGTGGCGCCGCCGGTGGGGATGATGTTCGCGGCCATGGGGCGGATGTATTCGGTGGCGTCGGCGACGGCGCCGGCCTCGCCGCCGATCATGAACGTCAGCGTGGCGGCCTTCGCGCCGCTCATGCCGCCGGAGACGGGTGCGTCGACGAAGCGGAAGCCGGCGGCAGCGGCGGCGTCGTGCAGGGCCTGCGCGGAGGCGATGTCAATGGTGGAGGAATCCACCAGGAGGGTCCGGGTGTCCGCGTGGGCAAGGACGCCGTCCTGGCCGAGGTACACGGCGCGGGCGTGCTCACCTTTGGGGAGCATGGTGAAGACGACGTCGGCGCCGGCGACGGCCTCGGCGATGCTGCCGGCGGCCTTGACTCCCCCGGCCTCGGCGGCGGCAACGGCTGCGCTGTTGAGGTCGAAGCCACGGACTTCGTGTCCGGCGTTCGAGAGGTTGACGGACATGGATCCGCCCATGTTTCCAAGTCCGATCCAGGCGATGACTGCCATGGCTTAAGCTCCTTTGCTTGATGTGCTGCCGGGCGCCTCGACGCGCTCCGGCGTGAAAGCCGAAACTCCGGCGCCCCGGTGTCCACCATCACACCCTGTTAGAGTGCAATCAAGGTAAAAAATCACAGATGCCATGTGCACAGATGCACAGATACACAATGATGGCCCTGACTCCGCCACACTCGCTGCAAAGGGGACAAGAGTGGACTTGCGCCGGCTTCCGAGCCCCGACGACCTGCTGATCCTGCTGACCGTGGCACGCCTGGGCCGGTTCAACGCCGTGGCCGAGACGCTCGGCACGACCCACACCACCATTTCCCGCCGCGTCCTGGCCCTCGACAAACAGCTCGGCGGCCGGACGCTCGAACGCAGCCCGCACGGCTGGGAGCTGACCGAGCTCGGCAGCCAGGCGGTCGCGGCGGCGGAAGCCATCGAGGGCACTCTCGGTGCCCTCTCCAGCAGCATTGCCCGCTCCGGCGACGTGGTCTCCGGCCTGGTCCGGATCAGCACCCCGGACGGCTTCGGCGCCGAATTCCTGGCCCCGGCCCTCGTCCGGCTGCAGCGGGCGAATCCGCTGCTCAACGTCGAACTGCTCAGCGCCACCCGCAAGGTGAGCCAAAACCGCTCCGGCGTGGACCTGGAAGTGGTGGTGGGCAACATGGACACCACCACCGCCCGCGCGATCTTCCTGAGCAACTATTTCCTCAGGCTGTACGCCAGTCCCGGCTATGCGCAGGAGCACGGGCTTCCGGCAACGCTCGACGACGTCCGGCAGCACGGCTTTGTCTCCTACGTGGAATCGGCGCTCCAGGTCGCGGAGCTGGGCCACCGTTCAACGCAACTGCCGGTGCCGCGGTCCAGTTTCCAGGCCACAAGCGTCTTCGCCCAGCTGGAGGCCGTCCGGCGGGGCGCCGGGATAGGCCTGCTCCCCAATTTCCTCGTGGCGGGCCGGCCGGAATTCCTGCCAGTGCTGCCGGACGACTTCCAGCGCCAGCTGCCCATCTGGGCTGTGGCCCGGCCCGAGGCGCTGCGTTCGGCCCCGGTCCGTGCCGTGCTGGAGGCGATCCGGACCGAGATTGCCGACCGCCAGGCGGTCCTGGCAGGCTGAGCGGTCCTGGCGGGCCGAGCCAGCCTGCGGGGCCGATCCTGCTTCCAACCGGCAACAGCCCGGGCCCCGCAGTGCGGGACCCGGGCTGTTGCCGTGCTCATTCGTTGTTACTTCTTGCTGGCGGCGAGGAGGTCAGCGGTGCCCTGGGCGTCGGCGGCGTCGACGTCGCGGAGCGAGATGCCGCGGGTTTCCTTCAGGAAGAACACCGCAACCAAGGTGACCACACAGGCGCCGAGGAGGTAGATGGCGACCGGGACCGAGGACTTGTACTGGCCCAGGAGCGCGACGGCGATGATCGGAGCCAGCGAACCGGCCACAATCGAGGTGACCTGGTAGCCCAGCGAGACGCCGGAGTAGCGCATCCGGGTCGGGAACATTTCGGCCATGAGCGCCGGCTGGCCGGCGTACATCAGGGAGTGGAACAGCAGGCCGATGGTGATCGCAGCGAGGATGACGAGGTCGTTCTTGGTGTCCATCATCGGGAACGCGAAGAATCCCCACGTTCCGCCAAGAATGGCGCCGGCCATGTAGACCGGCTTGCGGCCGACGTTGTCCGAGAGCCTGCCGACCATCGGGATCACGGCGAAGTGGACGATGTGCGCCACAAGCAGCAGCAGCAGGATCCGCGAGGTGTCCGTCTGGACGATGACCTTCAGGTAAGTGATCGAGAAGGTGACCACAAGGTAGTAGAGGATGTTCTCGGCGAATCGCAGACCCATGGCGGTGAAGACGCCTCGCGGGTAGCGGCGGAAGACCTCGGCCACGCCGTAGCCCTTGTGGCCGGCCTCGACCTCCTTGCGGGCCTCCAGGAAGATGGGGGCGTCCTGGACTTTGGTGCGGATGTAGTAGCCGACCAGCACGATCACGGCGGAGAGCCAGAAGGCTACGCGCCAGCCCCAGCTGAGGAAGTCGGCGGAGGACAACGTGGCGGAGAGGGTGAACAGGACAGCTGTGGCCAGGAGGTTGCCCATCGGAACCGCCGACTGCGGCCAGCTTGCCCAGAAACCGCGGGACTTGCTCGGGCTGTGTTCGGCGACGAGAAGGACTGCGCCGCCCCATTCACCGCCAACGGCGAAGCCCTGGGCGAAGCGCAGGAAGACCAGCAGGGCCGGGGCCCAGTAGCCGATCTGCGCGAAGGTGGGCAGGCAGCCCATGGCGAAGGTGGCAACGCCGACAAGGATGATGCTCAGCTGGAGCAACTGCTTGCGGCCGAACTTGTCGCCGAAGTGGCCGAAGACGATGCCGCCGATCGGGCGGGCAATGAAGCCGACCGCGTAGGTGAGGAAAGCGGCGAGGATGCCGTCCAGTTCCGAACCGGTGTTCGGGAAAAACAGCTTGCCGAATACAAGGGTGGCGGCGGAGGCGTAGAGGAAAAACTCGTACCACTCAACCACGGTGCCGGCCATGGAGGCCGCCACCACCTTCTTCAGGCCGGACGTTTTGACGTCGGTTTCTTCAGCGCGCCTTGCGGCGTTTTCCGTACTCATCGTGACTCCTTCGGCGTCTCCATCGACACCCTGTGGACCATTGGACTGAGGACGCTTGTGATTTAGGGCACAGGGCGTCATTCCCCATGAGTATGGACGCTCCGGCCCTGAGCCTCAACGGCCATTAGTGCAGAGCGCATCTGCAAAAATGCACAAGCGGGCCGGCCTAGTGGCTGAAGAAGGTCTCCCGGAGCTGCCCGCTGAGCTGGCCGATTTCGGTCAGGAAGCCGTCGTGGCCGATCGGCGCTTGAATGATGTGCAGTTCCGGGCCGCCCGGCAGGGCCTCTGCCAGTTGACGGGACTGGGCCGGGAAATACAGGCGGTCCGAGTCCACGGCCGCCACCAGGAACTCCGCGGTGGCCGGGGCCAGTGCCTCCCCGAGACCTCCGCGCCCCCGGCACACATCGTGGCTCATGAGGGCTTCGGTGATCGCGATGTAGCTGTTCGCGTCGAAACGCCGGGCCAGTTTGCTGCCCTGGTGGTCCAGGTAGCTTTCCACCTGATAGCGCCCGCGTCCGGCCAGCGATCCGGCCTCCAGGGGCGTCTCGGACTCCTGGGCGTTGCGGCCAAACCGGCCGTCCAGTTCGGCCGCTGAGCGGTAGGTAATGTGCGCGATGCGGCGGGCGAGGGCGAGCCCCGCCTCGGGTTCCGGGCCGCCGTAGTAGTCCCCGCCCCTGAAGTGGGGGTCCTGGCGGATGGCCAGCGTCTGTGCCTGCGCGAAGGCAATCTGTTCGGCGGTGCTGCTGGCGCCGACGGAAATCACGGCGCAGCGCCGGACCCGGCCGGGAAACGTGACGGCCCATTCAAGGGCCCGCGCGCCGCCGAGCGAGCCGCCCAGCACCGCGTACCAGCTGCCGATGCCCAGGGCATCGGCCAGCCGCGCCTCGGCAGCGGCGGTGTCCCGCAGGGTGACCAGCGGGAACCGCGATCCCCAGGGGCGCCCGTCCGGGGCCGGGGTGGAAGGCCCGGTGGATCCGTAGCAGCCGCCCAGGATGTTGATCGAAACGACGAAATACTTGTCCGTGTCCACGGGAGCCCCGGGTCCGGCGAGCTGTTCCCACCAGCCGGGCTCCCCGCTCTCGCCGCGGGTCACGTGCGTGTCGCCGGTCAGGGCGTGTTCAATGAGCACGGCGTTGGAGGCATCCGCGTTCAGGGTCCCCCACGTCTCGTAGGCGAGCACCACATCCGGCAACGGAGTCCCGGATTCGAGCTGCAGATCACCGATCCTGACGAACTGGACAGTCCCGTCAGGGGTCCGGGATGGTTTGGTTTCGGGAACACCCGTGCGGGTGACGGCAATCGTCATGTGAGGACCTATCTTCGCACTTGCCCGCCGTCAGCTGACCGGCAGGCCAGGTCTTCACCCGGGGCACCCCGCCGCAAAAGGAGGGTTGCCGGCCAGCAAGCCGGGGCTGTCGCTGGCACTCATGACCTGGTACGAGTCTACGAAACAGGGTGCGGAAATCACGAAGATTATGACTTCCATGTGACAGCCGGACCCGTCAGCACCGCAGTTTCCCCACCTTTGACAGCCGTGACCGGCGGGTCGCGCCGAAGTGCCGGCGATTCCCGGCGTCATGCCCGCAAAGGTGGGGAAATTCCGCGTGGGCTTCGGCCTAGGCGGACTTGGCCGCGCGGAATCCGGCGTCGAGGTCCGCCAAGATGTCGTCAATGTGCTCCAGTCCCACCGAAAGCCGCACCAGCCCGGGATTCACCCCGGCGATCACCTGCTGTTCAGGCGAGAGCTGGCTGTGGGTGGTCGACGCCGGATGGATCACCAGCGACCGGACATCGCCGATGTTCGCGACGTGGGAGTGCAGTTCGAGGGCATCGACGAACCGCTTGCCGGCCTCCGCTCCCCCGGCGATGTTGAACGCCACGACGGCGCCGGTCCCCTTGGGCCCGTACTTGCGGCCGCGCTCGTACCAGGGGCTGGACGGCAGCCCGGCGTAGGCGACCGATTCGACGTCGTCCCGCCCCTCCAGCCATTGCGCCACCTTCGTGGCGTTGGCCACGTGGCGCTCGACGCGCAGGCTCAGCGTTTCGATGCCCTGGGCGATGAGGAAGGCGTTGAACGGGGACACCGCGGAGCCGAGGTCGCGCAGGAGCTGGACCCGGGCCTTGAGGATGTAGGAGAGGTTCGCGCCCAGCGCGCCGTCGGCTCCGAGGTCGCGGGCGTAGACCAGGCCGTTGTAGGTGGGGTCCGGGGTGTTGAAGCCGGGGAACCGCTCCGGGTCTTTCCCGAAGTCGAAGTTGCCGGAGTCCACGATCACGCCGGCGATTGCGGCGCCGTGCCCGCCGAGGTACTTGGTGGCGGAATGGACCACGATGTCCGCGCCCCACTCGATCGGCCGGATCAGGTAGGGGGTGGAGAGCGTGTTGTCGACCACCAGCGGGACGCCGGCCTCGTGCGCCACGCGGGAGACGCCCTCGATGTCCAGGACGTCCTGGCGGGGGTTGGAGACCACTTCGCCGAAGAACAGCTTGGTGTTGGGCTGGACGGCGTCCCGCCACTGGTCCAGGTTATCCGGGTCCGCCACGAAGGTCACGGAGATGCCGAACTTCTTCAGCGTGTGCGCGAGCAGGTTGTAGGTTCCGCCATAGAGGCTGGGGCTGGCCACCACATGGTCCCCGGCCTCGGCGATATTGAGGATGGCGAACGTCTCGGCGGCCTGGCCGGAGCTGAGCAGCAGCGCCGCGAGGCCGCCTTCCAGGCTGGCGACGCGCTGTTCGACGGCGTCCTGGGTCGGGTTGCCGATCCGGGTGTAGATGGGCGCGAGCTCGGCGAGCGCGAAGCGGTTCGCGGCGCTTTCGGCGCTGGGGAACACGAACGACGTCGTCTGGTAGATGGGCAGGGAACGCGCGCCGGTGGCGCTGTCCGGCTCCTGGCCGGCGTGGATCTGGCGGGTTTCAAAGGACCAGGCGTTGGACATTGGTGCTCCTCGAGTCACTGGGCACAGCACCGGCCGGGGCTTTCGGCCCGAACCGGAACAGGCGCCGCGCTTGCCCTCCGGCGGGCGCCGGACGGCCAGGTCTTCACCCGGGGCACCCCACCGCGATACGAGGGTTGCCGGCCAGCAAGCCGGGGCTGTGCGCTGGCACTCATGACCTGGCTTCAGTGTAGGAATGGCGGCGGAGCCATGGATAGCTTTGTGACGAAGATGAAGACGGCCGCCGTGACGGAGCATCCGGGGCGCCGCGTTCCGCGCCCCAGGACGTCCCATGACGGTTAGGGGAGCCTAAGCTGAGAGGTCCATCACAAAGTGCCAAGATGATGGCATGCGCATGGATCACGTCTCTTACGCCTGTGAACACGATGGCTTGGCAGCCACCACTGAACGTATTGCGTCTGCCCTCGGCGTTGAAGCCGTGAAGGGTGGAGTGCACCCCCGTTTCGGGACACGCAACATGATTATCCCGCTCGCGGGACACAAGTACCTGGAAGTCGTGGAGGTCCTGAACCACCCGGCCTCCGACAAGGCCCCGTTCGGCCAGGCCGTCCGGGCACGCTCCGAGGCCGGCGGCGGCTGGATGGGCTGGTGCGTCGAGGTTGACGACCTGGCCCCGTTCGAGGAGCGGCTCGGCCGCGCCGCCGTCAACGGCAACCGGAAGTTTCCCGACGGCCGCGAACTGGTCTGGAAGCAGATCGGCATCCTGGGGCTCATTGCCGACCCCCAGGTGCCGTACATGCTCAAGTGGGAGGGCGACCCGGAGTTGCACCCGTCCAACGCCTACGCGAGCGATGTCAAGATGTCCGCACTGACCATTGCCGGTTCGGCCGCACGTGTCACGGAGTGGCTGGGCGAACCGGTTGAAAAGCCGCTGGAAGACGTCGCCGTGAACTGGATCGCGCCGCACGGGACTCCCGGCATCCTCTCTGTCACCTTCGAGACCGCCTCCGGAGCGGTCACGATCTAACGCTCCACCTGCCCCACGCTTCGGCCGCCATCTCTTAGGTGCCAACGATGTCACCTAGGAGACGGCGGCCGAGATCATTTAAGGGCTGCTCCTAAAAGCAACTCAGCCCAGGCCCACGGCCTTGCCGAACAGGCTGAACCCCACGAACGCCACAGTGTCCAGGATGGCGTGGGCGATCACCAGCGGCATCACCCGTTTGGTCCGCGTGTAGACCAGCGCGAAGACGACGCCCATCACCGCGTTGCCGATGAACGGCCCGAACCCCTGGTACAGGTGATAGCTGCCGCGGAGCAGGGCGCTGGCGGCGATGGCCGCCGGCACGCTCCAGCCCAGTTTCCCGAGCCGGTCCAGCAGGTACGCCACCACAATCACTTCCTCGACCACCGCGTGCCGGATCGCGGACAGGACCAGCACTGGCACGGTCCACCAGTACGCGTCCAGGGCACTGGGGATGATCGCCGTCGTGATCCCCAGGGCCCGGCCGGCGGCGTAGAGACCCAGGGACGGAATGCCGATGAGCGCGGCGAGTCCGAGACCCTGCAGGAGGTCCTTGCCGGGCCGGGCGAAGTCGAAGCCGATCCTTCGGAACGCCGAGGTTCCGCGCTCACCGGCCGGCCAGTGCTCGGTGAGGAAATAGATCACGAGGGCCACCGGGACCAGGGCGAAGATGATGTCCAGCAACTGGTAGGTGAGGTCGAAGTATTCGCGTGCGCTCTGTGAGCGGTTCAGTGTGGATGTCCCCTGGGCCAGCGGCGCCGTGGTCATCTTGTCCAGCAACTGCACCACGGAGTAGATCGCGGACTGCCCCAGCGACAACCCCAGGACAATCAACACTTCGAACCGCAGCCGACGGCGGGAGGGAACCAACATGGTTCTATCTTGCCTGCACTTGCCGATAGTTTGCTGGTGCCCGCGTGGTGCCGGCCGAACGGGGTTTTGCCTGCGGCACCTGCTTTTAGGAGCCCTATGCTTGGGGATTATGAGTGCGCCCCGGAAAATCATCATGATCCGGCACGGCCAGTCTGCCGCCAATGCCGACACCTCGATCTACAACCGTGTTCCGGACTACCGGATCCCGTTGACCGCGCTGGGTCTGGAGCAGGCCACCGCGGCCGGGGAGGAGGTCCGGCGCCAGCTGGACGGCCGCCCGGTGTGCGTCTACGTCTCCCCGTACCTGCGCGCCTACCAGACCCTCGAGGCGCTGAATCTCGGCCCGCTCGTGGAGCGGGTGATCGAGGAACCGCGCCTGCGCGAACAGGACTGGGCCAACTTTCAGATCGCCGGCGACATCGAGGACCAGAAGGAGCTCCGCAACGCCTACGGGCACTTCTTCTACCGCTTCCGCGAGGGCGAGTCCGGTTCCGATGTGTATGACAGGATCTCTTCGTTCATGGAAACCCTGCACCGGCACTGGTCCCGGCCCGGCTATGCCCCGAACGCGCTGTTCGTGACGCACGGATTGACCATGCGGCTGTTCTGCATGCGCTGGTTCCACTGGTCGGTGGAATACTTCGAGTCCCTGAACAACCCCGAGAACGCCGAGGTCCGCACCCTGCTGCGCACCTCGCACGGCAAGTACGAGCTCGACAAGCCCTTCACGCAGTGGGAGAAGAGGCGCGTGGACGAGACCGTCCTCGACGCACCGCCCATGATGTTCTAGGGCTAGCGGAGCGGCTGCGCTACACCGACGCGCCACACCGCGTGCGTCAGGGGGATGCCGGGCCGGTAGGCGAGGTGCGTGGCGGAAGGGGCGTTGAGCAGGTGCAGGTCCGCGCGGTGTCCGACGGCGATCGAGCCCACCGCGCGTTCGCCGTCGACGTCGTTCCCGGCCTCCCGCCCCAGGGCCAGGGCGCCGCCGTAGGTCGCGGCGCGCACCGCCTCATGGACACTGAGCCGCATCTGCAGCACTGCGGTGGTGACGCAGAACGCCATGGAGCTGGTGTAGGACGTGCCGGGGTTGCAGTTGGAGGCCAGCGCCAGCTGCACACCGGCGTCGAGCAGTTCACGGCCTGGGGCCAGCGGCTGCCGGGTGGAAAGATCGCAGGCCGGCAGGCACGTGGCAACCGTGCCGCGCTGCCCGGATCCAGGCGTGCCGCTGCCGCCGGCGGCGTCCCAGCCGGACCAGCTGCCGGCAAGGGCGTCGATGTCCGCGGCCGACAGGTAGTTCACGTGGTCCACGCTCGCGGCGCCGAATTCCACGGCCAGCCTGACGCCGGGGCCCTCGCCGAGCTGGTTGCCGTGGACGCGCAGCCCCAGCCCGGCGGCCTTGCAGGCCAGCAGCACCCGGCGGGACTGGTCCTCGTTGAACGCACCCTGCTCGCAAAAGACGTCGGCCCAGCGGACGTAGGGCCGGACTGCGGTGAGCATCGGTCCGCAGACCAGCTCCGTGTATTCCTCCGCGTCCATCCCGGCGGGCACAAGGTGCGCCCCCAGGTAGGTCACCTCGTCCGCCACCGTGGAGGCGATGCGGGCGCTGCGGGCCTCGTTCTCGAGGTCCAGGCCGTAGCCGGTTTTGGTCTCCAGGTAGGTGGTGCCCTGCGACACGGCCTCCGCGACGCGGCCCATCGCCAGCCGGGTCAGGTCGAAGTCGCTCGTGCTCCGGGTGGCGCCGGTGGTGACGGCGATCCCGCCGGCGCTGTAGCTTTCCCCCGCCATCCGGGCCTCGAACTCGGCAGTGCGGTCCCCCGCGAAGATCAGGTGCGTGTGGGAGTCGACCCAGCCCGGGAGGAGCGCCCGGCCACCGGCATCCACCCGTTCGTCCGCGGCCGGGGCGCCGGCCGCGGGCCCGAGCCAGGAAATCCGCTCCCCCTCGATGACCACCGCCGCGTCGCGGAGGACGCGGTGTTCCGCGTCCTGGGTCATCAGTTCGGCGATATTGGTGATGAGGGTACTCATGGGTCCATTCTTCAGCGCCGGATGGACCAGCGGGTCGCGGCCAGCGCCTCCGCTGTCCGGGATGCCGGACTGGCGTCCCGCGCCGGGGGCAGGGCCGGGGCCAGGGCCGGGGCGGAGCCCTGGCCGGCGAGGATCAGCCCGGCGGCCAGTTCCGCGACGCCGGATGAGGTCTGGAATCCGTACCCCCCTTGGCCGGCGAGCCAGAAGAATCCGGTGGCCTCGGCGTCGAACCCCACCACCGGGACGCCGTCGGCCGCCTCCGTCCGCAGCCCCGTCCAGGCCGTGCGAACGCTCCGGATCCCGAGCGTCGTGATCTCGTTGAGCCGGGCGATGACCCGTTCGACGTCGCCGGGATAGGGCCGGGCGTCCTCAGGTCCGCTCGGCACGTGTTCGGCGGGCGAGATCAGGACCTGGCCGTTGTCCGGCCGGAAGTAGAAGCTGTCATCGGCCGCCGCCACCATCGGGCAGGCTTCCGGGAGGGGATTCTCGACGTCGACGATCGCCGCGGTGCGCCGGTACGGCTGCAGGCCGAGCTTCTCGACGCCACTGAGGACGGCGAGCTCGTCGGCCCAGGCACCGGCGGCGTTGACCACGACGGCGGACTGGAAGCCTTCCTGCCCGGCGCCCAGTTCCCAGCCGGTGCCCAGGCGTTGGGCGGAATGGACCCTGGCGCCGGTAATGATGTCCACGCCGCCGGCCACGGCGAGCCGCCGGTGGTCCTCGAGCAGCACGGGGGCGTTGCAGGCGAAGGATCCGGTGTCCAGCCCGGCGGCGCTGAACGAATCCGGGACCAGGACCGGGCACAGGTCCAGTGCCTCGGCGTGGGTGATCCGCTGCATGTGTCCGCTTGCCTCCGCCCGGACGGTGGCGTCGTCCCCGATCAGCATGAAACTGCGCGGGGTGAGCACCGGTTCCGGACGTTCAGCGTCCTGGGCCGCGATGAGGTCGAGCGTCCGGACGGTGAGCTCCTGAACCACAGGCGGGCCGTAGCTGGGAATCAGTTGCCGGGCCGAGCGGGCCGAGGTGTGGTACGCCAGGGTCTGCTCGGCTTCGATCAGGGCCACGCTGCAGCGCCCGGCCAAGGCGGAGGCAAGGGACAGGCCGGCGATCCCGCCGCCGACAATTACGACATCGTAATGAGCTGACATGATCCCATCCTTGCAGATTGTCGGGTCAGGCCGCGCCGGTATCCGGCGTTTGCCGCAACCTGCGCCCGGGCGAGCGGCGTCAATCGGGTCCCACAGTCATCACCAGCGGCGTTGTTGGATCCCCGGGCGTTGAAATGTCCAGTGACTCACGGTGCTCTCGGCACATGGCGTCTCCACGATTCCGGGTTTGGCGGCAACTTTCTTGGAATCCTGGTTGCTTGGATAAATTGTGCACGCCGCCCCCGGGACATGCCCTTCCTTGGTCCGCACGGCTGGACATGTCCCTCGTTGCGGCGGGCAGGCCCGGGACATGCCCTTCGTTGGTCGTGGCCGTTGGACATAGTGGCATTATGTCCAGTCCTCGCTGCCGGAGCTGGGCATGTCCACCGTTGCGGCGGGCCGGCCCGGGACATGCCCTTCCGTGGTCCGCACGGCTGGGCATGTCCCGCGTTGCGGCGGGCCGGCCCGGGACATGCTCTTCCGTGGTCCGTACGGCTGGACATGTCCCTCGCTGCGGCGGGCAGGACCGGGGCATGCCCTTCGTTGGTCGTGGCCGTTGGACATAGTGGCATTATGTCCAGTCCTCGCTGCCGGAGCTGGACATGTCCCGCGGACCAGCAAGAGGAGCAAGCCGGGATGAACGGGCAGGGCCGGACCCCTGGGGTGGGGCCGGACCCGTGCTGAAAGCGGGGGCCCGGCCCGGCGATCAGGCGCTCTAGGCTGCTGCCACCGCTGCGCGGCTGCGCACGAACGCCTGGACGCAGGCTTCGACGTCGTCGGCGCTGTGCGCGGCGGAGAGCTGGACGCGGATCCGGGCGGCGCCCTTGGGCACCACCGGGTAGCTGAACGCCGTGACGAAGACGCCGTTGTGGAGCATGGCATCGGCCACCTTGGCGGCCATGACGGCGTCGCCGAACATTACCGGGACAATGGCGTGCTCGCCGGGGAGCAGGTCGAAGCCTTCCTCGCTCATGCGGTTCCGGAAGAGCTCCGCGTTGGCGAAGAGCTTGCCGCGCAGTTCGCCGGAGTTTTCCACGAGGTCCAGGGCCGTGAGCGTGGCCGCGACGATCGCCGGGGCCAGCGAGTTGGAGAACAGGTAGGGGCGGGCCTTCTGGCGGAGCATCGCCACGACCTCGCCGCGGCCCGAGACGTAGCCGCCGGACGCGCCGCC
This sequence comes from Arthrobacter sp. P4_F11, assembly GCF_056401395.1. Classification (NCBI taxonomy): domain Bacteria; kingdom Bacillati; phylum Actinomycetota; class Actinomycetes; order Micrococcales; family Micrococcaceae; genus Arthrobacter; species Arthrobacter sp. P4_F11. The sequence continues at coordinate 201,558 of NZ_JBFUJK010000006.1, forward strand.
GAGGGCCTTGCCGAAGGTGCCGGTGTAGATGTCCACGCGGTCCGAGACGCCGGCATGTTCCGGCGTGCCGGCACCGGTGGCGCCCATGAAGCCCACCGCGTGGGAATCGTCCACCATGACCAGGGCGTCGTACTTGTCGGCGAGGTCGCAGATCGCTTCGAGCGGGGCCAGGAAGCCGTCCATCGAGAAGACGCCGTCCGTGACGATGATCTTGCGGCGGGCCGGGTTCTCCTGGGTCGTGGCCTCGATCAGCTTCGATTCGAGGTCCGCCATGTCCTGGTTGGCGTAGCGGAAGCGCTGGGCCTTGCAGAGCCGGATGCCGTCAATGATGGACGCGTGGTTCAGGGCGTCCGAGATGACGGCGTCCTCCGGGCCGAATAGGGACTCGAATACGCCGCCGTTGGCGTCGAAGCAGCTGGAGAACAGGATGGTGTCCTCGGTGCCGAGGAACGCCGAGACACGCTTTTCCAGTGCCAGGTGCAGGTCCTGGGTGCCGCAGATGAAGCGGACGCTGGCCATGCCGAAGCCGCGCTCGTCCATGGCGGTCTTCGCCGCGGCGATGATGTCCGGGTGATCGGCGAGGCCCAGGTAGTTGTTGGCGCAGAAGTTCAGCACGTCGGCGCCGGACTCGCCGATCTGCCCGGCCTTGATGCGGTTGGCCTGCGGCGAGTCGATGTGCCGCTCGGTCTTGAACAGACCGGCGCTGCGGATCTCATCGAGTTCGTGCTGCAGCTGGTCCTTGATGGCTGAATACATGGGTTGGCTCCTCGGCTGGTTGGATGCGGGGGCGGAATGCTGTGCGTGGAAGGCGGTGTCTGGCAGGGGGCCGGAAGCGCGCAGTCAGGAAAGGGCCTAGAAAACGGTCCAGTCGAGAACCACCTTGCCGCCGACGCCGGCGCGGGCCACCTCGAAACCCTTTTCCCAGTCGGTGGCCGGCAGCGTGTCCGTGACCACGGCCGAGATGTTCGCGTGCAGGGCCGGGTTGGAGGAGAGCATGGCGCTCATCGCGTACCAGGTCTCGAACATTTCGCGACCGTAGATGCCCTTCATGGTCAGCATGTGCGTGACCACCTTGCCCCAGTTGATGTCGATGGACTGGCTGGGCAGTCCCAGCATCGCGATCCGGCCGCCGTGGTTCATGTTGTCGATCATCTCAGGCAGCGCGGTGGGGTGTCCCGACATTTCCATGCCGATGTCGAAGCCTTCGCGCATGCCGAGTTCGCGCTGGGCGTCCTTGACCCGCATCTTCGAGACATCGATCGCGAGGTCGACGCCGAGCCTGCGGGCCAGTTCCAGCCGGGGCGCGGAGACGTCGGTGATCGCGATCTTGCGGGCGCCCGCGTGCCGGGCCACGGCGATCGCCATCAGGCCGATGGGTCCGGCGCCGGTGATCAGCACGTCCTCGCCGACCAGCGGGAAGCTCAGGGCGGTGTGGACGGCGTTGCCGAAGGGGTCGAAGATGGCGCCGAGTTCCGGGGTGACGGAGGGGTCCTGGTGGACCCAGACGTTGGTCTCGGGGATCACCACGTACTCGGCGAAGGCGCCGTCGCGCTGGACGCCGACGCTGACGGTGTTGATGCACATCTGGCGGCGGCCGGCGCGGCAGTTGCGGCAGATTCCGCAGACGATGTGGCCTTCGCCGGAGACCCTGTCCCCCACCTTGACGTCCAGGACGTCCTCGCCGGTCTCCACGACCTCGCCGTAGAACTCGTGGCCGGCGATCAGGGGGGCGTTGATGATGCCCTGCGCCCAGGCGTCCCAGGCCTGGATGTGCAGGTCCGTACCGCAGATGCCGGTGGTCATGACGCGGATCTTGACGTCCCCGGGGCCGGTCTTCGGCTCGGGACGGTCGACGAGCTCGAATCCTGCGTGGGCGCCGGCTTTGTAGAGAGCCTTCATGGGCCTTCCTAACTGTGCTTTTGGGGTCCTGCTCCGCGCGTTCTGTTCCGCGTGTTCTGTTCCGCATGCGGGGCGGGCGTGTGGGTCAACTCACCCCATTAGACCCACCAGAAAGCATTAGCACAACCGAATTTTTCTCAATCGACGAATTAGCAATCGCTGTTGCATAGAATGGCTGGCATGGAAATCCACCAGCTGGAGATGTTGCGCGAACTCGGAGCTCTGGGCAGCGTCAAGGCCGTCGCCGAAACCCTTCTGGTGACGCCGTCGGCGGTGTCCCAGCAACTGGCCGCGCTGCAGAAGACTGTGGAGGTGCCGCTGACCCGCAAGGAGGGCCGGAACCTGGTGCTCACGGAGGCCGGGCAGGTGCTGGCGGACGCCGGGGCCGCGGTGGTCAGCGCGATGGCGGATGCGAAGATGGCGATCGGCGCCTACCACGGCTCACCGGTGGCGCCGGTGACGCTCAGCGGTTTCCACAGCGCCGGGCAGGCATTGTTCGCGCCGCTGGCCCGGCTGCTGGACGGCCCGGGCCAGCCGCGGATCCTGCTCTCCGACGAGGACGTCGCCCAGCAGGATTTTCCCGCCCTGACGGCGCGCTACGACCTGGTCCTGGCGCACCGGATGGATCACAGCCCGCGTTGGCCCGGGGAACGCGTCGCGGTGATCCCGCTCGCGCATGAGCCGCTGGACGTGGCACTGCCGGCCGGGCACCGGCTGGCCGGCCAGCGCGCGGTGACGGCGGACGACGTCGTGGGCGAACCGTGGGTGACGAGCCGCGCCGGCTACTCCCCCGCCGACGTGCTCTCCGCCGTCGCGGCGGTCTCCAGCCGTGAGCTGAACATCGTGCACCGCATCAACGACTACTCAACTGTGGCGGCGCTCGTGGCGGCCGGCGGCGTGATCGGCCTGCTGCCGCGGCACACCGCGCGGCCTGTGCTGAACCCGGACATTGTGCTGCGGCCGCTGGAGGGCATCAGCACCCGGCGTCGGATCGACGTCCTGGCCCGGCCGGAGAACCTTAAACGCACATCGGTCATGATGGTCTGCGAAGCGCTGCAGACCATCATGACCGATTTAGTGGGCGGCTAGGGGCTAGCCCTCGACGCCGAGGCGCTGGAGGATCAGCTCGCGCACGCGGCCGGCGTCGGCCTGCCCGCGGGTGGCCTTCATCACGCCCCCGACGATCGCGCCGATCGCCTGGATCTTGCCGCCGCGGATCTTGTCCGCGACGCCGGGCTGAGCGGCGAGGGCCGCGTCGATGGCTTCGAGCAGCGGGCCGTCGTCGGAGACCACGGCGAGGCCGCGCTTCTCGACGATTTCCGCCGGGGTGCCTTCGCCGGCGAGCACGCCGTCCAGGACCTCGGAGGCCATCTTGTTGTTGATCTTGCCGTCCTCGACCATCTTGTTCAGTTCCACGATGGTGGCCGGGTTGACGCCGAGCTGGCCGGGATCGACGTCGGCGTTCTTGGCGCGGCCCACGATCTCGCCCATCCACCATTTGCGGGCCACGGTGGCGGTGGCGCCGGCGGTGATGGTGTCCTCGATCTCGTCCATGACGCCGGCGTTGACGACGTCGCGGAACTCCAGGTCCGAGTAGCCCCAGTCGGCCTGCAGCCGCTTGCGGCGCGCGGCCGGCGGCTCGGGCAGGGTGGCCCGGAGCTCCTCGACCCATTCGCGGGACGCGGTGATCGGGACCAGGTCAGGTTCCGGGAAGTAGCGGTAGTCGTCGGCGTCGGACTTGGCCCGGCCCGATGTCGTGGTCCGGGTGTCCTCGTGCCAGTGCCGGGTTTCCTGGGTGACCGGCTCGCCGGAGTCCAGCACGGCGGCGTGCCGCTGGATCTCGTAGCGGACCGCGTGTTCGACGGCGCGCAGCGAGTTGACGTTCTTGGTTTCCGAACGGATGCCGAAACGTTCGCGGCCGTGCGGGCGCAGCGAGACGTTGGCGTCGCAGCGGACGTTGCCGCGCTCCATCTTCGCGTCCGAGACCCCGAGGTTCTTGACGATCTCGCGGACGGCGGCCACGTAGGCCTTGGCGAGTTCGGGAGCGCGGCTGCCGGCGCCCTCGATCGGCTTGGTGACGATCTCGACCAGCGGCACGCCGGAACGGTTGTAGTCCACCAGGGAGTAGTCCGCTCCCTGGATGCGGCCGGTGGCGCCGCCCATGTGGGTCAGCTTGCCGGCGTCCTCCTCCATGTGCGCGCGTTCAATTTCGACGCGGAACACGGTGCCGTCGGCGAGCTCGACGTCCAGGTAGCCGTCGTACGCGATGGGCTCGTCGTACTGGGAGGTCTGGAAGTTCTTCGGGGTGTCCGGGTAGAAGTAGTTCTTCCGGGCGAAGCGGCACTTCTCGGCGATCTTGCAGTTCAGCGCCAGGCCGATCTTGATCGAGGACTCGATCGCGGTCTTGTTCACCACCGGCAGCACGCCGGGCATGCCGAGGTCCACCTCGTTGACGTTGGTGTTCGGCTCGTCGCCGAAGACGTTCGGCGCGGAGGAGAACATCTTGGTCTTGGTGTTGAGCTCCACGTGGACCTCGAACCCCAGGACGGGATCGTACTTGTCCATCGCCTCTTCAAAGCTGAGGGTTGCGTCAGTCATTAGTGTGAGCCTCCGTGGCTTGAAACGGCAGAATCAGTGAGCGAGGGGGCCTTGTCCAGCAGCGGGCCGCCCCACTGCGCCTCGAGCAGGGATTCCAGGACCGCGCCGACGCGGTACAGGCGGGCGTCCTGGCGGGCCGGGGCCAGGAGCTGGATGCCCACGGGCAGCCCGTCCTCGTCGGCCAGGCCGCCGGGCAGCGACAGGCCGGGGACGCCGGCCATGTTCGCCGGGATGGTGGCGACATCGTTGAGGTACATCGCCAGCGGGTCGTTGAGCTTCTCGCCGAGCTTGAACGCCGTGGTCGGCGCCGTCGGGGAAATCAGCACGTCGGCCTTTTCGAAGGCGGCGTCGAAGTCGCGCTGGATCAGGGTGCGCACCTTCTGGGCCGAGCCGTAGTACGCGTCGTAGTAGCCGGCACTCAGGGCGTAGGTGCCCAGGATGATGCGGCGCTTGACCTCGTCGCCGAAGCCGGCGGCGCGGGTGGCCCCCATGACCCGCTCGATGGTCAGCGGTCCCTGTTCGGGCAGGACCCGCAGGCCGTAGCGGACGCCGTCGAACTTGGCCAGGTTGGAGGACGCCTCCGACGGCATGATCAGGTAGTAGGCGCCCAGGGCGTACTTGAAGTTGGGGCAGGAGACCTCGACGATCTCGGCGCCCGCGCCCTTCAGCAGCTCGAGGGATTCGTTGAAGCGGTTCTCGACGCCGGCCTGGTAGCCCTCGCCGTGGAGCTCCTTGATGATGCCGATCTTCATGCCCTCGACGTTGCCGGTCCGGGCAGCGGCCACGAGGTCCTCGAGCGGGTCCGGCAGCGAGGTGGAGTCGCGCGGATCGTGCCCGCCAATCACCTGGTGCAGCAGGGCCGAGTCGAGAACGGTGCGCGAGACCGGGCCGATCTGGTCCAGCGAGGAGGCCATGGCGATGGCGCCGTAGCGGGAAACGCCGCCGTAGGTGGGCTTGACGCCGACCGTGCCGGTGACGGCGCCGGGCTGGCGGATGGATCCGCCGGTGTCCGTGCCGAGGGCCAGCGGGGCTTCGAAGGCCGCGACGGCGGCAGCGGAACCGCCGCCGGAACCGCCCGGGATGCGGTCCAGGTCCCACGGGTTGTGCGTGGGCCCGTAGGCGGAGTGCTCGGTGGACGAGCCCATCGCGAATTCGTCGAGGTTCGTCTTGCCCAGGATCGGCATCTTGGCGGCGCGCAGGCGCTCGACGACGGTGGCGTCGTAGGGGCTGTGCCAGCCTTCGAGGATCTTCGAGCCGGCCGTGGTGGGCTGGCCGATCGTGACGATGAGGTCCTTGACGGCGATCGGGACGCCCGCGAGGACGTGGAGCTCTTCGGCGGCGGCACCGCCGGCGGCGCGGATCGCATCCACTTCGGCGGCGACGGCGAGCGCCTCGTCGGCGTTGACGTGGAGGAAGGCGTGGACCTTGCCGTCGACGGCGGCGATGCGGTCCAGGTAGGCCTGGGTGACCTCGACGGCGGTGATCTCGCGGGCGGCCAGCTTCTCGGCGAGCGCGGCGGCGGAGAGGCGGATCAGTTCGTTGTTCTCAGTCATGGTCTTAGTCCTCATCCAGGATTGCCGGGACCTTGAAACGGCCTTCGTACGCGTCTGGGGCACCGGAGAGGGATTGCTCGGCCGTAAACGTGTGGCCCACGACGTCCTCGCGGAACACATTGGTCAGCGGAATCGGGTGGGACGTGGCCGGGACGTCATCACCGGCGGCTTCACTGACGGACTTCACTGAATCCACGATGACGGCGAGTTCGCCGGCCATCCTGTCCAGCTCTTCAGCACTCATCTCGATGTGCGCGAGTTGCGCGAGATGCGCGACGTCATCGCGGTTGATCGCAGCCATGGATCTCCCCTGCAAGGTATGGATAATTTTCCGTCCCAGTCTACGTGTCTGAACGCCCTGCCGCCGTCCGGCGCCAGGCCGGACGAGCCTCCCTCACCAAACGCGACTGTCGGGTCCGGAAAATCTCCGAACCCGACAGTCTCGTTATGAATATTTGTGGTGCTCCTTGGCTTGTCAGCCGATGCCGATGGCTCCGGTGAGGACTCCTACGCCGAGCATGACCAGGGAGATCACGGCCGTGCGCCACAGGACCTTCTTGTGGTGGTCGCCCAGGTCCACCTTGGCGAGGGAGACCAGGAGCAGGATGGCGGGGACCAGGGGGCTCTGCAGGTGGAAGGGCTGGCCGGTGATGGAAGCGCGGGCCATGTCGGCGGCGCTGACGCCGTAGTGGGCCGCCGTTTCGCTCAGGACCGGCAGGACGCCGAAGTAGAAGGCGTCGTTGCTCATGAAGAACGTCATTGGGATGCTCAGGACACCGGTGATCACGGCCATCAGCGGACCCATGTCCGACGGGATGATCTGGACCAGCCATTCCGACATGGCCTTGACCATGCCCGTGCCGTTGAGGACGCCGGTCAGGACCGAGGCGGCCATGACCATGCTGACGACGGCGACAATCGAGGGAGCGTGCGCGATCAGCTGGGCGCTCTGGTCCTTGACCTTGGGGAAGTTGACCAGCAGGGCGATGGCGGCGCCGACCATGAAGACGAACGGGAGCGGAATGACGTTGGCGACGAGCGTCACCATGACGGCGACAGTGAGGCCGAGGTTGAACCAGAACAGCTTGGGACGGAGGGTCTTGCGGTTGGGGTCCAGGGCGGTGTCGGCCATGGCGGAGTCGCGGTCGTCAACGAGGGAATCGGCGCGCTCCAGCACGGCAACGGACGATCCTTCCGGGGAGAGCCCGGCGGGCGAGGCTCCGGGGCCCTTGCGGCCGCGGCGGATTCCGGTACCGCCGGCCGCGCTGCCGCCGGCTGCGCCGTCTGCATCGCCGTCGAAGGCTGCGGCTGTATCCGGGACGCCCCAGATCTCGGGGGCGACGGCGCGGAGGCGGTTGCGTTCCTGCAGGCCGAGCAGCCAGGAGAAGACCAGCACGACGATGAGCCCTGCGATGAGGGACGGGACCATGGGCACGAAGACATCATTGACGTCGAGCTTCAACGCGGAGGCGGCGCGGGCGGTGGGGCCGCCCCAGGGCAGGATGTTCATGGTGCCGTTGGCCAGGCCGGCCACGCAGGTCAGGACCACGGGGCTCATCTTCAGCCGCAGGTAGACCGGCAGCATCGCCGCGGTGGTGAGGATGAAGGTGGTGGAGCCGTCGCCGTCGAGGGAGACCGCTGCCGCGAGGATGGCCGTGCCCAGGACCACCTTGGCGGGGTCGTTGCCGAGCTTTCGCAGGATGAACCTGACCAGGGGGTCAAAGAGCCCGACGTCGATCATCAGCCCGAAGTAGATGATCGCGAACATCAGCAGCGCGGCGGTGGAGGTCATGGATTTCATGGAGTCCATGACCATCGGGCCGATGCCGAGGCCCGCGCCGGCGAAAAGCCCGAAGACTGTGGGAACAATGATGAGCGCCAGCACCGGCGTCAACTTCTTCGTCATGATCAGCACCATGAATACCGCGATCATGGCGAATCCTAGTAATACCAGCACGGCCGGCTCCTTCTTCGTTGAATGACACCACTCCGGTGTGATGCGCACTACAGACGTTAGAGTGGCGCCCGTCACGACTGGGCCTTTGGCTCAATTGATTGGCATACTGCTTATTGGATGCATTTTGCGCATTTTGCTCACGTCCGTACCAACCCCAGGCAGGAGCCCGATGAAGCGCCGCACAGTTCTGCCGGCCCTGCGTTTTTCGACCCAGACACTGCTGCTGCAGCTCGGCGTCGTGGCGCTGGTGGTGCTGCTGAGCAGCGCCGTCCACGCCTGGCTGAGCTACGACCGGCTGGGCCGCGAGGCGGAGAACCAGGCGCTGACCCTGGCCCGGACCGTGGCCTCGGACCCCTCCGTGCGGGCTCAGGTCCAGTCCATCAGCGCCCTTCCCGCCGCTCCCCCGGCCGCCGAGCTGTTGGCCGGTCCGTTGATGGCTGCCGCGGAGGGTGCCCGCACCCGCACCGGGGCGCTGTTCGTGGTCATTACGGACGAGACCGGCATCCGGCTGGCGCACCCCGACGCGGAGCGGCTGGGCGAAAAGGTCAGTACCGACCCCTCGGACGCCCTCGCGGGCCGGGAGGTCACCACGCGGAACACGGGCACGCTGGGCCCGTCCGCCGGCGCCAAGGTCCCGGTGTACGCCCCGGATTCGACGGCGGTGGTGGGCGAGGTGAGCGTGGGCTACTCCACCGAGACGATCAGCCAAAGCCTGGCCCGGGACATCATCCCCATCGCCGTCACGGCCGCCGGCGCGCTGCTGGCCGGCGTGCTCGCCTCCTTCCTGCTGCGGCGGCGGCTCCAGCGGCTGACCCTCGGGCTCGAACCCGAGGAGATCAGCACCCTGGTGCACGACCAGGTGGCCGTGTTGCAGGGCGTCGACGACGGCGTCATCGGCGTTTCGGCCGACGGCAGGGTCAGCGTTTTCAACGCCGCCGCGCAGCGGCTGCTCGGTGTCCCGGACCTCGCGGGCACGGCCTGGGCCGCCGCGCCGGTCCCGGAGCAGCTCAAGGCCCTGACCCGGGCCGATGCGGCCGAGGGCGAGGCGGTGGAACTCGTGGCCGGCGGCCGGGTGCTGGTGGTGAGCGCCCGCAAGGCCCTGCACGGCCGGGAGGACCTGGGCTGGGTGGTGATGTTGCGGGACCGGACCGAGCTGCAGCAGCTGACCCGCCAGCTCGACGCCGTCGGCACCATGTCTGCGGCATTGCGGGCACAGCGCCACGAGTTTGCCAACCAGCTGCACACGATCGCCGGGTTCATGAGCATCGGGGAGCCCCAGCAGGCCCAGGACTATCTCGCCAAACTGGCCGGCACCGGGCCGCTGGCATTCCCGGTGGACCAGGCCGAGCTGCTCCAGGACCCCTACCTGCAGGCCTTCCTCGGTGCCAAGGGCGTCGAGGCGGACGAGCGCGGCGTGAGCCTCCGCCTCGGCCCGGAATCCGTGGTCCGCGGCCACGTCACCGAACCCCAGGACGTCACCACCGTCCTGGGGAACCTGATCGACAACGCCGTGAACGCCGCCGTCGCCGGATCCGCGGCCGAGCGCTGGGTGGAAGTCGAAGTGCTGGACGAACCGGGCATCAACGGAGGCGCCGGCACACTCCACATTGTGGTGGCCGATTCCGGCGACGGCCTGGGCGGCGGAATGACAGCCGCCGAGGCCGAGGGGGTCTTCGCGGAAGGCTACACGACCTCGGTCCGGCCCGCCCGCCCTGGCGGAGGGCAGGGCCTGGGGCTGGCGCTGTCCCGCCAGCTCGCGCGCCGCCGCGGCGGAGACTTGCGGGTGCTCGAAGCCGGCTCCCCCGGCGGCCCGGGCGCCGTTTTCGTCGCCACGCTGCCGGGAACCACCGAACCGGGGCCAACACTGCCGGGAAATACCGAACCTGCAATCACTGAAGCAAACCGAGAGGACAACGATGTCTGAGGATTTCAGGGTGCTGATTGTCGACGATGATTTCCACGTCGCCAAGCTGCATGCCGCCTATGTGGATTCGGTGGCCGGCTTCCTGGCGCTGCCGCCGGCCGGCTCGGCGTCCCAGGCACTGCAGGCCATCCACAGCCTCCGCCCGGACCTGGTGCTGCTGGACGTCTACCTGCCGGACGCTTCGGGCCTGGACCTGCTGCACCAGCTGGACGTCGATACCGTGATCCTCAGCGCGGCCTCGGACACGGCCTCGCTGCGGCTCGCGTTCCGCCGCGGGGCACTGGGCTACCTGCTCAAGCCCTTCACGGCCGAATCCCTTTCGCAGCAGCTGCGCTCCTATGCACGCTACCGCCGGATCCTGGCCCAGCCGGGCTCCGTCAGCCAGGAGACGGTGGAGCGCGCCAAGCGCGCCCTGATCCCGGGCGACGTCGTCGCCTCGGCACGTCCCCGCTCCGCCACCGAGGCCGCGGTGCTGGAATCCCTGGTGCCCGGCGAGCAGTATTCAGCCGCCGACGTCGCCGCCCGGGTCGGTGTGTCCCGGGCCACCGCCCAGCGGTATCTGTCCGCGCTGGCGGACGACGGCGCCGTCGACATCCAGCTGCGCTACGGCACCACCGGGCGGCCCGAGCACCGCTACGGAATCCCCGTTCCGGCCGGCCACTAGGCGCCGTCGGGCTCCTTCTGTGCCGCCGCCTGCTCCGCCTGCACGGCCCTGTGGATGTTGCCGTGGATCATGTCCGCCCCGACACGCTCGATCACGCCGTCCCGCTCCAGGACCGACCGGACCGCGGGCTTCAGCCGGGTCAGGCGCAGGTTGACCCCGGCCTCCCGGGCGAGGATGACGATGTCCGCCACCTTTGCCGCCCCCTGCGAGTCGACGAAGTTGATCCCGCCGCAGTCGAGCACGATCCCGGTGAGCCCCGGCGTCGACTGGATGACGTCGCGCAGGCGGTCCTCCAGTGCATCGGCCGTGGCGAAGAACAGGCCGCCGTCGAACCGGATCACGGCAATGCCGGGAACGGTCTCGTCGCCGGGGTGCTCACCGGCGTCGCGGAAGACCTGGGTCCCGGGCTCGCGGCCCAGGTCGGGCATCTCCGGATGGGTCGCCACCCGGACGAGCCAGATGAGCGAGAGCCCGATTCCAATGACGACGCCCGCCAGCACGCCGAAGATGAGGGTCCCGATGATGGCCGCGACCGCAATCCAGAAGTCGAACTTCTGCACGCGGGCCAGCCGCCGCAGCTCGGGCACGTTCATCATGCCCATGACGACGGCCTCGATGATCAGCGCCGCCAGCACGGGCTTGGGCAGGATCGAGAACAGCGGCGCCAGGAACAGCAGCGTGAGCAGGACGGTGATCCCCGAGGTGAGGGAGGCCAGTCCGGTCTTCGCCCCCGAGTGGTCGTTCAGCGAGCTCGCGGACAGGCTCGTCGAGACGGGCATCCCCTTGAACAGACCCGAGGCGATGTTGGCCATTGACTGGGCTATGGATTCCTGGTTGATGTCGATCTGGTAGCGGTGTTTGGCAGCGAACGCCCTGGCATCCCCTGCGGTCTGGGAGAAGCCGATCAGGACCAGTGCCACCGCCGCGAGCGCCACGGTGCCGACGTGGTCCCACATGAGTTGGCCGTCCGGGACCTGCAGCGAGGGCAGCCCGCTGGGTACGTCGCCCACCAGGGCCACGCCTTTGGCCCCGAGACCGAAGAGCGCCTCCGCCGCCAGTCCGCCCACCACCAGGACCAGGGCGCCGGGGACTTGGGGAGCGATGGCTTTCAGCCCGAAGACCACAGCCAGCGCGATGACCCCCACCACCACGGTGGTCGGCTGTGCCGCGCCCAGGGTGCCCAGCCACGACCACAGCTCCTGGAGCGGATTCGAGCCGGTGACCTCGGTCCCGGTGAGTTTGGGGAGCTCGCCGATCACGACGTCGATCGCCGCGCCGAAAAGGAAGCCGGTGACCACGGCCTTCGAGAGGAACTGCGCAATCCAGCCCATCTTGAAGACGGCAAGAATCAGGAACAGGATGCCGGAGGCAAGGGTAATTCCGGCAACGAACGAGGCGACATCCTGCTCGCCGGTGATGCCCGCCGCGAGCACGGCACTTGCGGCCACCGCCGCCAGGCCCGAACTCGGGCCCATCGAGATCTGCCGGCAGGTGCCGAAGATCGCGTAGACGATGGCGCCGGCGGCCGCGGCATACAGGCCGTTCTGCAGCGGGATACCGGCGATGCCTGCGTACCCGAGGTTCTTCGGAACGATCAGGGCCGCGACGGTGACCCCGGCAATCAGATCGCCGCGCAGCCACGAGCGGTCATAGGAGCGGAACTGGCCGATGAGGGGGATCCTGGTGGGCCCCTGCCCGTGCGCCTTGGTCATGCGCCCTTCATACTCCAAGTCCCGACGTTCCGCCAGAGCCCGGCCGGCCCCCGCAACGCCCCGGGCAAGCGTCGGTTTGGCCCTAGGTGGCGCTCTTCTGGGCGACGAGTTCGATCTCGACGAGCATCTTGGGATCCAGGAACGGCAGCACGTGAACGAGGGAGAGCGTGGGGCGGATGTCGCCGAAGACCTCGCCGTGGGCCCGGCCGGCCTCTTCCCACTGGCTGATGTCCGTCAGGTACAGCTTGGACTGCACCACGTCCTCGAAGCCGAAGCCGGCCTCGGCCAGCACGGTGCCGAGCTTCTGCAGGATGTAGCTGGTCTGGGCGTAGAAGTCCTCGCCCACGATTCCGTCCTCGCCGCTGGCGGCGGTCGCGGAGATGTAGAGGGTGTTGTCCACCTGGACAGCCCGGGAATAGCCGAGGGTCTGTTCCCAGGTGGAGCCGGTACCGAAGGTCTTGCGCATGGTGGGCCTTTCGCAGTTGCCCCAGGGATCGGCACAACTGTAGGGCGCCGGATGGCCGGGCCGCCAAACCGGGTTGCTTTGTGTCGGCGGACCTGCGCGGGGCCACCGCCCCGGCTAGAGTTCCTGGCGGTAAACGAGCAGTTTGATGTCCGTGCCCGGCACGAGCCAGTCGCGCTCCGGCGCCCGGACGAAGCCGGTCTTCAGGTAGAGGCCGTGGGCGCTTTCCCAGCTCTCGCCAGTGGTGAGGGCCACGGCGTGGATGCCGGGCAGGGCCCTGGCGTGCTTGATGATGGCCTGGACCATGGCCTTGCCGGCACCGCTGCGCTGCACGGAGGGGTCCACCACGAGCATCCTGAACTCGAGCTCGTCGCTGAAGGCGATGTCCGCGTAGGGCTCGCCGGCGACCGCCAGCGTCACGGAGCCGAGGATCCGGCCCTCACGCTCGGCGACCCAAACCGTCGCGGCCGCCGCGCGCTGCCCGACGTTCTGGATCTGCTGCATGTAGGGGTGGTCGGCGCTCTCAAAGTAGCCTGCCGCCAGGTAGGCGTCCCGGGTGATGCGCGCTATGGCGTCGAAGTCGGCCGGAACGGCGGGGCGAATGAGGATCTGCGAAGGCACCTGTCAATGGTACGGGCGCCCGGCCCGGGCCGTGCCCGGAAAGGCCGTTTCCGTGACTGAACTATCACTCAGGCGCATCTGACAGGCGTAGAGCCTGGCCGGTGAGACGACGTTAGAGCGGGAACTTGCCGGAGAGTTCCAGCGGCCCGGCGCACGTCCATGCGGCGAGGCGCTCGTCGTCGGAGGGGCCGCCGGCCAGGGGGCTGGTGAGCCGCGGCCGGCGCACCCAACAGCCTGCCTCCTCGGCGATCAGGGCCCCGGCGGCGAAGTCGTGTTCGTTGAGCCCGCGCTCACCGTAGGCGTCGTGCGTGCCGTCCGCCACGAGGCACAGGTCCAGTGCCGCGGACCCGAGCCGGCGCATGTCGGCGAAGCCGTCCATCAGGCTGCCGAGGCCTGCGGCCTGTTCCGCCCGCACGCCGGGATCGTAGCTGAAGCCCGTGGCCAGGATCTGGCCGGTCCGTCCGGGGACCGGGCCGAACAGGGCGGTCACGTGGCCCTGCTCCTGGAGCCAGGCGCCCTCGCCGCGGGACGCGTAGTAGGTGCGTCCCAGCGCCGGTGCGCTGACGACGCCGGCCAGCCAGACGCCGTCGGCGTCGGCCACCGCCACGGAGGTGGCGTAGTAGACGATGTTGCGGATGAAATTGGTGGTGCCATCGAGCGGGTCGATGGACCAGCGGTAGCCGCTGGGCTCTGCCGGCAGGACGGTGCCGCCCTCCTCGCCCGTGATGATGTCCCACGGCCGGGCGGCGGTGATGACGTCCCGGACGGCGGCTTCGGCGGCGAGGTCGAAGGCGGTCACCCAGTCTCCTGAGTCGCCCTTGTTGCTGACGTCCAGGGCCGCGGTCTTCCGGGTGGCCAGGACGGCGGCGCCCGCCGCGGCGGCCGATTTGGCCAGTTCGAGCAGCTCCGGAATGCCAGGTGCGGGAGGACCCGCGGAGTGGGAACTCATTCGGCCGCCGCAACCTCGACGACGGGGGCCTCGCCGTCGTCGGCCGGGTCCGGGACGCCGTCCGCGCCGCTGCCCGGCACACTGTCCGCGCTGCCGTCCGCGCCGGTGCCGGCCGGCCCGTTCGCCAGCAGGGCACGGAAGCCGTCCTCATCCAGGACCGGGACGCCGAGCTGTTCGGCCTTGTCCAGCTTGGTGCCGGCGTTCTCGCCCGCCACCACGTAGCTGGTGTTCTTCGACACCGATCCGGCCGCCTTGCCGCCGCGGATCAGGATGGCTTCCTTGGCCTCATCGCGGCTGAAGCCCTCGAGGCTCCCGGTCACCACCACAGTCAGCCCCTCCAGCGTCCTGGGCGTCGACTCGTCGCGTTCGTCCGCCATCCGGACGCCGGCGTCCGCCCAGCGGTCCACGATGTCGCGGTGCCAGTCCTCGGCGAACCATTCAGTCAGCGCCTGGGCGATGACCGGGCCCACGCCGTCCACGTGGGCGAGCTCCTCCTCGGAGGCCTGCCGGATGGCGTCCATGCTGCCGAACGCGGTGGCGAGGGCGCGCGAGGCCCGCGGGCCGACGTGCCGGATGGACAAGGCCACCAGGATCCGCCACAGCGGCTGGGATTTCGCTTTTTCGAGCTCCCGGAAGAGCTTGTCCGTCGTGGCCGTGGGCTTGGACGGGGTCTTGGTGGTGGCCTTGGTGAAGAAGTAGGGCACCAGCTCGAATTCCCCGGTGCCGACGCCCTTGGAGCGCTTCTCCCGGCGGACACGGACGTCCGCGAGCTGCTCCGGAGTGAGGTCGAACAATGTCGCCTCGGTGGTCAGCGGCGGCTCCGCGGGCTCGGCCGGCTGGGTCAGTGCGATGGCGGCTTCCCAACCGAGGGCTTCGATGTCGAAGGCGCCGCGGCCGGCAAGGTGGAAGACTCGTTCGCGCAGCTGCGCCGGGCAGGACCGGGAGTTGGGGCAGCGGATGTCCACGTCCCCTTCCTTCCCGGGGGCCAACGGCGTGCCGCACGCGGGGCATTCGGTGGGCATGATGAAGTCGCGGACGGGAGGGTCCTGCTGGTCCCGCAGCGCCAGCACCGGGCCCACAATTTCCGGAATCACGTCTCCGGCCTTGCGCAGCACCACAATGTCGCCGATCTTCACGCCCTTGGCCTTGACCACTTCCTGGTTGTGCAGGGTGGCCATTTCCACGGTGGAGCCGGCGACTTTGACCGGTTCCATCACGCCGTACGGGGTGACCCGGCCGGTGCGGCCGACGTTGACGGCGATGTCGAGCAGCTTGGTGTGGACCTCTTCGGGCGGGTACTTGTAGGCCACGGCCCAGCGCGGCACCCGGGTGGTGTAGCCCAGGGCCCGCTGGGTGGCGAAGTCGTCCACCTTGATCACAATGCCGTCGATCTCGTGGGTGAGGCTGTGCCGCTTGTCGCCGTAGCGCTTGATGAATTCGAGCACGTCGGAAAGCCCGGCCAGGACCTCGAAATACGGGCTCGTGGGCAGTCCCCACTCGGCCAGCTTGCGGTAGGTCTCGGACTGGCTGGCGGTGTCGAGACCCTCGCGGGCGCCGATGCCGTGGACGTACATCCGCAGCGGCCGCTTGGCGGTTTCCGCGGGGTCCTTCTGCCGCAGCGAACCTGCGGCGGCGTTGCGGGGGTTGGCCAGCGGCGCCTTGCCGGCCTCGATCAGGGCTTCGTTGAATTCCGCGAAGGCCTGCGACGGGATGAAGACTTCGCCGCGGACTTCCACCTCCGCCGGGAAGCCGGTGCCGCTGAGCTGCTTCGGGATTTCCTTGATGGTCAGGACGTTATGCGTGATGTCCTCGCCGGTGGTGCCGTCCCCGCGGGTTGCGGCCCGGACCAGGGCGCCGTCGCGGTAGAGCAGGTTGACGGCCAGGCCGTCGATCTTCAGTTCGGTGAGCCACGACGGCGGGTTCCCGCCGTTGCCGAGCTTGGCGACGCCCGCCTCGGCCTTGACCATCCAGGCCTCCAGCTCCTCGAGCGAGAAGACATCCTCCAGGCTGTACATGCGCTGCAAATGCTGCACGGCGGCAAACGCCGCTGACACCTCGCCGCCGACTTCCTGCGTGGGCGAATCGTTGGCCACCAGTTCCGGATGCATGGCTTCGAGCGTTTCCAGCCGCCGGTAGAGCTCGTCGAACTCGGCGTCGGAGATGATCGGCGCGTCCTGCTGGTAGTAGGCAAAGCGGTGCTTGCGGACCTGCTCAACAAGGTCTTCATACTCCGCGCGGATGTCCCCGGAGGGGACCTGCTCCCCCGCGGGGCCTTGCGGGTCCGTGACGTGCCCGGGGGCTGCTTCGGCTGCTTCTTCAGTCCCTGCTGCGGTCTCTGCTGCGGTCTTCCCTGTGCTCACAGACCTATCCTGCCCTAGATCCCCGACATTGTCCGGTCCAGGGTCCGGTCTGGGGCCCGCATCCGAATTTGGTCTGATGCTGACCGCAAGGTCAGGCGGGCCCGTCGACGTTTGCAGTCCGGGCGTCGACCACGATCGCCGTGATGTTGTCCCGGCCGCCGCTGCGCAAGGCCGCCTGGATCAGTTCGTCCACGGCCGCCTGGGGGTCGGCCTCGGCCGCGAGGATGCCGGCGATCTTCTCATCGCTGAGTTCGCCGTTGAGGCCGTCGGAGCAGACCAGCATCCGGTCGCCGTCTTCAAGGGGAACCAGCCAGAAGTCGGCCTCGGAGTCATCCCCGGTTCCCAGCGCCCGGGTCACCACGTGCCTGCGGGGGTACACGGCGGCCTCGGCCTCGGTGATCTGGCCGGTGTCGAGGAGTTCCTGGACTTCGGAATGGTCCACGCTGATCTGGGCGAGCTGGCCATGGCTGTACCGGTACGTGCGGGAGTCTCCGATGTTGAGGACAAGCCAGTACGGAACGTCCTGTTGTTCCACCACCACGACGCCGGACAGGGTGGTTCCGGCGCGCGATCCGGTGGCGTGACGGATGCCCGCATCGGCCATGAGCAGGTACTCCTGCAGGATGTCCGCCGTCGCATCCCGGCTGCCGGTCTTGGACTGTGGCAGCTCGGCCAGGGTGCGCACGCAGATGCTGCTGGCAACTTCGCCGGCCTCGTGCCCGCCCATGCCATCCGCTACGGCGAAGACGGGGTCCGCGGCAATGAAGGCGTCCTCGTTCGCCTCGCGGCGCAGTCCCCGGTCCGTGCCGTACCCGCAGCGCAGTAGCGGTCCCTGTTTTCCGTCCGACGGCGGGATGGGGGCGTCTGGCGATGGGTTCATGGCGGTCCTCAATACAGTGGTGCGCGGCTTCACTGGTGCGCGGGGGTTGACGGCGTTCGCAACCCGGCCGGATCGCAACTGCCGGTCCGACTATTGCATATGCGCCGCTCAGCTGAGAAGCCCGCCACGGCCTACCGCCGGGCTGATCCGGCGTTCAGTCCAGGATCAGGCCCCGGCCGCTGCCGGGCTGCAGCTGCACCGGGTGGATTTCACCGAACCCGCGGACGTCCTCGGCCGGCCGGGGCACCAGGACGAAGCGTTCGTCCTGCTCCAGCGCGGCCGCGGTCATCGAATCCACCAGTACGGTTCCAGGGTCCGCGAGAGCCGTCAGGCGGGCGGCGAGGTTGACGGTGGGTCCGTAGATGTCGCCGAGGCGGGAGAGGATGCGGCCCCACACCATGGCCACGCGGGCCTGGGGCAGGATCTCGTCGTCGGTGAAGGCGCGGGACAGGGCCAGGGAAATCTCGGCGCCGGCCGCCGGAGTCTCGGCAATGTACAGGACTTCGTCGCCGACGGTCTTGACCAGCCGGCCGCCGCCGACCGAGATGATTTCGGCGCACTTGTTCTCGAAGCGCTGCACCAGCTGGGCCAGCGTCTTCTCGTTCATCCGGCGGGACAGGCTGGTGTAGGAGACAAGGTCGGCGAAGCCAACCGCCCGGGCCAACGGCAGGGGCGCATCGTCCTCGTCGCCTTCGCGGCCCTCTTCGCTGGACTGCAGCCCGGCTTCGGCCCGGACGGCCAGGCGCTGCACACCGGCGTTGAGCTGGCGGCGCCAGGAGTAGGCGAGCATCTCCTCGAGGGGGTCGATCAGGTTCGGCAACTCGCTGACGAGACGCTTGCGGGCGACGGCGTCGGTCACGCCATGTTCCTGGACCATGTCCTCCACGAGGGCCTCGATCTGCCACACCACCATCCGGTCGGTCATCTGGCCGATGGCCCGGGTGATGGAGATTGCGGCTTCCTCGGTGAGCTTGCCGTCGCGCACCAGGTCCACGATGGTGGACAGGGCGGCCTGGTCACGCTCGGTGAAAGCGACATCTTCATCCCCGAGGTTGGGAAAACCCAGGGCGCGCCAAAGTTTCCGGGCAGAGAGCAGCGAGAGCCCTGCACCGGCGGCGACTTCACGACGCCGAAGCTTGCGTTCGCCGCCCAGCAGCCGCGCTTCCAGGGCCTTGGCGGCGAGCCGTTCAGCGGACATAGTGCCGGTGGGCGGGGCCACGGGTTCAGCTTCGTCGGGTTCGAGTTCGGGTTCGGCAGCGGGTTCGGTGAGCGCGCCGGCTTCGCTGCCGAAGGCGGTCCCGGCGTCGCTGTCGGCGGCAGCCGAACCGGCGGCGTCCTCGGGCTCCCGGGGCAAATCCGGGGCAGCGAGATCGATGTCCTGGTGGACGTTCTCAGCGTTCATCTCTTCCACCTTCTCTCGTTTCCCACGGCCAGGCCTCGCCCGGGTTGTCGGTCATGCCATCGGCGCCGGACGCCTCGCCCTGCGGGAGGTCGTCGATGGCGTCCAGCAGGAAATTACGGAATGTCGCCGCCTCCGGGACATCGGGGACCACCGTTCCAAGGGGGTACCCGGTCTCCAAGGATATATTCCCGGAGTGCAATAGGCGCTGCAACAAGGATTGCTCAATGGCCACATGGCGGACGGCGGCGAGGGGGACCTGTTCATCGCGCCGCCGTAACATGCCGTATCGGGCAACTATGCGCTGGCTGGTGAGGATGTAGCGGGTAACGTGCCACGCAATGACCCGCGGGAGGCAATAGCCCAGCAGCACCCACGCCGCCAACGCCAGGCACACGGCGACCAGCCAGGGCGTCCACTCCTTCGGGACGAGGGGGACGAGCCGCGCCGGGCCGCCCTTGACAACCCAGGCGCAGGCATACGCGGCCAAGGCCGGAACAACAATGAACATCAGCGCCGGGACAATGAGCATCCTGGGCTGGGGCCGGGTCACCACAATCACTTGCTCTCCCGGCAGGAGCACTCTACGCATAGCCGCTTTCTGCTCCGCCGCTGCCGGTGCCCTGGCTGCCGGTCCGTGCCGGATTCCACGGCCTCAGGTGCACGACGTCGCCGGCGGTCACCACATGTTCATGGCCCGCGGCATCGACCACCAGGAGTGAGCCGTATTCGTCCAGGCGCGTGGCGTGGCCAATGATCTCGTGGTCGCCCGGGAGTTGGGCCCGGACCTGCTTGCCGAGGGTTGAGAGGAGGTGCTCCACGCGTTTGTGCAGCGACGGGCCACCGGCCATGCCGGCGGTGGGGTCGCCGTCGGCGTTGCAGAAACTCCGGTACAGGGTGGCGAAGCGGGACAGGTAGCTCTTCAGGAGCTCCGTCCGGTCCACCGTGTCCGGATTCTCCAGCAGCACGGAGGTGGCGGTGGGAACCGGGAGTTCGGGCTCCGTCAGCGTGACATTCAGGCCGGTGCCGAGGATGACCGGCGGCGCGCCGCCGGCGCCGAGCGGGCCGAGC
Organism: Arthrobacter sp. P4_F11; assembly: GCF_056401395.1. Classification (NCBI taxonomy): domain Bacteria; kingdom Bacillati; phylum Actinomycetota; class Actinomycetes; order Micrococcales; family Micrococcaceae; genus Arthrobacter; species Arthrobacter sp. P4_F11. The sequence goes on from NZ_JBFUJK010000006.1 coordinate 221,608, forward strand.
TGGGCCAGGATGCCGGCGATTTTCCGGCCCCGGACCAGGACGTCGTTGGGCCATTTGAGTTCCGCCGGAAGGCCTGCCGTTTCCGTCAGGGCCTCCCGCAGGGCGAGGGCGGCCAGGAGGGAGAGCCAGGAGTACCTGTGGGTCGGCAGCGGCCGGCCGGCCCCGTTGACCGGCAGGAGCACCAGGGAGACGGAGACCGAGCTGCGGGCCGGCGCCTCCCACCGGCGGTCGAGCCGGCCGCGCGCGTCGCTCTGGTACTCGGCGGTCAGCACTGACAGGTCCGGCCACGCACCGGGATCCTCGGTCACCCCGCGGAGGAGGTCGGCGTTGGTGGAGCCGGTGGACTCAAGCACCGTCAGGCGCGGAATTCCGTTGGCGGACAGGAACGCCTCATCGCTGAGGGCACTCAGGTCCAGGGGCGGACGGTCCGGGGTTTCCTGCGCGGCTTCCATCCTTGAATCCTACCGAGGAAAGCGCACCGGGGCCCCGGCCGTCTGCCTCAATGCCTCCGCCGAAACTCCCCACCTCTGGCCGGGATGTCCGGCGTGTCGGCCGGACACACCGCTCATTCCGGCGTCCGGCCCCCAAATGAGGGGAAAATCCGCGGGGCAGACGGCCGCAAAACACTCAGCAAGTTCAGAGGAAGATGTCCGGGACCAGCTGGGCCTCCGGCGCGCCGAGGCTGTACGGGCTGAAGTCCGTCACCCCTGCCGCCGCGAGAACCTGTTCATCGGTGTAGAAGTTGCCGCTCCGGCTGCTGTGGGCGGGGACCGCATTGCCGCCGGTCAGCACGGCGTGGGCGGCGTCGGCCATGATTTCGGGGCTGCGGGCGCCCTTGACGATCATGTCGCCGCCGGGCATGTTGCGGATTGCCGCGGTGTCGATCAAGGTACACGGCCAGAGTGAGTTCACGGCGACGCCGTCGGCCTTGAGCTCCTCGGCCAGCCCCAGCGTAGTCAGGCTCATGCCGTATTTGGCCATGGTGTAGGCCAGGTGCAGGCCGGCCCACTTCGGATCCAGGTTCAGGGGCGGGGAGAGGGTGAGGATGTGCCCGGCCCCGGAGGCGCGCAGGGCCGGCAGCGCCATCTTCGAGAGCAGGAACGTCCCGCGCACGTTGATGTCCTGCATGAGGTCATAGCGCTTCATGTCCACGTCGTCGGTGGTGGAGAGGTCAATCGCCGACGCGTTGTTGATGACGACGTCGATCCCGCCAAAGTGGTCCACGGCGGCGCCGACTGCACCGGCGACGTCGGCGTCGTTGCGCACGTCGCCGACCAGCGGCAGGGCCTGGCCGCCCGCGGCCTCGATCTGTTCGGCGGCGGTATACACGGTGCCCTCCAGCCTGGCGTGGGGCTGACCGGTCTTGGCCATCAGGACAATGTTGGCGCCGTCCCGGGCCGCGCGGAGCGCGATGGCCAGGCCGATGCCACGGCTGCCCCCGGAGATGAGGACAGTGCGGCCCTGGAGGGAACCGGCTGCCTGGTACGGCCCTGCGGCGGTGCCCGAAGCATCGTTGCTTGAAGTCATTCCCACACTCTAGCCGACCAATGTTACTGGCGGGTAACAAAGCGGTGAGGGAGCTTCGCGGCGGGAAAATTGTAGGTTCCCTACAGCGGCGCCGGCCAATACCGTCACTAGACTTGCCAGCAGAGCCCTGCTTTTGTGGATTCCAGCCAAAGGACCCCACGCAACGGGCGCCGTACAACCTTGCGACAGAGCCGGAGAAACTTGATGAGCCACGATCTGACCACGACTGCGGGAAAGATTGCGGATTTCCGCGACCGCCAGGCCCGTGCCGAACAGCCCTCCGGCCCGGAAGCGATCGCCAAGCAGCACGCGCGCGGCAAGAACACCGCCCGCGAGCGCATCGACCTGTTGCTGGACGCCGGCTCCTTCGTCGAATTCGATGCGCTGGCCGTGCACCGCTCCACCGCGTTCGGCATGGAGAAGAAGAAGCCCCTCGGCGACGGCCTCGTCTCCGGCTACGGCACGGTGGACGGCCGCCCGGTCGCGGTCTACAGCCAGGATTTCTCCGTCTACGGCGGCTCGCTGAGCCAGGTCAACGGCGAAAAGATCGTCAAGGTCCAGGAGTTCGCGCTGCGCAACGGCTGCCCCGTGGTCGGCATCCTCGACGGCGGCGGTGCCCGCATCCAGGAGGGTGTCGCCTCCCTGGCGATGTTCGCGGACATCTTCCGCAACAACGTCCACGCCTCCGGCGTCGTCCCGCAGATCTCCCTCATCATGGGCCCGTCCGCCGGCGGCGCAGCCTACTCCCCCGCCTTGACCGACTATGTGGTCATGGTGGACAAGACCTCGCACATGTTCATCACCGGCCCGGACGTCATCAAGACCGTCACCGGCGAAGACGTGGACATGGAAACCCTCGGCGGCGCCCGGCAGCACAACGCCAACACCGGCACGTCGACTTACCTGGCCTCCGACGAGGCCGACGCCGTCGAGTTCGTCCGCGAACTGCTCGACTTCCTGCCCTCCAACAACCTCGCCGAGGCCCCGGTGCTGGAGCACCAGCAGGAACTGGAGGTCGACGACGACGACCTCGCCCTGGACGCGCTGATCCCGGACTCGGCCAACCAGCCGTACGACATGCGCAAAGTCATCGAGCAAATTGTCGACGACGCCCACTTCCTCGAGATGCAGTCCCTCTATGCCCCGAACGTGATCATCGGCTACGGCCGGGTCGAGGGCCACACGGTGGGCATCGTGGCCAACCAGCCCATGCAGTTCGCCGGCACCCTGGACATTGCGGCCTCGGAAAAGGCCGCGCGCTTCGTCCGGCACTGCGATGCCTTCAACATCCCCATCATCACGCTCGTGGACGTGCCGGGCTTCCTGCCGGGCAAGGACCAGGAGTTCCAGGGCATCATCCGCCGCGGCGCCAAGCTGCTCTACGCGTATGCCGAGGCCACCGTGCCCAAGCTGACCGTGATCACCCGCAAGGCCTACGGCGGGGCCTACATCGTGATGGGCTCCAAGAAGCTCGGCGCGGACCTCAACCTCGCCTGGCCCACCGCCCAGATCGGCGTCATGGGCGCCCAGGGTGCCGTGAACATCCTGTACCGCCGCGAACTCGCCGCGGTGGCGGAGGACGGCGGCGACGTCGAGGCCAAGCGCGCCGAGGTGATCCGCCAGTACGAGGAAGAGCTGCTCAACCCCTACCAGGCCGCCCAGCTCGGCTATGTGGACGCGGTCATCGCACCGTCCGAGACCCGGATGCAGATCATCAAGGGCCTGCGCGCCCTCCGGGACAAGCGGGCCGCCCTGCCCGCCAAGAAGCACGGGAACATCCCGCTGTGAGCCCCATGGCCGAACCCGACGAACCTGCCGACGCGGTGGGCAGCGACGCCGCGCCCGGGATCCTGTTCTCCGTCGCCAAGGGCGAGCCGACGCCGGAAGAGCTGGCGGCGCTGACCGCCGTCGTGCTGTCCCTGGGGCAGACCCAGCAGGCGGCACCGGAAAGCCCCGGCGTCCGGCACTGGGTCCGCCGGCAGCAGCTTCGGCTGGCGCCGAGTCCCGGTCCGCAGGCCTGGCGCCGCAGCCTGGGCTGAGCCGACCCGGTTCAGCGCCCTGGCAGGGCCGGCCCGCAGCCGAAATCTGCCCGGGAAAGTTGCGCGCGAAAAAGTTCAGTGACTCTTTCATAACCACGGCGGCCGGGCTAGTCTCGTCGGGTGACTACCGAAATCATCGCCTCAGACAACACTGCCCCCGCGCGCCAGCAGACGGCCATTGACGCCGTCGCCGACGCCTACACGGACACCCTGATCCGGCTTAACCCGAGCTTCGCCACCGAACTCGGCCTGCCCGGGCACGAGACGGAGTACCAGGACTTCTCCCCCGCCGGCCACGAGGAATTCGCGGCCGCCGCCCGCGAGGCACTTGCGGCGCTGGACGGGCTGGAGCCGGCTGACGACGTCGACGCCGTCACGCTCGACGCCATGCGAGAGCGGCTGGGCCTGCAGCTGGAAATCCACGAATCGGGCTGGGCCACGGCCGATCTGAACAACATCGCCTCCCCGTCCCAGGACATCCGCGCGATCTTTGACCTCATGCCGACGGATACCGCCGGGCAGTGGGAGCACATCGCGGGCCGGGCCCGCAATGTCACCGCCGCAATCGACGGCTACATCGAGTCGCTGCGTTCGGCGATGCAGGACGGCAAAGTGGCCGCGGCCCGCCAGGTTTCGATCGTGATCGAACAGGCCACCAAGCACGCCGCGGACGACGGCTTCTTCGCCAAGCTCGCCGCCGGCGCCAAGACCGCGGACGGCCCGCTCCCGACGGAACTGCAGTCACGGCTCGATACCGGCGCGGCAGCTGCCCGGGTGGCGTACTCCCGGCTCGCAGGTTTCCTCGAGTCCGAGCTCCTGCCCGTCGCCCCGGCCAAGGACGCTGTGGGCCGCGCCCGCTACGCCCTGGCCTCCCGGGACTTCCTCGGCGCCACCGTGGACCTGGAGGAAACCTACGCATGGGGCGTCCAGGAACTCGACCGCCTCATCGCCGAACAGGAACGGGTGGCAGGCGAAATCCGGCCCGGCGCCACGGTGGAGGAAGCCAAAGAGATCCTCAACAACGATCCCGCCCGCCAGCTCAAGGGCACCGACGCCCTCCAGGCCTGGATGCAGGAACTGTCCGACAAAGCCGTCGCGGAGCTCGCCGGCGTCCACTTCGAGATCCCGGACGTCATGAAAACGCTGGAGTGCCGGATCGCGCCCACCGATGAAGGCGGCATCTACTACACCGGACCCTCGGAGGACTTCAGCCGCCCGGGCCGCATGTGGTGGTCCGTGCCGGCCGGCGAAGACACCTTCACCACCTGGGCCGAAACCACCACCGTGTACCACGAGGGCGTGCCCGGCCACCACCTCCAGGTCGCCACCGCCACCTACCGCCGGGAGCTGCTGAACAAGTGGCGCCGCAGTGTGTGCTGGACCTCGGGCCATGGGGAAGGCTGGGCACTCTACGCGGAGAAGCTCATGCAGGAGCTCGGCTACCTCAATGATCCGGGCGACCACATGGGCATGCTGGACATGCAGCGCATGCGTGCGGCCCGCGTGGTGTTCGACATCGGCGTGCACCTGGAACTCGCAGTCCCCGAGCGCTGGGGCAGCGGCATCTGGACCTCGGAGAAGGGCTTTGACTTCCTCCGCGCCAACCTGCCGATCAGCGAGGGGCAGCTGAAGTTCGAGTTCACCCGCTACCTGGGTTGGCCGGGACAGGCCCCGTCCTACAAGGTGGGCCAGCGGCTCTGGGAGCAGATCCGGGAAGAGCTGGAATCCCGCCCCGGCTTCGATCTCAAGGCGTTCCACACGAAGGCCCTGAACATCGGCTCGGTGGGCCTGGACACCCTCAAGCGCGCGCTCCTGGGGTAAACCCCCCCCAAGGCCGTTGAGATGGAAGTTCGCGGCAGTGTTTCTCCAGAGCATTGCCGCGAACCGTCATCTCGCGCCTCACCGGGCGGTCCGGGCCGCCCGGCGACGAGACAATCGCCACACCGCTTGCCGGAATAACTTCACAAAAGCCCCTGCCGGCGCGGCAATCCCGGGCATTCCGCGGCGCGGGGCCACCGGTGGCGCCGTAACATTTCTCAACATCCGTTCGTCGTGCTATTGGCAACGGTCCTAGCGTGTTCCGGTGACCACTCAGACAAGCACCCCCGCACCCGCTGGAAAGACCGGGTTCCAGCTGCCCAAATGGGCCGGCTCGTTCGGCTTCCAGATCATCGCCGCCCTGATCGTCGGTCTGGGCCTTGGCCTGCTGGCCAAGTACACCGGCAGCACCAAGGCCACCCCCAACGCCCTCGGCACCACGCTGCAGACCATCGGCTCGAGCTACGTCTCGCTGCTGCAGACCGCCGTGGTCCCCCTGATCTTCACCGCCGTCGTCAGCTCAATCTCCAACCTGCGCGCCGTTTCCAACGCCGCCCGGCTGGCCTGGAACACGCTGCTCTGGTTCGCGATCACCTCGCTGATCGCCGTGCTGATCGGCATCGGCCTGGGCGTGCTGCTGCAGCCCGGCGCCGGAACCGGCATCAGCCAGGAAGCGAAGTACGCCGGCAAGTCCGGTGACTGGTGGGCCTTCCTCACCGGGCTGTTCCCGAAGAACTTCCTGGGTCTCGGCGCGACCACCACCGTCACTGACGGCGTCGCCACCACCGCCGTGAGCTTCAACGTCCTCCAGATCCTGGTGATCGCGATCGCCGTCGGCATCGCCGCGCTGAAAGTGGGCAAGGCGGCCGAACCGTTCCTGGCCCTGAACGCCTCCGCCCTCGCCGTCATCCAGAAGGTTCTCTGGTGGATCATCCGGATCGCGCCGCTGGGCACGATCGGCCTGATCGGCAACGCCGTGGCCGTCTACGGCTGGGACACCATCGGCTCGCTCGGCAAGTTCACCGTAGCGATCTACATCGGCCTCGCGCTCGTGCTGTTCGTGGTCTACCCCGTGCTGATCCGCAGCCACGGACTGTCCATCAAGCAGTACTACTCCGGCGTGTGGCCGGCTGTGCAGCTGGCCTTCGTCTCCCGCTCCTCGATCGGCACCCTGCCGCTGACCCAGCGCGTGACCGAACGAAGCCTGGGTGTCCCCCGCGCCTACGCCTCCTTCGCCGTGCCGCTCGGGGCGACCACCAAGATGGACGGCTGCGCGGCGATCTACCCGGCCGTGGCGGCGATTTTCGTGGCCCAGTTCTTCGGCATCCAGCTCGACTTCGCCCAGTACCTGCTGATCGCGCTGGTGTCGGTGCTCGGCTCGGCCGCGACCGCCGGCACCACGGGCGCCGTCGTGATGCTGACACTGACGCTCTCCACCCTGGGACTGCCGCTGGCCGGCGTCGGCCTGCTGCTGGCCATCGACCCGATCCTGGACATGGGACGCACCGCCGTCAACGTGGCCGGGCAGGCATTGATCCCGGCGATCGTGGCCAAACGCCAGGGCATCCTGGACGAAACGCTGTACAACGCGCCGCGGAACGGCGACCCGTTTAGCGACGACGTCGACGACGTCGATGGCACCGCCGCCGTCGACCCCTCCGCCACCACTCCCGCGGCAGGACGGGACGAGCGGGAACTGGCTGACGCCAGGGCGTAACAACAGAACGAGTGTTCACCAGAGAAGTCCCCGGGAATCCCCGGGGACTTCTCTGGTTTACCGGCTTCGGCTTTAACCGGCCTCGGCCCGAGTCCGCACGGGCCCTAGTGTCCGCCGATCACACCCTTTTCGGCGGCCTTGGTAACTGCGTCCGCTTCTGCCTGGGTCAGGGTGCCGTCCTTGACGGCCTGGTCCAGCCGGGGCTTCAGTGCCGCGGCGTGATTGGCCTGTTCCGCGGTACGCAATTCCTCCAGGGCAGCGGTGACCTTGGCTTCATCGATGCCGAGCGACTTCGCCAGGGACGCGGCCAGGGCCTTCTCCATTGCGGCGCGGTCCGGCTTCTGCCCTGGGGCCGGCGGGGTGGCCGGCCTGTTGGCTTCGCGGAAAGTCTTCAGGGCGTCGGTGACCCTCGCCTCGTCGACGCCGAGCTTGGCGGCGAGTTCTTTGGCGCGGGCGCCGAACTCCGCACGGCCGTGGCCGCGGTGTCCGCCGCGCATGCCGGAGCCGTCGGCGAAGTTGTTCCCGGGAACACTCGAGCTGGGTGTCGGGGTGGGCGCCGGCGTCGTGGTGGCGGAGGCCATCCCGGCGACCCCGAGCCCTGCGCCCAGTGCCACGGCCGCCGCCCCGAGGCCGAGTGCGATTTTCGTTGTGCGTGACATCTGCTGTCTCCTGGATCTGCCGCGCGGTGACGGCGCTTGAAGCTGATGGTTCGTCCGGGGAAGGCTGCTCCACGAGCACCTCCAGTCTGCACCTGCCCCTGCAGAGATAGCTGTTTCCCAGCTTTCACTTTCCTGTGAATCCGGCAGGTACGCCCAGAGGGCAAAATGGCGGCAAAGGTGGATAGGCTCTGGGCATGCTGATCGTCACTTCGAATGACATCCCGGGCCACCGGATCGCGCCGACTTCGGCGAAGTCATGGGCCCGACCGTCCGCTCCCTGACCAATTCCGGCGACGCGGCACCCCAGCTCAAGCCTTGAGCGCTGACCCTGCCAGCCCCACCACCCCTGGAAAATACTTGCCCAGAGTGCAAACATGCACGTAGTGTAAGCGCGTGTCCCCATCGCCCTCCCCCTCCGCCGCCCCCGCCGCCGCATCCGGCGACCCGAGTGTCCCCTCCCGCCGCGAACTGAACAAGGCCGCTACCCGGCAGGCCATCACGGACGCCGCCATGGACCTGCTCCGTACGCGGGGACCCGGAAACTTCACGGTGGAGGACATCGCCGACGCCGCCGGGATCTCCCGCCGCACGTTCTTCAACTACTTCGGCAGCACCGAGGCGGCGCTCGCCTCGGTGACGTTCGGCTTCCTGGACACGGCACTTCAGCAGTTCCGGCTCCGCCCGGCAGGCGAGCCCATCCTGGAATCGGCCCGCGCAGCCCTCGTTGAACTGGCCGATCCCATGACCGTCGCACCGGTGGCCGAGCTCTACAGCCTGGGCCAGACCAACCCCCAGCTCAGCCGCTCCGAGCTGGAAGCCTGGGACCACTGCACCGAACAGATCATCGACGCCGCCCGCGAACGCTTTGCGCTGACGGCGGCCGGCGACGTCGACGAGCTCTACCTCCGCGCCCTCGCCGGCTCCGTCATCTCGTGCGGAAAAGCCGCCATGGACGTCTGGTTCGCCCGCTGCGGCGGCGACCTGGCCCCCGAGTCCCTGTCCGTCCTGCGCCAGCTCCTGATCGATTCCATGGGCCTCCTCGGCTCCGGATTCGCGTCCCACTCCCCCGCCACTCCTTCCCCAGATCGGCACTGACATGGCCCTGTTGCTCTACCGTCTTGGCAAGTTCTCCTACCGCCACCGCTGGCTCGTCATCTCCCTCTGGCTCGCCGTCCTGGTGGCCGTCGGCGGCGCGGCTGCGGCCTTCCACGGCACCATGTCCAACAACTTCCAGATCCCCGGCACTGAAACCCAGCAGATGGCGGACAAGCTCAAGCAGGAGCTGCCCAAGTCGTCCGGCGGCTCGGCCGGCATCGTCTTTGAGTCGCAGAACGGCCAGTTCACGCAGGCCGGCAAGGACGCGGTCTCGGCTGCGCTGACCAAGCTGAAAGCCCTCCCCGATGTTCAGGGCACCGTGGACCCGTTCGCCACCCAGGCCCAGCTGGACAAGGCCGTCACGGACCTTGCCGCCGGCGAGCAGCAGACATCCGCAGGACAGGCGCAGCTGGATGCGTCGGCCGCCCGGCTGGCCGCCGGCAAGGCCCAGCTGTCCGCCGCCGAGCAGCAGATGACCGCGGCCGGCATGTCCGCCGAGGCCATCGACGCCCAGCTTGGCCAGCAGAAGGCTGCCCTCGCCGCGGGCCAGGAGAAGCTCGACGCCGGGACCAAGGAACTCCAGGCCGGCGCGGCCAAGCTCGCCCTGGCCAAACGCCAGCTCGAGGCCTCGCAGGGCATGCGGTTCGTGTCCGAGGACGGCACCGCGGCAATCGCCCAGGTCCAGTTCAAGACCTCGATCAACGGGCTGGCCCCCGCCGTGCGCCAGCAGGTCCAGGACATCGCCCACGAAGTCTCCTCTGCCGGCGTGACCGCCCTGGCCAGCAAGGAAATCACGGAGGACGTCTCCGAGCTGTTCGGCATCTCCGAGATCCTCGGCATCGCCATCGCGGCGCTGGTGCTCATCGTCATGCTGGGAACCCTGATCGCCGCCGGGCTCCCCCTGCTGATGGCCCTGGTCGGTGTGGCAGTGGGCGTCGGCGGCACCTTCGCCCTCAGCGGCGCCGTCGACATGAGTTCCATCTCCCCGATGCTGGCGCTCATGCTGGGCCTCGCCGTCGGCATCGACTACTCGCTGTTTATCGTCAACCGGCACCGCGGCCAGCTCCTGGCCGGCATGGACGGCGAGGAATCCGTCGCCCTCGCCACCGGTACCTCCGGCAACGCGGTGCTGTTCGCGGGCCTGACCGTCATCATCGCCCTCGCAGCCCTCGTGATCCCGGGCCTTCCCTTCCTGGCCGTGATGGGCCTGTCCGCCGCCGCAACGGTGGCCGTCGCCGTCGTCGTCGCCCTGACCCTCACCCCTGCCATGCTGTCCCTGATCGGGCCCAGACTCATTTCCCGCCGCGTCTGGGCCAAGGCGAAGAAGCACAATGCCGCCCCCGGCCACGAGAGCGCGGACCGTGCCCGCGACGAACGCCGCAGCAAACAGGGCTGGGGCGGACTCGTCACCCGGCACCCGGTCCTGGCACTGCTGGCCGGTGTCCTGCTGCTGGGCATCGTGGCACTGCCGGCCAGCCAGTTGCGGCTGGCGCTGCCCGACGGCGGGTCCGAGCCCGTGGAGTCGCAGGCGTTCAAGGCCTATGACGTCACCGGCCGCAGCTTCGGCGAAGGCATGACAGGCCCGATCGTGGTGGTGGGCGACTTCCCGGCCGGCCTGAGCGCGGAGGAAGCCACAGCCAAGCAGCTCGACGTCGCCGACATCCTCCGCGGCACTGGCAACGTCACCGCCGCCATTCCGGTGGCACTGAGCGAGGACCGCCGCACCGCGGTGTTCCAGATCATCCCGCGGGAGGGCCCGGCCAGCGCGAGCACCGTCCAGGTGGTCTCCGAGCTGCGCGCCGAAAAGGACCGCATCAAGGAATCCACCGGGGTCAGCATCGGCCTCACGGGGCAGACTGCCGGCAACGTCGACGTCTCCGCCAAACTCGGCGATGCCCTGCCCCCGTACCTGGCCATCGTCGTCGGGCTGTCCCTGATCCTGCTGTTGCTCGTGTTCCGCTCCATCGTGGTGCCGCTGCTGGCCACGGGCGGTTTCCTGCTCTCGCTCGCGGCCGCCTTCGGAGCCGTCGTCGCGGTCTACCAGTGGGGCTGGCTGGGAACGGTGTTCGGCGTCGAAAACCCGGGCGCCGTGCTGAGCTTCCTGCCAATCATCCTGATCGGGGTCCTGTTCGGGCTCGCCATGGACTACCAGGTGTTCATCACCTCGGGCATGCGTGAGTCCTTCATGCATGGCGAATCGGCCCGGCATGCGGTCCGCACCGGCTTCAGCCATGCCGCGTCCGTGGTCACCGCCGCCGCCATCATCATGGTCAGCGTGTTCGCCGGCTTCATCTTCTCCCACCTGAATATGGTCCGGCCGCTGGGCTTCGCGATGGCCTTCGGTGTCCTGGTGGACGCGTTTGTGGTCCGCATGACGATCGTGCCGGCCGTGATGTACCTGCTCGGCGACAAGGCGTGGTGGCTGCCCCGCTGGCTGGACCGGATCCTGCCGGACGTCGACGTCGAGGGCGCCAAGCTCCGGCCCGCGGCTTCGGCCTCAGCCTCGGCCGACAGCGAGCCCGAGCCGGAGGAGATCGGCGCGCGCTAAAGCCCGCCGAAGAGTTGCCCCAAAGTCGAGTTGCCCTGAAGCCGCCCGCTGATCGTTTCGATCGGCGGGCGGCTTTTTCGAGCGTGCAGCTCGGGCATGCTTGTGGCCCGTTCCCCGCTCAAGCCGCCAGTGAGCCTGAGGGCCGTATACGCTTGAGCGTCTTCGCGTGGTGGCGCTCATCACGGCGCCGGCGGCGGGAATCCACGCTCGCCTCGCCGGCACGCGATCCGGGCAGGGGCGGCGCCGTGGAACGGTACGTGTGGCCGGTGGGGGTGGTGACTTCGATGGTGTGCCTCGCGCCGATGCTCGAGGCGGATCCGGGTGCGGCTTCAGGGCTGGGGCGGGCTTTCCAGCCGGGGGTTTCTTTGGTGTGGTTGCAGGCTTCGCAGAGTCCGGCGGCGTTGTCCGTGGTGGTCGGGCCGCCGGTGTGCCAGGGAATGATGTGGTCCAGGTGGCGGATGGGCGCGTCGCAGTAGGGGGTGCGGCACGTGTCGTCTCTGGTTTGGATGAAGCGGCGGTGCCCGGGCGGGAAGAGCCGGGCCCGGGAGTCCATCCCCACGAGCTCGCCGGTGCCGGGGTGGGTGTAGAGGCGCCGGAGCCAGGTCTTGAAGTCCCGGTCCTTGGCGTTCGTCCCGGCGCCGATGCGTTCCCGGGCCCAGGCGGCGGGGACGGTGCCGTAGCCGGGCAGCCGGGCGGGTTCGGCGCCGGCCTGGAAGAGGGTGCGGTCGGTGATGACGAGCTGGATCTCGACCCCGCTGATCCCGCCCGGGGTTCCGGTGGTGCGTTCGACCAGGGCATCGGCCATGAGCTGCCCGCGGCCCCTCGGGTCCGCGGCGGCGCGGAGGGTGTCGGCGTGCCCGCTCAGCGCCTTGTAGACGGCGACGCCTTGGGCGACGGGCAGCAGGGCGGTCAGATGGCACATGGTGTCGGGGGCCGGGCGCAGGCTGACGTGCCGCTCGG
>NZ_JBFUJK010000007.1:0-256522 GCF_056401395.1 Arthrobacter sp. P4_F11
TGAGCAGTTCCTGAGCAGTTCCGGGTTGGTGTTGGCGATCGTGTCGCAGGCCTCGTGGTAGCAGGGATCGAGGTCCTTGCCGGCCACCCCGCCGTAGGCCTGCACCTGGGCTTTGGTCTTTGACTTCTCATCGCCGGTGAACAGCCCGCCGCCGGGAATGCCGGCCATGAGGAACGGTTCGTAATCGGAGTCGCCGTCGACAAAGGGCGTTGTTTCCGCCGGCAGCGAGTTGCTTTCGAAGAACCGGAAAAAGACCTCCTCAATCTCCTGGGAGCCCATCGGCCCGGCCTCCCCGAAATCCGATCCGTCGCCGTCGTGAAAGGACCGCACCCCGTTCGGCGAGGCTGCCATGTCCACATTCAGGTAAAGCGCCGTCCGGCGGACTTCGGCCGCGCTCAGCTCGTCAACGTAATGCTGGGACCCGTACAGGCCGTCCTCCTCGCCGCCCCAGAACGCAAACCGGACCCGGTTCGCCGGCGTGATCCCGGCCTCCTTCATCCACCGCGCGGTCTCCAGGACCGCCGCGACCCCGCTGCCGTTGTCGTTGATCCCGGGCCCCTCCCGCACGGAGTCCAGGTGCCCGCCCACCACCACCGTGTTCCCGGCGTCCCCTGCGGTGTCGGCCAGGATGTTAAAGGACTCCACCGTCTTGCCGCGCCGGCCGTCCTCTTTGAACGTGAAGCTCTGCCGCACCGGCGAGTACCCCGCGGCACGCAGCTGTTCCTCGACATAGCGGGCCGACTCCTCATACCCGGAGGTCCCCGAGGCCCGGTTCCCGCCGTTGGCATCCGCCACCCGCTGCAGCGCCTGCAGGTGCCCCGACATGTCCCGGGACTTGAACGCCGCCAGCACGGCGCGCGCATCCACCGTGCTCGCCGGGGTCAGCTGCGGGACCGCAGCACTCGGAGTGGCGGACTCGGGTGCGGCGGATTGGCTCGTGCCGCCGCCGGATTTGCCCGTGGCGCCACCTGAGGGTGTGCCAGATGGTGTGCCACCGGACGGAATGCCGGCCGACGGGATGCCAGCCGCGACCCCGGAGGTACAGGCCGACGTCGAGAGCAGGACCAGGGCGAGGAGCGAGGGAAGTACGTGCTTGCGGAGAGTGATCATGCCGGGAGCCCATCACTAGTCGGTACAAGTTCGCTTGCTCCGGCTCGATCGGTCAGGACGCTCGCCACTGACGCTCCAGTAAGTCGCGGCCACCATCGCCCGGCAAATACTCCTATCAGGTCGAACCATTGTCGGTCGTCCCGCTGTATCCGCGATAGTGCCCCGCTGTGAATTTGCTGTGCAAATCGGGCCCCGCATAAACCGGCGGCCGGGGGAGTGTCCCCAGTTCAAATTCCGGAGTTTCTTAAAGCAATACAACTGTTGACTAGTGAGCAACTTCACAGTTACAGTTGCGAAACCGAAAAGCCGCCGGAAGGCGGACTCGAGATCTCCAGGTGGAATGGATGGCGCGCGCGAACCGCGGCTGTCACTTCTCCTTCTCTCTTCACTTCTTCTCCTTCACTGCGCCACACGCAATCACACGCACCGCACCCCGCTACGCCCGCAATCCTGCACGCCCTCTTTTGGCGTGCCCGCGTCCATGAGAGGCACTTCCCCCATGACAGCATTCCGTTCCACTCCCTTTGACCGCAGGCAGCTCCTCAAAGCGGCAGCGCTGACGCCATTTGCGGGTCTGGCGCTCTCCGGCTGCGCGGCGAAGCCCGCCGAAAGTGCCGCTGCCAACAAGACAGTGACCGTCACGTCCTATGGTGGCTCGTACAACGACCAGCTGACCCAGACAATCCTGGACCCGTTCTCCAAGCAGTCGGGGATCCAGACGACGCTGCTGGCCAACACCTCCCTGGCCGCGCTGAAGGCCCAGGTCCAGTCCGGCGACGTGCAGTGGGACCTCGTGGAAATCACGGCGCCGGAGTATGAGGTGGCCGTGGCCGAGGGACTGTTAGAGAAGTTCGACTACAACATCATCAGCGACAAGGGCCTGCCCGGATACGCGAAGGCTGAATACGGCATCAAGTACCTGAGCTTCCTGTTTGTCATGGCGTGGGACCAGAAGGTCATTTCCGACGCGCAGGCCCCGAAAGACTGGGCCCAATTCTTCGACCAGGGCAAGTACAACACCAAGCGCTCGGTGTACAACCAGCTCTCCGACAGCTCCGTCCTGGAAGCCGCGCTGCTGGCCGACGGTGTCCCCTTCGACAAGATCTACCCGCTCGACGTCGACCGGGCCCTGAGGGTTCTGGGCCAGCACCCGGGAAAGGACCGGCTGCTGTACCACGCCGCCAACCAGGAGCCCATCCAGCAGCTCACCTCCGGCGAGGTCTCACTCTCCACCAGCTTCAACAACCGCATTAACGCAGCCCGCAACGACGGCGCGAAACTGAACTTCTCCGCCGAAAACGCCGTCCTTGCCGGCGACTACTTCGTGGTTCCGAAGGGCGCCAAGAACAAGGAAGCGGCCTTCAAGCTGATGAACTTCATGTCCAACGACGCCGAGGCCGGCGCGGCGTTCGACAAGGTCACCAACCTGACCCTGGCCAACACCCCGGCGCTGTCCAAGCTGCCGAAGGAAATCGCCGACACGCTTCCCACCAGCCCCCGGCTCGCGGACAAGATCCTGGTCCGCGACGACAAGTGGTGGTCGCAGAACCTGAAGAAGACCGAGCAGCAGTTCAAGCTCTGGCAGGCCAGCTGACATGAGCAACGCAACTCTCGAGCGGCCCCGGCCGCGGGGCCGCGGTGCGCCTGCCTCCGCCGAGGCACCACCACGACGGCGGCGCAGCGGCTGGTGGCTGCTGCTGGCTCCGATCCTTGCCTTCGACGTCGTGCTGTTCCTGACGCCGCTGGGCAAACTGGTCGGCGCAAGCTTTGCCGACAACGCCTACCAGCGGGTCCTTGAGGACCCGCTGGTGGTGCGCGCCCTGGTCAACACCCTGACCATCAGCCTGGCCAGCACCATTGTCACCGTGGTGCTGGGCTACATCATCGCCATGGTGCTGTGGCGGGCCGGCAACGTCACCCGGGTGATCCTGTTCGCCGTCGTACTCCTGCCGTTCTGGACCGGCATCCTGGTGAAGAACTTCGCCTGGGCCGTCCTGCTGCAGGACAACGGCATTGTGAACGCCTTCCTGCAGGGAATCGGGCTGACCGGTGCGCCGATCCCGTTGCTGCACAACCGGTTCGCCGTGATCGTCGGCATGGTGCACTGCCTCCTGCCGTATGCGGTGTTCCCGATCTTCTCCTCGCTGACATCGATCGATGACCGGCTGGGGCTCGCGGCCCGCTCGCTTGGCGCGCGGGAAGGATCCGTCTTCCGCACGATCACGCTGCCGCTGAGCATGCCCGGCATTTCCGCGGCCGGGCTGCTGGTCTTCATCATCAGCACAGGCTTCTTCATCACCCCGGTGGTGATGGGCGGGCCCGGCGACATGATGATCGCCAACCAGATCGACTACTACGCCCGACAGCTGACTGACTTCTCCGGGGCCGCTGCGCTGGCCGTCATCCTGACGGTCATGGTCAGTATCCTCGTGGCCGTCTACCAGCGCGTCCTCAAGGCAGGAGGCCACCATGAAGACAACTAATCCGCAGCACCGGATGCTGGCGCTCCTTTCCATCCCGGCCTTCCTGTTCCTCGTCATTCCGACGGCGATTGTGGTGCCGGTCGCGCTGAACGACAGCCGCTACATCACCTTCCCGCCGGAGGGAATCTCCTTCGCCGCCGTAGCCGGATTCTTCGCCGACCGGGCCTGGACCTCCGCACTGACGGCCAGCCTGCAGTCGGCGGCGATCGCCGTCGTGATCGGCGTGCTGCTGGGCGCCACCGCGGCGATCGGCCTGCACGGGCGCAAGTTTCCCGGCCAGCCCGCCGTGGTGGGTCTGATTCTCGCGCCGATGATCGTGCCGACCGTGGTGCTGGCGCTGGCGTTCTACCAGTTCTTCATCTCGATCGGCATGGTGGGCAGCATTGTCCCCATCGGCCTGGCGCACGCCGTGATCGCGACCCCCTATGTGTACCTGACCACCCGCGCCAGCCTCGCCGGGCTCAACCCGGCCCTGGTCCGGTCGGCGCAGAGCCTCGGGGCCGGACCGCTCTCCGTCCTGCGGCACGTGTATCTGCCCATCATCCTGCCCGGCCTGATCTCCGGGGCGCTCTTCGCGTTCTCGGTCTCCATCGATGAGACGGTGATGTCCCTGTTCATGCAGTCCCCGGGGGCCACCACCTTGCCGGTGAAGATGTTCACGGATATCCAGTTCAACCTGACCCCGAAGATCGCGGTGTCCTCCGCCCTGCTGGTCAGCGTCGCCACCATCGGGCTGCTGCTCCAGGTCTTGTTTGTCCTCAAGCGCCGCTCTTCAACCCGGATGCTGCCGCTGGCCGTGTCCGCACAAACGTAAGGAAAGTCGATGACCGCATCAGTGATTTCCGCGGGGCCCCTTCCCGGCACGGGCAGGGCCGCCCAGGGCGCCATTGAGCTCCGCCAGGTCAGCAAGCACTACGGCGACGTCGTTGCCGTGGACGAACTGGACCTGACAGTCCAGCCGGGGGAGTTCGTGACCCTCCTGGGCCCCAGCGGCTCCGGCAAGACGACCACCATGATGATGGTGGCGGGATTTGAAGAACACACCGCCGGAGCCATCCTCATTGACGGCAAACCCGTGGACACGCTGCCGCCGCGGGACCGCAATCTCGGTGTGGTGTTTCAGAACTACGCCCTGTTCCCGCACATGAGCGCGCTGGAAAACGTGGAGTTTGCTCTGCGCATGAGGAAGGTGCCGCGCGCGGAACGCCGCCAGCGCGCCGAGGAAGCTCTCGACCGTGTGGGACTGGGCAAGATGGGCGGGCGCAAGCCGCGCCAGCTCTCCGGCGGACAGCAGCAGCGGGTGGCGCTGGCCCGGGCACTGGTCTTCAACCCGGCGGCCCTGCTGCTGGATGAGCCGATGGCAGCCCTGGACAAGCGCCTTCGCGAGCAGATGCAGGAGGAGATCAAGACCCTGCAGAAGGGCCTGGGCATCTCCGTGCTGTTCGTGACACACGACCAGGACGAGGCCATGGCCATGTCGGACCGGATCGTGGTGATGCGGGACGGGAAGATCGTGCAGTCCGGCCCGCCGGAGGAGGTGTACAACCACCCCATGACCGACTGGGTGGCCAGCTTCCTGGGCGACACCAACCTCATCCCGTGCACCATCGTGGAGCGCAACGGCGAGGAAGCCGTGGTGGACCTCGGCGGACTGGGTATGGCAAAGGTCCGGGACCGCGGGGCAAGCGGTGAGAACTACGCCGTCTCCATCCGCCCGGAGCACCTCAAATTCAGGACACGGGCCGCGGCGGGCAACGGATGCGCCGCGACCCTGGTGTCCTCCACGAATCTTGGCGCCACGGTCCGCCACCGCCTCACGGCCGGCGGCCACGACCTCCAGCTCCGTGAGCTGAGCTCCGACAGTGTCGCCCGGATCCGGCCGGATGAGGAGCTGTGGGTGGGCTGGGACGCGGACAAGGCCCAGCTGCTGGTCCTGGAGTCCTGACCGCCGGATGCTGTGACGGCCGGGCCGGTTCCGGCACCCCTCCGCGGGACATGCCCTCCTCCGGCGCCCAGGGATGGACATATGCCCACTATGTCCATCCCTGAGCCGCGCCGGGGGACAAGTCCATTCCTGAAAAGGGGGCATGTCCACTGCCGGACACGCTGACTCTGGCCGGTAGTACTCAGCCGAACTCTTTGATGAAGTCCAGGGCGGTTTGGGCGACTTCAGGCCAGCCGTGATCGATCGTGAGAGAGTGGCCGCGGTCCTGCAGCTCCTTGATTGCCGTGTGCGCCGAATTTCCTTTTTGACGCTTGTAGGACGCATTGGCGATGGCCCACGGCACGGTGTGGTCTTTCTCCCCGGAGATGATCAGCAACGGCCCCCGATCCGGATTCTTCGTGTCGACCTTGGCCTCGGTGAACGGGTTGAGGTTTGCGGTTGCAGCCTGGAACAGAGGCACGCCAGAGGCCGCGACATGAAAGGTGTCAAACAATTGGCGGGCTTCGTCCTCGTCCACGGCATTGGCCCAGCCGAAACGGAATTCGTCAAAAGTCAGAGACACTGCACGCTTGGCGTTGGCGGGATTCGCGATCACAGGCGCTGCTGACTTTAGGGCTGAGGCCGGCAGCGGCAGGACTCCCCGGAACGGTGCGGGGTCGATCGCCACCGTGACTGCGGAGGCTCCGGTTCCGGCGATCCTCTGGGCGATGAGTCCGCCGAAGGAATGCCCCACGACAGCGGGCTTGATGGTGAGCTGGCCAATCGCGTCGAGGTAGTGCTCCGTGACTTGCCTGACCATCTTCTTGGCAAAGACCTCCGGGCTGCGTCTGGCCTCATCGACGCTTTCGGGATCATCGGGCCACGTGGGGGCGAGCGTGGTGTAGCCGTTCTCCTCATAGAGGGCCCGCCACCGGTCCCAACTGCTGGACAGGAGCCATAGTCCGTGGACGAAGACGACGGGTTTGAGGCCGGAAGCGTTCGCCCGGTCCACCTGCTGTTGCTCGAGGTTGGTCATATCAGCCATGGCGCTCATCCGTTCGCGTGTGCATCGCGGGCCGTCTGTGGGGGACGCGGGGACGTCCTCCCGCAGGCACGAGTATGCCTGCGGGCCATGGCGAAGGCAATGCCTTTGCTGAATACCGGTACGGGCTGCAGGCCGCATGGGGCATGTCCGTGGCCGGTCGGCGACGCGGAGTGCAGCCATGGTCTGCGGTCCGCCACGCGCACCGGGTCCCAAACCCGTGGCTTGTCAGGACCGGCCCTACAATGGTCTCGATGATGCCAGGACATATAGCAGCTGCTGACGGAAAGAACGTGCTGAGCATCAGTGCGGGCATCATCACATCCGTCTGGCAGCCGGGCACGTTTGTTGATGTCGACGATGCCAGGGACGCGATGCTGGCCGTAGCGCAGATCAGCGGCGGAATACCGATGCCGATGCTCTCCGAAATGACGGACGTTGAGATCAGCGCGGCCGCCAGGTACGAGTTCGCGCAGACAACAGGGGTTCTGGCGATTGCCGTGCTTGGATCCAGCACCGTGGATCGTGTGATCGCGGCGGCCATGAGCCGGCACACCCGCTACCCCCACGAATTCTTCACTTCCCGGGACAAGGCCACGGCCTGGCTGAGCAACTTTACCTCCAGCGGCCAGTCCGGTGGATACACGGACGGCATATCCGCCCTGGCGTGAGAGTGCCGGCTGCCCCGGTCAGGTCTTGTCCACAGTAAAAGCCGCCCCGGCCTCCTTGGCTTGCTGGTTGGTCGCGGCCCAGCTGGCCAGCAGCCGCAGCGCATCTTCCGACGCGGAGCCGGGCTCGGCGTTGTAGACCAGCAGGGACAGCCCGGCGTCGGCGGAGACGTCCATTGCCTCGTACATCAGGTGGAGATCCCCGACCACAGGGTGGTGCAAGTGTTTGAGCCCGGTGTAGTGCTGGCGCACGTTATGCGCCGCCCACAGGGTGCGGAATTCCTCGCTCCGCGTCGAGAGTTCCCCGATCAGGTCGGTCAGCCCGCGGTCGTAGGGATCCCGGCCGGCCTCGGTGCGCAGGATCGCGACGGTGTCGCTCGCCGCACGGTCCCAGCCCGGGTAGAAGCTGCGCGATCGCGCGTCCAGGAAGATGAACCGGGCATGGTTGGCCGGGCGGGCCGGACCCGCGTACATGTCCGAATACAGGGCAAGGCCCAGCGGGTTGGCCGCAAGGATGTCCATGCGTCCGTTCCGCACAAAGGCGGGCGCGTTGGCGATGGCGTTCAGCGTCAGCTGAACGCTGCGCCGGACGGACTCCGCGGGACGGGGACGACGGCGGGTCCGGCTGCCCGGGGCCGCTGCCCGGGCCAGATCGAAGAGGTGGGCCCGTTCGGCGTCGTCGAGTTGGAGGGCCCTGGCCACAGCGTCCAGAACTCCCTCCGAAACGCCGGACAGGTTTCCCCGCTCCAGCCTCGTGTAGTACTCGACGCTGACGCCGGCCAGCATGGCGACTTCCCCGCGGCGGAGTCCGGGGACCCGGCGTTTCGCGCCGTAGATCGGCAATCCCGACTCTTCGGGGGTGATCTTGGCCCGGCGCGAGGCAAGGAACTCGCGGGTCGCCTCTCGATTGTCCATGCCATCAACGTTAGGCCTTTGGGCTCTCTGAGGGAGGCCCTGCCAGTACCCCTATCAGCAGGGACTCCCTCACGGCTGCGTTACCGGGTTTGATGGATGGTGTTCCGTTGAACAACCCCCAACGATCAACAAGCAGGAGATTCATTGCTTACTGTCAACGCTTACGCATCACCGTCCGCGACCGGGCCGCTCGCCCTCACCACCATCGAGCGCCGCGACGTGGGACCCCACGATGTCCTGATCGAGATCAAGTACGCCGGGATCTGCCATTCCGATATCCACACTGTCCGCGGCGACTGGGGCCCGCAGACCTATCCGCTGGTTCCCGGCCATGAAATTGCCGGCATTGTCACCGAGGTGGGAACGGCCGTGACCAAGCACGCCGTCGGTGACCGGGTCGGCGTCGGCTGCATGGTCAATTCGTGCGGCGAGTGCGTCAACTGCCAGGCCGGCGAGGAGCAGTACTGCCTCGCCGGGAACACCGGCACCTATGGCGCCGTCGACCGAGACGGCACCATCACCCAGGGCGGCTACTCCACCCACGTCGTTGTGACCGAAGATTTCGTGGTCACCATTCCCGAGGGCATCGAGCTCGACGTCGCCGCGCCGCTGCTGTGCGCCGGCATCACCACCTACTCGCCGCTGAACCACTGGGGCGCGGGTCCCGGTAAAAAGGTCGCGATCGTCGGCCTCGGCGGACTGGGCCACATGGCAGTCAAGATCGCCCACGCCATGGGCGCCGAGGTCACGGTCCTGTCGCAGTCGCTGAAGAAGCAGGAAGACGGGCTGAAGCTGGGCGCGGACCACTACTACGCCACGAGCGACGAGAACACTTTCACGGACCTTGCCGGCACTTTTGACCTGATCATCAACACGGTCAGTGCCGCGATCGACATCAGCTCCTACCTGCAGCTGCTGACCCTCGACGGCGCACTGGTCAACGTCGGCGCCCCCGCGGAACCGCTCCCGGTGAACGCGTTCGCCCTGATCATGGGCCGCCGTTCCTTCGCCGGCTCGATGATCGGCGGCATCCGTGAAACTCAGGAAATGCTCAACTTCTGCGCCGAGCACGGCCTGGGCGCCGAAATCGAGGTCATCCCGGCCGCGAAGATCAACGACGCCTACGAGCGCGTCCTGGCCTCCGACGTCCGCTACCGCTTCGTGATCGACACCGCGACCCTGAACTAGGACGCAGCGCACCACCTCGCGATGTGGGAAGCGCCAGCAGAGGGCGCGGAGTCCGAGTGGGGTGACCTCGTGACCGACGAGGAATACAACGGCGCCAAGTAGCGCGACCGCCAGGCAGTTAGCGCGGCTGCGCTAAAACATCCGGCGCTGCCGGTGCGGGGCCAGCCCGGGGGACTGGCCCCGCACCGGCATGCCGGGAACCGCGTGGGCTATTGCCCCGGGGCCCGGTACGACGGCGTCTTCTTGGCTGCCGCGTCGAGATCCTCTGCTGACATGAGCGGTTTCATGTGCAGGTTCACGGCGCCGGTGGAATTGATCATCAGTGACAGGGCGACGGCGTCGGCCTGGTCGGGGATATCGAAGACTCCGACAACGTCGGTCTCCCCGAAGGCGTAGTAGAAGCTTTCCAGCGAGCCGTCCACCGATTTGAGGGCTTCGACAACGGCATCACGCCGTTTGGTGCCGCCCTCACGCATGAGTCCCTTGATTCCGTCGCCGACGTAGTTCGCTTCGAACAGATATTTGCTCATCGTTTTTCCTATCCTGTGTTCGCCCAGGACATCGGCATCCGAACGTGTGCCCGCTCCCAACGATGGAAGGTCCGAGGCTGGCCCCAGAGTGGGGGTCTGCCCACATGCTAGGCCTTCCACTGCACCCTTACAACGGTTCATTTGCCGCCACAACCGGGCTCCGGGCGGTCCGGGACTACCGCCGGCCGGAGGACAGGAACATAATCGGCGTATCAACCCGTACGGACAATGGAGGCGATCGACGTGTCTGTTTATACGCTCGGAATCTGGCTGGTGCATCCTGGCCGCGAGAACGATTTTGTGCAGGCCTGGCGGGATCTGGCCAGGAAGACGAAGGAAGACTTTCCCAACGCCAAAGCCGTGCTGATGCACGATCGCGACGTCAAGAACAGGTTCATCAGCACCGGCCCGTGGGAGTCCCTGGAACAGATTGAACAGTGGCGGGATTCTGCCCTGTTCAAGCAGGGCCTCGAGGCAATGAAGGACATGCTGGAGCATTTCGAGGCGCGCACCCTGGACGAGGCCGCGAGCATCGGGTGGGATGCGACCGATATGTGAATTTACCGGGAACCGGGTCGCCGCCGGCTGCGCGGCGCGCGTTCCCGCCGGCTAAGGGGCCTGCAGCGCCTCGAGTACGGCGGCCAACAGGACATCGTTCCGGCCCCAGACGGGATCGAAGATTTCCACGTACCAGGCATCCGCCAGGACCAGGGCCAAGGTCTCGTTGGTCTCGGCTGCCCAGTCCCTGAGCTGGTCCTCCCCAACGGGCCCCTCGCTGCTGCCGAGCAAGGTCGCGACGTCGTCGTCCTGTACGGTCACCGGGATGGAGACGCTGCTCGCCTCACCGGGGTCGTGGACGACCGTCACCAGGCCGGTCCGTGCGGACAGGGCCAGGAGTGCCGTCGCCGCCTCCGGGCCGCAGAAGGCCGTCACGTAGGCGCGCTGGGCGAGGCCCCCGGCCTGAACGCCCGGCTGCGATTCCTTGGTGAAGAGCCCGTTGCGGTTCAGCCGGGCGAGCTCTCCGGCGATGGCCGCGGTCTCCTCGTCGAACCCGGGCGCGAAGACGCCCGGCTGGTATTGGCTGTTGCCCTCCAGCCAACGGGCGGTCAGTTCGCCGGCCGCCGGGATGGTGGAGGCCTGCCGCCAGACTTCGCGGTCCGCGAGAAGCCGGCCGAAGCTGTCCCGTTCCGTCGTGAACCTGGCGTCTGACATTTAGGCCTCCTGTGCTGTGGGGTGCGGGGTGGACTGCGCCGTGAGATGTGGGGTGGGGTGCGCCTGCGGGGCGTGGTGCTGCAGGAGGACGGACAACCGTTCGCAGCTGATCCGCAGCGCCTCCAGTTCACGCCGGCTGTAGTCCTCGATGATCGAACGGATCCGCTCGGTGAGGTGCTCGTCGTCGACCTCGAACTCGTGGTTCAGCGTGACCACGGAGAGCCCGTCCGCCGGCCGGATCTCCCAGTCGCCGCCGAGCTCCCGGAACGGGGGCTCGAGGTCCAGCTGGTGGAACTGGGCGCGGTGGCTGGCGGTGTCAAAGACGCGCCAGCAGTGGCTTGAACTGAGTGAGCCGTTGGACACCACGGAGGTGCGCAGCTCGTGGCCGGCGTCGTCGCCGCTGACGCGCTCCGAGTACACCGTCAGGCCCTCGAGGTAGGGCCAGTGTGAGGCGTCGCGCAGCATGCTGAAGACAAGGTCCGCCGGGGCGTTGATGCCGAGCCGGTGCGTGGTCCGGTGCGTTTGCTGGTGCGTGCTCACTGACAAGTTCACCCCTCCTGTGTCGTGCTGTCACCTTGCAGGTCTTCTATGCAGGCTAGGCCAGTTGCGGCCTGCCGTGAACAATTCCGTCCCGTCGCGTCACGCAGGGCAATCTTCGGTAACACAGGGCGTCCGCAGGCAGCGTCCGCGGACGCCGGATGAACGGGTATTACCGCCTGTATCCCTTGGTTTCACCCGGTTTCACGGCGCTTTGACCGGCTCTCCCGGGCCCCGGATAGTTGCTGGCACCAGCACCATTTCAGTCCACTCTCAAGGGGAGAACATGTCCAGTCTTTCGTTTAAATCAGGCGCCGCGGTCGCGTTGGCGGCCACCACTGTCCTGGGTCTGGCGGCCTGCTCCGATCCCGGCGCCGCTGCTGCCGGCGGCCCGTCGGCGGCGCCGTCGTCGTCCACCGGGGTGAAGCAGTTCAACCTCTCGCCGCAGCAGGACCGCGTCAAGGCCACGGTGGATGCCGCGGCCGCCGCGCTCGTCCCGGAAGCCGTTAAGAAGGACGGGAAGCTGACGGTGGCGGTGAGCCCGTTTGCGGCACCGCTGGCCGTTTACGCCACCGACAACAAGACCCCGGTGGGCAACGAGGTGGATATCGCCGTCGCTCTGGCCGAGTCCCTGGGCCTGGAGGCAGACATTGTCCCGACGGCCTGGGCCGACTGGCCGCTCGGCGTCGACTCCGGCAAGTACGAGGCTGTGCTGTCCAATGTCACCGTCACGGAGGAGCGCAAGCTCAAGTTCGACTTCGCCAGCTACCGTGAAGACAAGCTCGGCTTCTATGCCAAGGCGGACAGCAGCGTCACCAAGGTCGAATCGGCCCCGGACGTCGCCGGCAAGCGCGTGATCGTCGGTTCCGGCACCAACCAGGAGGCAATCCTGCTGCGCTGGGATGAGGAGAACAAGAAAAACGGCCTCAAGCCCGTGGAGTTCCAGTATTACGACGACGACTCCGCCTCCCAGCTCGCCATCCAGTCCGGACGGGCGGACGTCACGTTCGGCCCCAACGCCACGGCGGCCTACAAGGCGGCCTCCGACGCCAAGACTAAGCTCGTGGGCCTGGTCGACGGCGGCTGGCCGCTGAAGGCCAGCATCGCCGTCACCACGAAGAAGGACAACGGGTTTGCCGCAGCGGCCCAGGCCGGACTGAACCACCTGATCCAGGACGGAAGCTACGCCAAGATCCTGGACCGCTGGGGGTTGTCCGCGGAAGCCGTCGCGAAGTCGGAGCTGAACCCGGCGGGCCTGCCGAAGAAGTAGCCCGCCCGCGTTGGTTGAATGAACGGTACCGAAAGCCAACGAATCCCCGCCGGGAACGTCTCCGGCGGGGATTCGTTATGGCTGCGTGGTGACCCAGCGGAGATCGTCTAGGCCTGTGCCGTGACGGAGGCCGCCTCGACGCTGGCGCCTGTGCGGGCCGGGGTGGCCAGGCCGAGGTTCTCCCGCAGCGTGCTGCCCGCGTACTCCGTGGGGTACACACCGCGCTGCTGCAGTTCCGGCACGAGGTGGTTGACGATGTCGTCGAGGCCGGACGGGATGAGCCACGGCGAGATGTTGAAGCCGTCGACGGCGCCGGTCCGGGCATACTCGCTGAGCCGGTCCGCGACCTCGGTGTACGAGCCGGTGAAGGTGGAGTCGCCCCGGCTGGTCTTGGCCGAGACGAATTGGCGGATGGACAGGCCCTTCTCCTTGGCCTCGGCCCGCCACTGGTCGGCCAGCTGGCGTGCCTTGGCGCCGTGGAAGCCGCTGCCGCGCGTTTCGGAGGTTTCTTCCACCACGGGGTCGATGTCCGGCAGCGGGCCGTCGGGATCGTAGCCCTGCAGCTCCCGGCCCCAGAACTGTTCGAGGTACGCGATGGCCTGCTGCGGGCCGATCTGCAGACTGCGGACCCAGGCCTTCTTCTCGAGGGCCTCCCGCGGCGTGGCGGCGAGGATGAACTCGCTGGCGGGCATGATCTTCACGTCCTGGGCGCCGCGGCCGGCCCGGAGGGTGCGCTCCACGATGTCGCGGCGGAACTCCAGGGCGTCATCGAGCTGCGGGTGCGCGGAAAAGATGACGTCCGCCTGCCGGGCGGCGAAGTCCCTGCCCTCGGGCGAATCCCCGGCCTGGAACAGCACCGGCCGGTACTGGGCGCTGCGCGGCAGCCGCGGGGTGACGTCGACGGTGTAGTGCCGGCCGGTGTGGCGCACCCGCCGGACCGCGCCCTCCGCCGACCACCGCTCGGCGGAGGCTGAGCCCGCGACGGCGCCGTCGTCCCACGCGTCCCAGATCCGCTTGGCGGTTTCCACGAAGGCCTCGGCGTGGGTGTACCGGTCTGCGTGGTCCAGGTAGCCGCCGCGGCGGAAGTTGGCGCCGGTCCAGGCGTTGTCCGTGGTGACGATGTTCCAGGCCGCGCGGCCGCCGGACAGCAGGTCCAGCGTGGAGAGCCGGTGCGCCAGGTCTGCGGGGTCGTTGTACGTGGTGTTCTGGGTTGCGACGAGCCCGATCTTGGTGGTCACCGCGGCGAGGGCGGCGAGGGCGGTCTGCGCGTCGGGACGGCCGGCGACGTCGAGCGCGTGCGGGCGGCCAAGGTGCTCGCGCAGCCGCAGGCCTTCGCCGAGGAAGAACGCCGCGAACAGGCCGCGCTCGGCGGTTTGGGCGATGCGCCGGAACGATTCGAAGTCGGTCTGGGAGCCGGATTCGGCTGACTTCCAGACGGTTCCGGAGTTGACGCCCTGGAAGAACACGCCCAGCTGGAGCTGACCCGAGGGGATGAACCCGGACGCGGTGAATTCAGCGGCGGGGTGGGTGCTGTGGCTCATGGTGGGCTCCTTAGTTTTCCGCGCCGGGGGCGCTGGATGCGGCGGCGTAGCGGCTGGCTGGCCGTGCCAGCCCCAGCTGATCGCGGAATGTGGCGTCCGGGCTGGTGGGGGCGAGGACCCCGCGCCGGCGCAGTTCGGGCAGCACCAGCCGCGTCAGTTCCTCAAGATCCGTGTCCAGCACGGCGGGGTGCAGGCGGACCCCTTCGGCCCAGGCCAGCACCTCGGTGAGCAGATCGGTAAGCCCGGCCGCCGAGCCGATGAACTGTGCGCGCGGGCTCTGCCACGGGGTGTGGCCGTTCAGTCCGGCCAGCCGCTCAGCGGCGGGCTGGCCGCGGGAGTCCAGCACGACGTCGAGCTCGGCGATCAGCGCAGGCCCGTCGCCGCCGGCGGCGAGTCCTGCGCGCGTCGCCGCGAGCTCGGCGGCCAGGAGCCCGGGCGTCGGGGCCGAGACCAGGAGCGCGTCGGCTGCCCCGGCCGCGACGGCCTCCGCGGTGAGGAGCCCGGCCGGGGCCAGTACGGGCAGCTGGCCCTGGGGCGGCCGTGGAATGATCGACGGACCCTTGACGGAATAGCTGCCGTTTTCGACGTCGATGTAATGCAGCTTGTCGACGTCGAGGTAGCGCCCGGTGGGGACGTCGCGGATCACGGCGTTGTCCTCCCAGGAGTCCCAGAGCCTGCGGCTGACCTCGATCGAATCGGCGGCCTCGCGGGAGAGCCGGTCCCCGCGCACGGTGTCGCGTCCGACGGCGGCGGCATCGGCCGCGCTTGATGAAGCGGCTACCAGCCAGCCGGCCCGTCCCCCCGAGACGTAGTCGAGGCTGGCGAGCTGGGTGGAGATGTGGAAGGGCTCGGTGTAGGCGGTGTCCACTTCCGGAATCAGTGCGAGGGAGCGGGTCACGGGGCCGGCGAACGCGGCGCGCTGCAGGGCGTTGAGCCGGGCCGCGGCGTCCGGGTGCCCGGGGGCCGGCATGCCGGGATCGGAAAACGTCGCCGCGTGGAACCCGGCGGACTCGGCGGCGAGCACGGCGCCGCGGAGGTGTTCCGGGCCCAGCACGGCTGCCGGGGCCGTGCGGGAAACCCGCCACGCGGCCGGGTGGCTGCCGGCACCGTCGAGCTCCAGCAGGAGGAGGCCGTGTTCGCGGGGCCCGTCCTGGGCGGAATGGCTGCTCATGATGCGTCCTGTCGTTCGTAGGGGATCTGTTCGCCGGCCTCGATGGGCACCGGCAGGCGGTTCTCCGCCGGCGGCAGCGGGCACGTGGCGAGGTCCGTGTAGGCGCACGGCAGGTTCACCGCCCGGTTGAAGTCGAGCCAGACCGTGCCGTCGGGGCCCGGAGCGGCCACGGTGAGCGAGCGGTTGGCCGCGTAGGTGCTCTTGCCCGAGGTCGCGTCCGTGAAAAGCACGGACAGCGTGCCCGGAGTGTGGCCGTTGAAGGCGGTGAGGCTCAGGTCTTTGCCGCGGAGCCGGAAGCGGATTTCCCCCGGGGCTTCGTAGACGTGGTGGATTCCTTCGACCGCCGCGCCCACGGTGGTGGGCCGCGGTTCGGCGAACGGCACAAATATTCCTGAAATGGCATATTCGATGCTGGGGGCGTAGGCGGGGGTGCCGCGGTAGCCGGTGAGCAGCGGGTTCAGGGGATGCCGCGGCCGCACGACATAGCGGCCGCCGCGCTTGGCGAGCTCGATCACGGTATGGCCGGCGCCGGCATCCTCCACCCGCAGGTTCAGGCCATCGCGCTCGGGAATCGGGCCGAGGAACACGGTAGCTCCGGTGCCGTCCGCGTTCAGTTCCTGCCCGTCGCGAAGGACGCGGTCGCCTGCCCCCAAAGCCAGGCGGACGACGTCGTCCTCGACGCTCCAGGTGCCCGGCGCACCGTCCAGCCGGGCGGGTGAGGACTCGAGCCAGTGCAGGTGGGTGACGGCGAGGAAGCCGTGGGGGCTGGCGCGGTGGCGTTCGTGCGCGGCATGCCAGTCCGCCCAGGCGGCTTCGAATTCCAGGTCGGAGCGGCGGTCGGGACGAAGGTCAGGACGGCCGTCGGTGTCAGTGGGCGTGGACATGTGAACTCCCGTGGTGGTTGTGGTCGGCTGTGACGCGGGCGGCGGCGTCGGTCTCAGTAGTGCCGGCGAATGCCGGCCGGCCGGCGTACGGGTCGCCGTCGCCCCAGAGCGTGGTGGGCGCGGCGGCGCGGACGGCCGGAATGACTTCCAGGGCGAAGCGCTCCAGAATTTCCTGCTGCTGGGCGAAGGGCAGCGTGGTGGGCAGCGCGATGGACTGCAGGTCGTGGCCGTAGAGCGCGTGGTAGCTGAGGATCTTGTCGATCACCTGCTCCGGGCTGCCCACCAGAGCCGGACCGTCGGCGACGGCGTGGTCGATGTCCCGGTAGGGGGAGTTGTTGCCGGGAACGTTCCGGCCGGTCGTGAGGGCCTCGTAGACCGGGCCGAACTGCCGCTTGGCCTCCTGCGTGGTGTCCGCGATGAACACCCCGCCCGCGCCCGATCCGGAGCTCAGGTACTGGTGCCGGGGATCGTGGCCGTGGCGTGCGTATTCCTCGCGGTAGTGGTCAATGAGCACCTTGTAGTTTTCCCGCGGCTGGATCGCGTTGGCCGTGAACAGCGGATCGCCCCACTGCGCGGCGAGGGCCGCCGAGGCCAGGCTGGTGGCGGAGCCATGCCAGACCCGCGGCGCCCCGGCGAACGGCCGCGGCGTCGTGGTGGTGGGCTCCGTCAGCGCGGCCCGGAACCTCCCGGACCACGTGACGTTTTCCTCGGTCCAAAGCCGGCGGAGCAGGGCATATTTCTCCGCGAGGAGCTCCCACTGGTCCGCCAGGTCCAGGCCGAACAACGGGTATTGCAGCACCTCATTGCCCTTGCCGATCACCAGTTCCAGCCGGCCGCGGCTGAGCTGGTCGATCGTGGCGTAGTCTTCCGCGACCCGCACCGGGTCCAGCACGGACAGCACCGTCACGCCGCTCTGCAGCCGGATCCTGGTGGTCACGGCGGCGATGGCGGCTAGCACGGTGGTGGGGGAGGAGGAGATGAACTCACCCGCGTGGCGTTCCCCGATGGAGAAGCTGTCGTAGCCGAGCTCCTCCGCCCGGCGCGCGGTCTCCACCACCTGGTTGAGCCGGTCCGCGGTGGAGACGATCTCCCCGGTGACCGGGTTCTTCAAGTGCGGGATGATGTCGAGGACCTGGAACCTCACTGTGTTTTCCCGGTCTGTGCTTTCCCTGAAGGGGCTGTCCCTAAGTTGGCCTCAGTGACGGTCGTGGACTCGGGAAGGGCTTCCTCGGAGAGTCCCCAGCGGTCCAGGACCTTGGCGTAGGAGCCGTCCTTGATGGCGGAGTTCAGGGCGTCCGTGATGGCCGGGGCCAGGCCGTTGCCCTTGAGCGTGGTGGCCGCGACCAGGGTCTCGGACGGCCACCCGGCGTTGACCTTGCCCACCACCTTGAGGTCGTCGCGGGTGTTTTCCCGGTACGTGACGGACGGGTAGGGCGCGAGGTTCAGGTCAGTGCGGCCGGAGGACAGGGCCAGGATGGTGTCGGCGTCGGAGGAGTAGTACTGCAGCACCGCGGGTGCCTTGCCCTTGGCCTCGAGCTCCTTGTTCCAGGCGATCAGGATCTTCTCCTGGTTGGTGCCCGAGCCCACCGAGATCTTCAGCCCGGAGATGTCGTCGGAGCCCTTGATGTTGTAGCCGGAGCTCTTCTTGGCCTCGAAGCCCATGTACGCGGCGCGGTAGCTGGAGAAGTCGAAGAGCTTCACCCGGGCGGCGTTGATGCCCACATTGGAGAACACGGCCTCGAAGTCACCGGACTGGGTCTTCAACGGCCAGTTCTCCCAGGAGGTCACCTGGACGTCCAGGTCCAGGCCCAGCTTGTCCGCGACCAGCTGGGCCAGGTCCACCTCCACGCCGATCGGGGTCTTGTCGTCCGTGGCGTGGAAGGACAGCGGAATCGCGCCCGCCGTCGTCGCGACGGTCAGCTTGCCGTCCTTGCCGATCAGCGCAGGGACCTTCGCGGCCAGGGCGGCGTCCTTATCCGCCCGGATCCGCTGCTGGTCCGGCGAGGTGTTGTAGACGACGCCGTTGCGCGCCGCCGTCGTCGCCGGCTGCCCGCCGGCAGCCGCGGAGGCGCCGGGATCCGCGCAGCCACTCAGGGCCAGGGTGCCGGACAGGGTGCCGATAAGGACGACGGCGGGAAGCGCCGCACGCGTCCGCCGGGGACCAGTACTCGCGCGGGCGGTGCGGGGGGCGGAGCTGATTGCCATGGGGTTCCTTAGATGTTGAAAGCGGGTTCGATGACTTTGGAGAAGAAGCTCCGGGTGCGAACTTCGCGCGGGTTGGTGAAAATTTCCTGGGGGGTGCCTTGCTCGACGATCTGGCCCTGGTCCATGAACACCACCGTGTCGGCGACGTCGCGGGCGAAGCCCATCTCATGCGTGACGATGATCAGCGTGGTGCCGGACTTGGCCAGCCCGCGGATGACGTCCAGGACCTCGTTGACCAGTTCCGGGTCCAGGGCCGACGTGGGCTCGTCGAAGAGCAGGATCTTCGGGTCCAGGGCAAGCGCCCGGGCGATCGCGACGCGCTGCTGCTGGCCGCCGGACAGCTGGCGCGGGTAGGCGCCGGCACGGTCCTTCAGGCCCACGCGGTCCAGCAGTTCCAGCCCGCGGTCGCGGGCCTCGGCCTTGGAGAGCCGGGGTTTTCCGGCCCGCGGCGCGACGATCGGTGCCTCGGTGACGTTTTCCAGCGCGGTCAGGTGCGGGAAGAGGTTGAAGTTCTGGAACACCATGCCGATCTCGGTGCGCTGCTTCAGGATTTCCTTTTCGCGCAACTCGTGGAGCCGGCGCCCGCGGACCTCGTAGCCCACCAGCGTGCCGTCGATCGCGATGAACCCGGCGTCGACCTTTTCGAGGTGGTTGATGGTGCGCAGGAGGGTGGATTTGCCGGATCCGGACGGTCCGACGATCACGGCGACACCCCCGGGCTCGACCGTCAGCGTGATGCCCTTGAGGACTTCCGCGGCGCCGAAGGACTTGCGGACCTTCGTGATCTCGACGAGGCCGCGGGTTGTTACGGCGTCCGTGGCAGCGGCCGCGGACGGGGTCTGGGTGGTCGTACGGAGTGCGGTGCTCATCGGGTGCCCCTTTCCTGGTTCGATTCCCGGGCGGCGGGCGTATGGACGGCGAGGAATTTGCGGGCCTTCTGCAGCGGCGTCAGGGGCAGCGTACGGACCGCGCCCTTGGAGTAGTGCCGCTCGATGTAGTACTGGAAGACGCTCAGGACCGAGGTGATGACGACGTACCAGAGCGTGGCCACGAGCAGCAGCGGCAGGACCTGCTGGGTGCGGTTGTAAATGACCTGGACGGTGTAGAAAAGCTCGGAATAGGCCAGGACGTAAACGATTGAGGTGCCCTTGACCAGGCCGATCACCTCGTTGAACGCGGTGGGCAGGATGGCCCGCATGGCCTGGGGCAGGACGATCCTGGTGGAACGCCGCCAGGCCGGAATGCCCAGGGCGGTTGCGGCCTCGAGCTGGCCCTGGTCCACGGACAGGATGCCGCCGCGGATGATCTCGGCGGAGTAGGCGGCCTGGTTCAGGGTCAGGCCGAGGACTGCCGCGGCGAACTGGCTGATCAGGGTGGTGGTCTGCGCCTCAAAGAAGCGCACGTCCGTGAAGGGGAGCCCCAGGCTGATTTTCTCGTAGAGGTAGCCCAGGTTGTACCAGAGCAGCATCTGCACCAGCAGCGGCGTGGAGCGGAAAATCCAGGAGAACGTCCAGGAGACGGAGACCAGCAGGGGCGACGCCGAGAGCCGCATCAGCGCCAGGATGAAACCCAGGATGAAGCCGAGCGCCCCGGAGATCGCCGTCAGCTTCAGGGTCTCCAGCAGGCCGTTCACGATCGACTGCGCGGTGAACCACTGCGCCACCACGCCCCACTCCCAGCGCGGGTTGGTGGCCAGCGACCAGGCAATGCCGGCCACGCCCACGGCGACGACGGCGGT
Source organism: Arthrobacter sp. P4_F11 (assembly GCF_056401395.1). Taxonomy (NCBI): domain Bacteria; kingdom Bacillati; phylum Actinomycetota; class Actinomycetes; order Micrococcales; family Micrococcaceae; genus Arthrobacter; species Arthrobacter sp. P4_F11. Next base: position 20,419 of record NZ_JBFUJK010000007.1, read on the forward strand.
GCCCACCCAGCGCCACGGGTGGCGGGCCGGGACCAGCCGGTAGTCGGCGTAGTCGGTGGCGGCCTTGCGGCCCACCGAATCGGAGCCGACCGTTCCGGCCGGTGCGGTCTCGCCGGCGGGTACGGGTCCTGCGGCCCGGACCTCCGCGGTCTCAGGTGCGGATTCGATGCCGGCGGACGCCGGCTCCGGGGCGGACTGTGCCACCGGGGTTGCTGTTGAACTCATGCGCCACCTCGCTTCTTCCAGTTGCTGTGGGGGTAGTTGGCTGCCAATCTAGGGCCGTGCGAAATCGCGCGGCAAGGCGGCAGGTTGCATACGTTCACGCAGGTTCGCACGGCGTCACACGACGAATTCTTGCCTCGATTTACGCCGCGTGACGCGGGGTGAACGGCCGTGACCGGCGCCTCGACCGGCTCCATTTCGGGTGCCTAGCATGAGGGCTCCGCACCCGAGCCAGGAGACCGTCATGCCAGTGAATGCCCCGTCCGTGGTCCTCATCGGCGGCGGCCCGCGCGCGGCCGGGCTGTTGGAACGCCTCGCCGCCAACCGGCCGGAGCTGCTCGACGGCGCCCTGCAGATCCACGTCGTGGAGCCGTACACCCCGGGTGCCGGCAGGATCTGGCGTTACGAGCAGCATCCCGGGCTGATGCTCAACTCCGCGGCGGCGGACGTCACGATGTTCACGGATGCCTCCGTCCAATGCGAGGGACCCGCGGTCGACGGCCCCGGCCTGGCAAAGTGGGCCGCCGGGGTCCTGGACGGGTCCATCGCGGATGTTCCGGAGCTGCCGGCGGAACTCCGGCGCCAGCTGACCGCTCTCACCGGTGCCACCTTCCCCACCCGGCAGCTGCAGAGTGTCTACCTGGAATGGTTCTTCCGCCGCTCCGTCGCCGCCCTCGGACCGGACACCACCGTCACCGTGCACCGGGACACGGCGTCCGCCGTCGAGCCGGTGCAGCATGTAGCCGAACAGGGTCCGGAACGCTACCGCGTCCGGCTGGCCGGCGGCGCGGTGCTGCCCGCCGACGTCGTAATCGCCTCCCTGGGGCACGCGGATTCGCTGCCCGATGCGGAGTCTGCGGCGTGGGCCGGTTTTGCCGCCCGGCACGGCGCGTTTCACGCGGCGCCCAGCTACACCACCGACGTCGACTACTCACCCCTCGCCGCCGGCCAGGACGTGATTGTCTCCGGCATGGGCCTGGCCTTCGTGGACCTGCTGGTCCTGCTCATGGAGGGCCGCGGCGGCAGGTTCGAGGAGCTGCCAGGCGGCGGCCTGCGCTACGTGCCCTCCGGTGCCGAGCCGCGGCTGTGGGCCGGCTCCCGCCGCGGCGTGCCCTACCACTCCAAGATCACGTCCGCCCTGCGCGGCGACGCGGAGGGCGAGCCGGCGTTCTTCACGGCTGACGCCGTCGCGGCGCTGCTGGATGCGCCCGGCGAGGTGGACTTCCGCGCCCAGCTGTGGCCCCTGATCGCCAAGGACGCCGGTTACGCGTACTACCGCGAGCTGTTCACCGGTTACCCGGAACGGGTCCGGACCGGCTGGCAGGAATTCGCCGAACGGTTCGCCGCGGCGGACTGGTACAGCCAGGAGCGCCGGCGGCTCGTCGCCGGGTCCGTCCCGGACGCAGGGCTCCACCTGGACCTCGAACGGTTGGACCATCCCTTCGCCGGCCGCGTTTACGCGGGTCACGCAGACTTCCAGTCGGCGGTGGCAACGTACATTGGCCGCGACCTTGAGCTGCGCACCGGGCCGGACCATTCGGAAACCCTGGCCCTGTTCACTTCCTTGCTGAAGTCCTACATGGACCTGGGCCGGCTGGTGCCGTCCGAGCGGCTGAACGCGCGGTCGCAGCGGGAGGTCCAGGGCTGGTGGCACGGCTTCTTCAGCTTCGTCGATTCCGGGCCGCCGCCGCGCAGGCTGCGGGAGATGCTGGCGATCCACCGGGCCGGGCTGCTGCAGTTCATTGGCCCGGGGCTGGAGATCGAGACCGCGGAGCACGCGGGCCGGTTCGTCGCCCGCTCGGCCCAGTCCGGGATCACCGTGTCAGCGCCGGCCCTGATCGAGGCCCGGCTCCCGGCGCCGTCGGTGGCCCGCTCCGCGAACCCGCTGCTGCGCCAGCTGCACGCCTCCGGGCTCGGCACCGAACAGCAGCTCCTCACTGCCGACGGCACGCACGCGACCGGACGGCTCCTGGTGTCCGCCCACAACGAGCTCATCAGCCCGGTGGGGGAGCGGCGCGAGCGGCTGTTCGGCGTCGGGCCCGGTACTTCCGGCTGGGGCGCCGGCGCCTTCGCCCGGCCCGGCACCAACGCCGCGCCGTTCCGCGAAAACGATGCCCTGGCTCGGCGCGTCCTGAACCTGCTGGCGAAGCCCAACAACGGCCCGGCCGACAGCGGCCTGGCCAACAACGATCAAACCGACGCCGGCCGGGCGGTGCCGCAGGCCGCCGCCGGCGGAAAGGACCCGTCATGACCCCGCCCCCACTACACACCCCGCCCGTGGACACCCCGCCCGTGGACACCCCACCCGTGGACACAGCCGCGCTGACGGTCCTCAATCTGCCCATGAGCGATCCCAGGGTCCGTCCGCTCCTGGATGAGCTCGCGCTCGAATACGACACCCGCTACGGCAACCTTTTTGGCCGCGGGGCCGCCGCGGAGGAACTCAACCGCTACCCGGCCGAGGAATTCGCCGCGCCGGGCGGGGCCCTGCTGATTGTGCGCGAGAACGGCGAATCCGTGGCCGGCGGCGCGTTCCGCCGGCACGGCCCGCAGACCGCCGAGTTCAAGCGGATCTGGACGCATTCGGCGCACCGCCGCCGCGGACTGGCCCGGTTTGTCCTGGCCGAGCTGGAGGCGCTGGCCGGCCGTCGCGGCTACCGGAAGGTCTACCTGACAACCGGCCCGCGCCAGCCGGAGGCGAAACACCTTTACCTGAGCACCGGTTACGAGGCACAGTTCGATCTCTCCGCCGACCCGGAAACCATCGGGCCGCTGGCATTCACCAAGGACCTGCCCGCCGCAAACCCCGCCGCGCTGCTTGGTGGGCGTGGGCCGGGAACCGGTGCTTCGGGCTAGAGTTCACACAGGGGGTCTGCCCTGAAGCAACGTATTAACGAGCCGCCGCGGACCCGGCGCAGAAACAGCCGGGAGTCAGCAGTGCGGCCTGGATCCAAGCCCACCATCCGCGATGTCGCGCAGACGGCCGGGGTCTCCCTGACCACCGTCTCCTATGTGCTCTCCGGCCGCTCCGGCGGAACCACCCGGATCAGCGAGGCCACCCAGGACCGGGTGCACGCCGCGGTCCGCGAACTTGGCTATGTGGCCAACAGCGCCGCCCGGGGAATGCGCCGGGGCCGGACGGAGCTGGTGGCCGTGGCCGTACCGGACCTCGAGCAGCCCCGGGACAGGGCCATCGCCACGGTGCTGGCCAGGATCCTGCCGGAGCACGGCTACCAGTCGGTCATCCTGCTGGGCGGGAACTGGCGGCAGTTCATGCTCTCCGGCGGTGCCGACGGCGTGATCCACACCAGCGCGCCGGAGGCAGACGACGATTCCGGTGCCATGGCAGAGCTCGCCGGCCGCGGCGCGCCCCGCGTGCTCATCACGGACGACGCCGGGCCCGGCAGCCCTGGTGTCCAGGGCGGACACGAGGTGGTCCCCGCCGGAACGGACACCCCCGAGATCCTGGCCGGGCGCGCCGTCACTCGGCTGCTGGCACAGTTGCGAGGCTAGGACCCCTTAGGCTTCCAGCGCGGCCTCCGGTGCCGCGTCCCGCGTTGCGGCCTCCTGGGTTGCGGCCTCCCGGAGGGGACGCCGGGCCAGCCACGCGGCCACGATCGCGCCGGAGACGTTGTGCCACAGGGAGAAGACCGCAGACGGCAGCGCCGCCAGCGCGCCGAAGTGCGCGGTGGCGAGGGTGGCGGCCAAGCCGGAATTCTGCATCCCTACCTCGAAGGCGAGGGCCCTGCGCGCCTTGTCATCCAGGCGCCCCAGCTTGCCGGCCAGGTAGCCCAGGCCCAGGCCGAAGCCGTTGTGCAGCACCACGGCGAGGAACACGATGCCACCCGCGGCCACGATCTTGCTGGCGCTGCCGGCCACCACAATCGCGACGATCAGGGAAATCACGACGGCCGAGGCCCACGGCAGCGCGGGCAGGACCTTGGCCACGAGCTTCTTGAGGAAGAGGCGGGCCAGCAGGCCGGCGATGACCGGCAGGAGGACGGTCTTGACGATGTCCTGGACCATGCCCCCGGCGTCGATGTTCAGGTACGAGCCGGCCAGGAACAGCACCAGCAGCGGCGTCACGATCGGCGCGATCAGGGTGGACACGGAGGCGACGGCCACGGACAGGGCGACGTCGCCCTTGGCGAGGAACGCCATCACGTTGGAGGCGGTGCCCGACGGCGCGCAGCCCACCAGGATCAGGCCCACCGCAAGCTCCGGCTCGAGGTGGAGTCCGACGGCGATCAGCCAGCCGGCCCCCGGCATGATGACGTAGTGCGCCACGATTCCCAGGGCCACGGCCCAGGGCCGCTTGGCCACCGAGGCGAAATCGGGCGGCGTCAGGGTCAGGCCCATGCAGAACATGATGATGCCCAGCAGGAAGGGCACGCTGGGGGCGAGGGGTTTGAACGCACCGGGGAGCAGGAAGCCGGCGAGCCCGGCCACCACCACAAGGACCGGGAAGACCGTCACCGCGATGCGGGCAATCTTTGCCTCGGCGGCGAGGGCGGGATTGGCCGGGACGTCGGCGGCAGTGCCCGCGTCCCGGGCGGTATTCGGAGTTTTAGTTGCCTCAAGCATCCAAGAATGGTGCCATCGGCGTCCACGGGGTGGCCACTTCGTGACCACCTGTCGGACAAATATGTCAGATTTTTAGGCCGCCGTGCGGGCGGGAGTCCGGCGGGTAGGGTTCATTGCGTGGGTGAGCCCAAAAAGGCGAACTCCCCACCCCGGCGCGACGCAGCGCCCCACCTTCCCTGAATTCTGCACATTCTTTGACATCTGGCGGCCGTTGGGCCTCCTTGACCACGAACGGAGCCAGCGATGGCCACCAGTATCGACGCGCCGGCCCCGGCCGCCACGCCTGCACAACTGCAATCGGTCCGAGGCGCCTTGACGTCCCCGCGACGGCTCAAGACCGAGGTTTTGGGCGGCCTCGTGGTGGCACTGGCGCTGATTCCTGAGGCGATCGCCTTCTCGATCATCGCCGGCGTGGACCCGAGGATCGGACTCTTCGCGTCCTTCACGATGGCAGTGACCATCGCCTTCGTCGGCGGCCGGCCGGCGATGATCTCGGCGGCCACCGGCGCCGTCGCCCTGGTAATCGCCCCACTGGTGAAGTCCCACGGACTGGATTACCTTGTGGCGACGGTGATTCTGGCCGGCATTTTCCAGATCGTGCTGGGCCTCTCCGGGGTGGCGAAACTGATGCGGTTCATCCCCCGTCCGGTCATGGTGGGGTTTGTGAACGCCCTGGCCATCCTGATCTTTCTGTCGCAGGTGCCCGAGCTGGTCGGCGTGCCCTGGCTGGTCTACCCGCTCACCGCGCTGGGCCTGCTGATCGTCTTCGGCCTGCCCAGGCTCACCAAAGCCGTCCCCGCACCCCTCGTGGCCATTGTGGCCATGACGCTCATCACGGTGACGGCCGCCGTCGTCGTTCCCACTGTGGGGGACAAGGGTGCACTGCCGGACTCGCTGCCCTCTTTGTCACTGCCCAACGTGCCGTTCACACTCGAAACGTTGCAGGTCATCTTCCCGTTCGCGCTGGCCATGGCCTTCGTGGGCCTGCTCGAATCCCTCATGACCGCGAAGCTCGTGGATGACATCACGGACACGCGTTCAGCCAAAACCCGCGAGGCCTGGGGGCAGGGTGTCGCGAACATTGTCACCGGCATCTTCGGCGGCATGGGCGGCTGCGCCATGATCGGCCAGACCATGATCAACGTCAAAGCCTCCGGCGCCCGGACCCGGATCTCCACCCTTCTGGCCGGCGTCTTCCTGCTCATCCTCGTGGTGGCACTCGGAGACATTGTGTCCCTCATCCCGATGGCCGCGCTCGTGGCCGTCATGATTTTCGTATCAGTCGCCACCTTTGACTGGCACAGCATCCGGCCCGCCACCCTCAAGGCCCTGCCCAAGAGTGAAACCGCCGTCATGGCAGTGACGGTGGCGGTCACCGTTGCCACGCACAACCTGGCAACCGGCGTCGGGGTCGGCGTACTCGTCGCGATGGTCCTGTTCGCCAGGCGGGTGGCCCACTTCGTCACCGTCGAGCGCACCGTGACGGGGCACGACGGCGGCCGGGCCACGTATCGCGTGGACGGCGAGCTGTTCTTCGCCTCCGCGAATGACCTCTACACCCAGTTCGAGTACGCACTGGACCCCGAACGCGTCGTCATCGACATGCGCGACTCCCACCTGTGGGACACCTCCACGATCGCCGCTTTGGATGCCATCACGGAGAAGTACCGGCAGCACGGCAAGAGCGTTGACGTCGTGGGCCTGAACCAGGCCAGCGCCCTGATGCGCGAACGCCTGGCCGGCAAGCTCGGCGCGGGGAACTGACGGTGCGGCGCGACCGGTCGGACCGGTATTAGGTCACACGTTTGGGTCTTTTTGTTTGCCTTGGTGCGGCCTAGCGTGGATTTACGGCGCCGCCCGTCCGGGTGGCCGGAGCATGGAGGAAATCCAATGACGACGCACGTAGCCGACTGCAGCGTGAGCAATTGCTCCTTCAATGACCACTCCCACTGCAACGCCGCCGCCATCACCGTCGCAGGCGCCGCAGACCATGCCTCCTGCGCGACCTTCATCGACATCGGTGTGCACGGCGGGCTCCCCAAGGTGCTGGCCGACGTCGGCGCCTGCCAGCGTTCCGAGTGCACCCACAACGACCATCTGATGTGCAAGGCGCCCGAAGTTCACGTGGGCCCGGGCGTCGACAACGCCGACTGCCTCACCTACGCCCACACGTAGCCGCACCCGCCGTCCGCGTCCATCGACCATCCGCCCCGCTGGCGCTGAAATTCCCCACCTTTGGTCGCCGCACCCCGCGTGTCGGGGCGGACCGCCGGTGAGGCCCGGCGTCGCTGGTTCAAAGGTGGGGAGGATCGGTGGTGGCAGAGGGCACCCGCGGAGGCAGGCACGCGCTAGCCCTGGGTGAGCCGGTACCGTTCGATCTGCTTGAGCCGGCGCAGGAGGCTGTCGCGCCGCGGGTGCGGGACTGCGTCGGCCGGCTCGGCGGTGAGCTCGATGTGTTCGGTGCCGTACTGCCACAGCAGCAGGTCATCGAGGAGCCGGTCCGGGCCGGGGGAGTAGCGGTGGTCCAAGGCCTTGCGGACCTCGGTGATCCGGTTGGCGCTAAGCAGCCCGGCGAGCTGCATGGTCTGGTTGAGGCCGTGGGCGGCCATGAGCTCCGCGGCCCAGCCCCAGTCGTCGTCGACCTTCCGGTCCACGTGCGGAAGCAGGGTCCGCCAGACGTCGCGGATCCGGTTGGGCGTCAGCTGCGCCGCACCCTCCCCGTCCATGTCCCAGTAGCCGCGGACCTCCTCGTAGCGTTCGTGCAGGTCCGAGAACGCGCTCTCCACGGTCTCCAGCATGGCGGCCGTCGCGGTGAACTGGCGGTCGAAGTGCGGGGTCCACGCCCGCGGGTCCTCGGCCTTGAAGCGGATGTCGTGCTCGATCTCGCTCCAGGCGTGGGCGAAGACGGTCCGGATTTGGCACTCGAAGAAGTAGCTGCCGTTCGGCGGGACGTCCGGGTTGAAGGCCAGCTGGTAGTCCTTGACGGCCTCGTTCTGGATGGTCCGCAGGATCAGGTGCCGGCTGGAGTAGCCGTATGTGCCGGACTCGATCGAGCCGATGTCCTTTTCCCGGTCCCCCCGGCAGTCAAAGAGCTGGCGCTGGCGCTTGATCAGATTCGCCACCACCGCGTTTTCCGCCGGCAGCTTGGTGATCACACGGATTCCCACCATGTCATTCAGGGTCCGGAACGGGTCCGGGAACTTCAGCACAGGTGGCCCGCCCGGCTCCAGCGGTTCTTCAGTGCGGGAGATCTTCTCGCGGAAGGATTCAACGGTCTTGGTGCGTCCGGTGACGAACAACGGCGTGACTTCGGTGTCCTTGAGCATGGTCCGCAGCGTGAGCAGGACCTCCCGGGTGACCAGCTTCAGGGCAGGCCGGACCCGCTCGTACAACTCCACGTTCTCCTGCACGGAATCGCGCAGGCTCACGTCCAAACGGTCCCAGTTGCTCGCCATGGATCCAGCTTACGGCGCACCACCGACACCGGCCCGCAGGCTGGCACCGCCGGGCACGCCCGCAGGCAAGTGCAGCGGAGCAGGCATGGGAGGGGTCCGGCATGGGAGGGGTCCGGCCTGCGCTGGGCCGCTTGGTGCCCAAGGTAGGCTCAACACATGGCTGAAATGCGGCGGCGGACTATGATCGCGGCCGCAGCGGCGGTGACTCTGGGGGCAGTCTCCGCCGCCTGTTCACCGGGCCCCAAGGAGGACGCTGTGAAGAGGCACAAGTACCAATATGGCGAGGACCCCAGCCAGTGGGGTGAGCTCTTCCTCCCGGAGGTTGCCGCGCCCAAGGGTGTGGTGGTGGTGATCCATGGCGGGTACTGGCGTTCGCAGTACGGCGCAGAACTGGGGGAGCCTCTTGCCAAGGACCTCGCCGCGCACGGCATGGCAGCCTGGAACCTGGAGTACCGGCGGGCCGGCAACGGCGGAGGCTGGCCCAACACCTTCGCCGACGTCCTGGCCGGCATCGACAAGCTCGGTGAACTGGCCGACGAGCACGGGCTGGGACTGGACCGCGTGGTGGCCCTGGGCCACTCGGCTGGCGGCCACCTCGCCGTCTGGGCGGCGGGACGCCGCCGGCTCGCGGGGCTTGGTGCCCCGGACGCGGACCGCCAGCTGACGCGTCGGGGCGACGACGACGGCGCGGTGCAGCTCACCGGCGTCGTCAGCCAGTCGGGGGTACTTAACCTCGCGGCCGCCGAGCGGCTTAACCTCAGCAACGGCGCCGTGAGCAACTTCCTGGGCGGCTCGTCGGAGAAATATCCCAAACGGCATAAATTTGCGGACCCCATGAGTGCGGTGCCGCTGGGCGTGCCCGTATATGCCGTTCACGGCACGGAGGACGATACCGTGCCGGTAAGCCAGTCCGAGACCTACGCCGGCGCAGCCAAGGCCGCCGGTGCGCCGGTCCAGCTGCTCAAGGTCCCGGGCGACCACTTTGCGCTCATCGATCCAAAGGCACCCGCGTACCGGAAATGCCGTGAACTCGTGCAGCAGCTGCTGGTCTGACGCCCGGACGCCGCCAGGCCGGCATGCCCGCCGCCAGGCCGGCCCGCCCGGCGGCCGGGATGGGGTTTCCGGTGTCCCTGACGGCATCCCCTGGCCGGCGAAAGCGCATAGACTGGAGCGCAGGTGCGCCGGGAAGTCTGGTCGGCATAGTTTCGCCGACCCATTTTGAGGATCCCATGAGCGCCCTGCCCCCTTCGCCAACACCCTCTTCACCCACACCGCCTCCTCCTTCGCCGCCGCGCCTCACCATTTTCGGCCGGGGCAGCTATGCCGAGGCCCTGCGGATCGGCGAGATCCTCCGTAAGGAAACCGTGGGCGGCGCCCTGCTGGTCGCCGCGGCGATGGTGGCCCTTATCTGGGCCAACTCCCCGGCCTCGGAGAGTTACTTCGCACTGCGCGACTTCACCATCGGCTACGCGCCCTGGCATCTGGACCTGAGCCTGGGCGCTTGGGCCGCCGACGGCCTGCTGGCCATCTTCTTCTTCCTGGTGGGGCTCGAACTCAAGCGCGAGTTTGTCGCCGGAGACCTGCGCGAGCCGAGCAAATCCGTGGTTCCGGTGGCCGCCGCCGTTGGCGGTGTGGCCGTTCCGGCGCTCATCTACGCGGCCATCAACCTCTCCGGTCCCGAAACGCTGCACGGCTGGGCCATTCCCACCGCCACCGACATCGCCTTCGCCGTCGCGGTGCTGGCGCTCATCGGTTCCCACCTGCCCAGTGCGCTGCGGATCTTCCTGCTGACCCTCGCCGTCGTCGACGACCTCCTGGCCATCGCCATCATCGCGATCTTCTACACCAGCGATCTCCACCCCGAGCCGTTCCTGCTGGCCCTGCTCCCGCTGGGCCTCTACACGTTCCTGGCGCACAAATACCGGCGGTTCTTCGGCACGCACGCAGCCGCAGCCTGGGTGATCCTGCTGCCGCTCGGCTTCGCGACGTGGGCCCTCGTGCACGCATCAGGCATCCACGCCACCGTGGCCGGGGTCCTGCTCGGATTTGCCGTTCCGGTCAAACGTTCGAAGGCCAGCGGCGGCCCTGATGCCGGCCCGGGGCTGGCGGAGATTTTCGAACACCGGTTCCGCCCCATCTCGGCCGGGATCGCGGTCCCGGTGTTCGCGTTCTTTTCCGCCGGGGTGGCCATTGGCGGCTGGCAGGGCCTCGGTGCGGCCCTGACGGACCCCGTGGCGGTGGGCATCATCGTGGCGCTGGTTGCCGGAAAGCCGGCGGGGATCCTCGGCACCACATGGCTCATCACCAAAGTCACGCGGGCCCGCCTGGACGCGTCCTTCAAGTGGATCGACGTCTTCGGCCTCGCCATCCTCGCGGGCATCGGTTTCACGGTCTCGCTGCTGCTTGCCGAGTTGAGCTTCGGCCAGGGCACTGCGCATGAAGACCACGCGAAGGTAGGGATCCTCGCGGCCTCACTGCTCGCCGCGCTCCTCGCCACCACGGTGCTCCGCACACGCAACCACCAGTACCGGCGTGCGGAGGAGGCGGAACAGGTCGACTCGGACCAGGACGGCATCCCGGACGTCTACCAGCAGGACCGCCCCGCAGGCTAGGTTGGCGGGCCAGGCCGACGGGCTATATTTGGGGGTGTGGCGGGAGGGGCCGTCCGGAGGGTCAATGATACCCCAAGGGGTATCATGATTGAGCTGGAATACGCGCGCCGGGCCGTCCGGCGCCCGCGAAAGGAACAGGCATGAAGAGCATTTCCGTCAAGGACCTGGCCGCCCTGGGCGATGCCACCGAAATCGTCGATGTCCGCGAGGAAGACGAATACGTCGCCGTCCGCGTTCCCGGCGCCCGGAGCATCCCGCTCTCGCGGTTCGTCCAGTCCCTCGCCGAGGTCCCGGCCAGCGGCACCGTCTACGTCATGTGCGCCGCCGGGAGCCGCAGTGCCCAGGCCGCCACCTACCTGGAGGACCAGGGATACGACGCCGTCAACGTCACCGGCGGGATCATGAAGTGGCAGGACGAAGGACACCCCGTCAACCGGGGCTGACCTTCAAGGGGCTGACCGCACCGGAGGGACCATGGAAGTCATCGTCATCGAGACCCCGCAGCTCGGGGACCGCAGCTACCTGGTCCACGACGGCTCGGTGGCGCTGGCGATCGACCCGCAGCGCGACACGGACCGCATCGAGGCGGCCGCCCGTGACGCCGGAGTAGCCATCACGCACGTGGCCGAAACGCACATGCACAATGACTACATCACCGGCGGGCTGATCCTGGCCCGCGCCCACGGCGCCAGCTATCTCGTCAACGCCGCCGACGCCGTCGGGTTCGAGCGCACTCCCATCACGGACGGCCAAACGGTCCGCGTGGGCTCGCTTACGGTCAAGGCGGTCGCCACGCCGGGCCACACGCATACCCACCTGTCGTTCATCGTGGACGACGGCGGGAAGCAGGCCGTCTTCTCGGGCGGCAGCCTCCTGTATGGCTCGGTGGGCCGCACGGACCTTGTCGCCGAGGCGGACACGGTTGGCTTGACCCACGACCAGTACGCCTCGGTCCGTCGCCTCGCCGCCGAGGCCGGCCCTGACGCGGCACTGTTCCCGACCCATGGATTCGGCTCGTTCTGCTCCTCCGGACCCGCCAGCGGTGCCCGGTCCTCCACCATCGGCGAGCAGCTTGCCGCGAACCACGCCCTAACGGACCCCGATGAGGACCACTTCGTCCGCCAGCTCATCGCCAACCTCACGGACCACCCCTCCTACTACGCGCACATGAGCCCGGCCAATGTCCGGGGCCCGGGCCCCGCGGAGCTGGCCGTTCTGGCATCGCTCGATGCCGCCGAACTCACCCGGCGCCTGGACGGCGGCCAGTGGGTGGTGGACCTGCGCCGGCGCGTGGCGTTCGCCAACAGCCACCTCAAGGGCAGCGTCAGTTTTGAGTACGCCTCCGGCTCCAGTTTCACCACCTATCTCGGCTGGGTGCTGCCTTGGCGCGAACCGCTGACCCTGGTGGGCTCGCGGGAAGATGTTGAGAACGCCATCCGCGACCTCTCCCGGATCGGCATCGAATCCCCCGACGCCGCGCTCGGTTCCGAGCCGCACGCCCTCGCCCCGCAGGCCGGCCTCGCCTCCTACCCGCGGGTGGGCTGGGACGGCATGCTCGCCGGCCGGGCGCCTGATGACACCGTCCTGGACGTGCGCCGGGCCGACGAATTCGCCGCCGCCCGCGTGGTGGGCGCGGTCAACGTGCCGCTGCACGAGCTGTTGCTGCGCCTCGGGGACATTCCCGCCGGGAAGCTTTGGGTGCACTGCGGTTCCGGGTACCGTGCCGGGGTCGCCGCCAGCCTCCTGCAACGGGCAGGCCGGGACGTGGTCCACATCGACGCCAGGTTTGCCCATGCCGCGTCCGCGGGAATCGCGCTGGACACCTCCGCGGCCTGAGCGCCGGCGGCCCGGGAGCGCCGGCAGTGACGCCGGCACGGCGGACGCGGGAGGTGGGCGCAACACACGGCACCGGAGCGCATTCTCTGGCAGAGTATGGTCATGCTCACAGTTATTGGCGAGGGGCTGGTTGATGTAGTCCAGCGGTCCTCCGGCGTCCAGGCCCATGTCGGCGGCAGCCCCCTCAACGTGGCCGTGGGGCTGGCGCGGCTGGACCATCCGGTCCAGTTCATCGGCCGCTACGGCCGCGATGCGTATGGTGAGGCCCTCGCCGCGCACCTGAGGTCGAGCTCCGTGCTGCTCCCGCTGGGACCCGACGAGCTGCCCACCAGTGTGGCCGCCGCCCTGATCGACGACGCCGGCGCCGCCACGTACACGTTCGACCTCGCCTGGGAGCTTCCCGGCGTCGCGGCGCGACTGCCGTTCCTGCTCCAGGGAACCACGCTGCTGCACACCGGTTCGATCGCCACCATGCTGGCCCCGGGCGCCGCCGACGTGTTTGCCGCCGTCGAGCGCGCCCACCCGTCCGCCACCATCAGCTTCGACCCCAATTGCCGTCCCAGCATCATCCCGGACGTGGACTACGCCCGCGGGCAGGCCGAAAAGTTCGTGCGCCTCGCCGACGTTGTGAAGGCCTCCGACGAGGACCTCGAATGGCTCTACCCAGGCGTGGACCCGCTGGACTCGGCCCGCCGCTGGCAGGCGCTGGGCGGTTCCGAAGGGCCGGCAATGGTGGTGGTGACCCGCGGCAGCAAGGGGCCCTGGGCCATCAACGCCGCCGGTGAGGCGCAGTTCCCGGCCCCTGAGATCAACGTCGCGGACACAGTCGGCGCCGGGGATTCCTTCATGGCCGCGCTCCTGTCCGGCGTGGTGGATCTGGGCCTGGACGGGGCACAAAACCGCAAGGGCCTGCGCGAACTCTCCGCCGAAAGCCTCCGCGATGTCCTCGCCCATGCCTCCCGGGCAGCGGCGGTCACCGTGTCCCGCGCCGGCGCGAACCCGCCCACGCGCGCGGAACTGGCACGGATGGAAATGGGGGACCAGCCCCTGCAGTGAGTGAAAGGCAGCCATGACACGCCACGATGTTCCGGTGTTCCCCGTCCGCAGTGAATCCTTCGCGGAGGGCCAGACGCTCCCGGCCGCCCAGCGCAGCGGCAAAATGCGCGCCGGCGGCCAGGACGAATCCCCGCAGCTGAGCTGGAGCGGCGCCCCGGCCGGCACCAAGGGCTACGCGGTGACGATGTTCGACCCCGACGCCCCGGGGCGCGGCGGCTTCTGGCACTGGGCCGTGCTGGACGTCCCCGTCGACGTCACCTCGTTGCTGGCAGGAGCGGGCGCCGAGGGCGGCAGGCTCCTTCCCGCGGGCGCCATCCAGTTGAAGAACGACGCCGGGTTCCACGGCTACCTGGGCGCCGCACCGCCTCCCGGACACGGGCCGCACCGGTACGTCATCACCGTCCACGCGCTCGACATCGCACCGTCCGGACTCAACGAGCACACCGCCCCTGGCAGCCTGGAAGCGAAGCTGTCGCGGCACACCCTGGGCCGGGGCACGCTGACCGGCATCTTCGAACGTCACTGAGCCCCCGCCGCCCGCCTGCCGCCGCGCCTCGCGCCTGACGCCGAGCTCGCCGGAACCTCCCCAGTTCGCCGTGATTGTCCGGCGAACCCGACGCGGTCCGGCGAACTCGGCGAATGCGGCCGCGAGGGCCTGCCGCCCCGGCGCACGTAGACTGGCACTATGCGGCTGGTAGCAAGTGACATTGACGGAACGATCCTCGGCCATGACGGCAAAATCAGCGACCGGACCGTCCGCGCGTTCCACGCCTGCCGCGACGCCGGGCTGGAACTGGTGTTTGTCACCGGGCGGCCGCCGCGCTGGCTCCACCCCCTGCAGGACCAGCTGGGGCATACCGGAACGGTCATCTGCTCCAACGGCGCCGTCGTGTGGGACCTCGAGGCGGACCGCCTGCTCTCGGCGCGGACACTGGACCTCGACGCCGTGTTCGAGGTCCGCCGCATCATCAAGCGGCTGCGTCCCTCCGCGCTGTTTGCCGCCGAAACCCTGACCGGCTTCCATTTGGAACCGGGCTTTATCGAAAACGGCTCGAGCGAACTGCTCGCGGATTTCACCCCGGCCCCGCTTCACACCACGCTCACCGAGGCGGACGCCGTGGCGAAGTTCCTGGCCATTGTCCGCGAAGGCACCGCCGACGAGTTCCTGGCCGAGGTGACGCCCGCCGTCGCCCATCTGGCCGCCGCGACGCACTCGGCGCCGAACATGGCTCTCCTCGAGCTGTCCCTGCCAGGCGTGAACAAGGCCGTGGCCCTGGCTGAATATGCGTCGTCCCTCGGCATCGGCGCCGCGGACGTGGTGGCATTCGGGGACATGCCCAACGACATCGAGATGCTTCGCTGGGCCGGGCACGGCTACGCGATGGCCAGCGGGCACCCGGAAGCGATCCGGGCCGCCGGGCGGCAGGCCCCGCACTTCGACGACGACGGCGTCGCCCAGATCCTCGAGTCAAAGCTCGCCGAACTCGGCGTCCGGCTGCCCTAGCACTCCGGCCCCGCCTCAGGTCCCCACGCCCGCACCCGGCTCAGGTCCACGTCCCCGCACCGATCGCACGGTTCACGGCGGACACCGGATTCCCAGCGGACGGTCAACTGGCGTTCACCTTGGCCTCCTAGGCTGAAAGCTCGCGACGAAACGTTTGACCGAGAGTGGGGACATCATGGCCAGGCACCGCATCAACAACACGGACGAACAACCCCTGCACCCGGTGGAACCGGACCGGCACTGGCGGCAGCTGCGCCAGGGCGACCGCGTCAGCGTCCGGCTCGCCCCGGGCGTTGAGACCGGTGGGCTTGTGGACGCCGTGACGGCGGACCACAGCGTGGTCTGGGTCGACCTCGACGGCGGCCGCGGCCGCACGCTGCTGCACTGCAGCGACGGCGTCGAAATCCGCCGGCAGGCTGCTGACACCCCGTCCCGCTGAGGCCGCTGACCCGGCCCCGCTGACCTGGCCCCGATGGGCCCGGGCCGCCAGTACCGGCCCGCAAGCCCCGGTCCCGTCAGACCAAGGTACGCTTCAGGAGTGACTGACCTGCACCCCTACTTTGCCCCTCGCGGGGATCGCGACGGCGGCCCGGAGGGCGCCGCCACCCCGGCCCCGGGCGGTTCCCGGGCGCCGCTGGCGCTGGCCCACCGGGGCTTTTCGCTGGACGGGCTGGAGAACTCGATGGCCGCGTTCCGAGCTGCGGTCGACCTTGGGTTCCGGCATCTGGAGACGGACGTGCACACCACGGCCGACGGCGTGTTGGTGCTCTTCCACGACAAGACCCTGGACCGGATCACGGAGGGCCGGGGCCAAATCGCGGACCTTCCGGCCTCAACCGTGGCCCGGGCCAGGATCGGCGGGACCGAACCGATCCCGCGGTTCGATGAGTTGATCGCTGCCTTCCCGGACGTCCGGCTCAATATCGACGTCAAGGACTGGAACTCCGTGGGCACCCTGGCCTCGGCGATCGAACGCCACGGACTGCACGACCGCGTGCTGGTGGCCAGTTTCTCGGACCGGCGGCGCCGGGCAGTGCTGAAGCAGCTGAGCCGTCCGGCCGCGAGCTCGGCCGGCATCGTGTCCAACGCCGTGTTCGTCCTGCTGGGCCCCGTGCTGCCGACGCCGCTGATGTCTGCCGTGGTGCGCCGGGCACTGCGCGGAGTCCACGCCCTGCAGGTCCCCGTCCGCTACGGTGCCGTGCCGGTGGTGACGCCGGGCTTTATCCGGCGGGCACACCGGCACGGGCTGCAGGTCCACGTGTGGACAATCAACGAGCCCGCGGAAATGCACCGGCTGCTTGACCTTGGCGTCGACGGGATTGTCACGGACCGCGCGGACCTGCTCAAGTCGGTCCTCCAGGAGCGCGGGACCTGGTCCTGAAGGTTCGCTCCGCTCAGGCGGAAAGTTCCATCATGAGTGGCGGCAATTCGTCGGTGAGCTCCCGGGCGAGATAGCCCAGACCGCCCAGCCGGCTGGCAAGGCGGTCTCCGGCCGCAGCATGCAGATGCGTTCCCCAGCAGGCGGCCTGCGCATTGTCCGTTCCCCTGGCGCGGAGGCCGGTGATGGCGCCGGAGAGGACATCGCCGCTGCCCGAGGTGCCCAGCCCGCTGTGCCCTGTGGTGATCTCCCAGAGGCCGGCCCCGGACGCGGCAGCCCTGCTGCTGCGGGGTTCTGCGATGGCGCCCTGACACGTGACTACGGCCCGGTATTTGTCGGCCACCTCAGGGAGCTGGCGGTGCAGGTCCTCGACCTCCCGCCCGAGCAGGATGCCCGCCTCCGTGATGTTCGGGGTCAGGATCAGCCGGCCGGCCCACGGCGCCAGTTCGGCTTCGAGTTCCGGGACGCTGGCCAGGGCAAAAGCATCCAGGACAATGCACGGCGGGCTGCCCGGGGTGGCTTGGAGGAGTTCGCGCAGCAGCGCCGTGGTCTGGTCCTTGTCGTCCAGGCCCGGCCCCACCAGGACGGCGTCGGCGGTTTCCAGCTCGGCGGCCAGGGACCCGGCGGCGGAACCGACCAGGGTCCCGGCCGTCGTTTCCGGCAGGCCAAGGACGCCGGCTTCGGGCAGGGCGATGGCGAGCGGCACCGCCACGGACTCCGCCACGGCCAGGGTCAGCCGGCCCGCGCCCGCGCGGAGGGCGGCGACGCCGGCGAGCAAGGCCGCTCCGGGCGTCTTGCGCGCACCGCCGATCACCAGCACGGAGCCCCGGTCATCCTTTCCGGAGCCGCCGTCAGGGAGCGGCCAGGCGCGCAACAAAGCGGGGGTGACGGCCTCGGCCTGGGGGCGGCGTTTCGCCTGCCGGGAGTTAGCGGGGGTGGACATCGGCGTCTCCCGAGTGCTGGGTTACCGGGACACCTTCGCTCGTGAGGTGGTCGGCCATGTTGAACGCCTCCAGCTGCCATTCCCCCCGGCCGCCGGGCCGGACGAAGCGGCTGACGGAGGCGTTGAGGATGGTGGACGCGGCCGCGATGTCCAGCAGCTGCTCCTCCGAGAGCCCCTCCAGGATGTAGCGGATGAGCAGGATCACGGCGTCGTGGCAGACCAGCAGGACGCCCCCGCCCGGATGCCTGTTGTCGAGGTCGGCGAGCAGCGAGCGAAGCCGCAGCACGACGTCCGCCCAGGACTCGCCGCCCGGGGGCCGGTAGTAGAACTTGCCGAGCCACCGCCGCCGGCCGGCCTCCTCCGGGAGGCGGGCTTCCACCCCGGCCGAAGTGAGCATGTCCAGGATGCCGAGCTCACGGTCGCGCAGCCGCTCATCGATCAGGACAGATGTTTGCCAGCCGCCGGTCTGGACGGCGAGTTCCGCGGTCTGGCGTGCGCGCAGGTAGGGCGAGGACCAGACTGGCGTGCGCCGGCCGTCCGGGTAGCCCGCGAGGAGCCTGCCCAGGGCCAGCGCCTGCTCCCGTCCCGTGTCTGACAATCCGACATCCGCATCCCGGGCCGGGACATCAATGACATGCGCGCCGGCCTGCTGAGCCAGCGTGGCGGCAACGTTGCCCTGGCTTTCACCGTGCCGCACCAGCAGTAACTCGGTCACGCCCGGAACGCCGTGTCCGTAGTGGCTCACCGATCCCCCTATCCGTTGCTTTCCAACGTTGTCCTCTGCCGGGGCTGGCCCGGGCTGGAATATGTGTGGCAGACAGGTTACTCCCAGTGGCACGGATTTGTCCCTGCACCGGCGATGGGGCAACATCGGGGGCCGCCGGGCTGGCAGGATAGAGCCATGCGCATCCTCATCGCCCCGGACAAGTTCAAGGGCTCCCTCACCGCCGTCGAGGCCGCCGCGGCCATTGCCGAAGGCGCCCTGCGCGTCTACCCCGAGGCCGACGCCATCCAGTTTCCGGTGGCCGACGGCGGCGAAGGGACGCTCGAGGCGGCCGTCGCGGCCGGCTACGAGGAACGGCTCAACGCGGTTGTCGGCCCGATCCTGGCCCCGATCGGTGCCGCGTGGGCCATCCGGGCGGATGCTTTCGGCGGGGCCACCGCGGTGATTGAAACGGCGCAGGCCTCAGGGCTGGCGCACATGGAGCCCACACCGGCCAACGCGCTGCGCGCCCACAGCTATGGCTGCGGCCAGCTGATCGCCGCCGCACTGGACGCCGGTGCCACGGAAATCGTGCTGGGCGTGGGCGGTTCGGCCATGAGCGACGGCGGCAGCGGGGCCCTCCGCGCCCTCGGACTCAAGCCGTTGGACGCCGCCGGCAACGTGGTGCCCCTCGGCGGCGGGTCGCTTGCCGACGTCGCGTCCGTGGACATCAGCGGCCTGGACCCGCGGCTGGCCGGGGTGAAGTTCAGGATCGCCGTCGATGTCCAAAACCCGCTGTTCGGCAGCGACGGCGCGGCACACGTGTTCGGCCCGCAAAAAGGCGCCGACGCCGATGCGGTGGAACTGCTCGACGCCGGCCTGCGCAACTGGGCCTCGGTCCTGCGCCAGAAGACCGGCCGGGACGTCAACGTGCCCGGCGCCGGAGCGGCCGGCGGGTTCCCGGCGTCGTTCCTGGCCTTCAGCACGGCCGCCCTGGAAGGCGGCTTCGAGCTGGTGGCCGGCCTCACCGGGCTGGACGCGAAACTCGCGGTGGCTGATTTGGTCATCACCGGGGAAGGCTCCATGGACAGCCAATCGCTGACAGGCAAGGCGCCGATCGCCCTCGCCGATGCCGCCCAGGCCCTTGGCATTCCGGTGGTCGTGGTGGCCGGCCGGATCCTCGTCACCCCAGAGGACCTTGCCCGTCACGGCGTGGTGGCCGCGGCTCAGCTGCTGGACGTCGCCGGCAGCCCCCAGGACGCAGTAGCAAACGCCGCAAAGTACCTTACCTGGGTCACCAGCCAGGTCCTCGAAGGCGCCTGAGGTCCCTTCTGGTAGGCCGTGCCGGCCGGCCTGCCGCCTAGGCGCCGGTCTCGTAGTGCGGTTCGGCCACGGGTTTGGACTCGGGCGAGCCCTTCTCGCGCAGGTAGACCGAGGCGCCCACCAGGACCGCCACGGCGAGGAACTCGCTTTGCCAGTTCTGGAAGGACTCGAACCAGAATCGGCTCGTCGCCAGATAGCCCAGCACCGTCACGGTGGGCTGTCCGTGCGCCTGCTGGTCACTGTTGTAGTCCTCCGCGCCGCCAACCGCGTGCAGGGCGATCGACGCCAGGAACAGCAGGAGGAACATGATCGAAAGCGAGTGTTCGTAGAGCTTGAGGACCCAGCCGCCGCGCCGCACCGGCCACGGCGTGGACTCCTTGAGCTTTGCCTGCCGGGGGTCCTCGTCCTGCGGGGAGGTCCGGCCCATCGGCTTGGACTCGGAGGACCCCTTCTGGAACAGGAAGACGGTGAGGATGACGTACATGCCCATCTGCAGGAATTCCGACTCCCAGTTCTCGAAAGTCGCCTCCAGGAAGTTCCCGGTGCCAAGGTACTGCAGGACGGTCACGGAAGGTTCGCCGTGGGCAAGCTGCTCGTCGCTGTAGGTGCTTGCCCCGCTCAGGACCATGCCGCCGAAAAACACGACGAACAGCCCGATATTGGCTAGAAGCAGTCCATGTTCCTTGACCCACTTGCCCAAGGTTCCCGTGCCTGCGGTGTGGCGCTCATGTGAAACGTTTGTCATAGCGACTCCTCTTTGCGGGCCCGTCGACGGATCCAGGCAGGGACAAGTACCAGCAGCAGCACCAGCACGGCGAGCAGCCCGACGCCGGCGATCACGCCCGCCGTCCGGCCTACCGTGACATCGAAGATGAGTGAGGTGGTGCCCACGCTCAGCAGCCCCACCCCGGTCAACGAAAACCTGACGATGATGTCCGCGCTGCTCACGAGGGCCTGCTTCAGCCCTTGCCGGAACAGCCGGCGGTGCACGCTCACAGGCAGCAGGATCGTGGCCGTGGTCAGGGCGGCCAGGACGACGTTGGCGAGATACAGGCGGGTCTGGTACTCATCGAGCGTCTCGAAACGCGACTGGAACGGCAGCGTCAGGAGGAAGCCGGCGAGAATCTGGACGCCGGTCTGCAGTACGCGCAGTTCCTGCAGCAGTTCGACCCAGTTGCGGTCCATCCGCTCCGCAACGGACTCGTCCCTGCCGTCGTTCTTCGGCACTACTGGGCCAGCCATCGGTACTCCTCCGCAAAATCCTGAAACCAAGGGAACCCGCCGCAGCATGTGGCTCCACCCTCAACCTAGGCTTGAGAGTTGCCAAAAACAAGTTGGTACTAAGCTTGCTGACGATATTGTGGTTAGGGTAGAAACTGATTACTTCGCCGGGATGGATTCAGCGGGCCCCGGCCACACGGGACCGATGAACATCCCTGGAAACCGACACGTTGTTAGGCGGACTATGAGCGACTCAATCGAACGGCAGGACCAGCCCAAGCAGCCCGACCAGCCGCGCGATCCACGCGCCGGCTACCATTCCGGCCCGTTCCCGGAACAGGTCCAGAAGCAGCCCGGCCTCACCGCGCCCATGGAGCCCAAACCGGACCACGGCGAGGAAAGCTACCGCGGCAGCGGTGCCCTGAACGGCAAGGCCGCCCTGATCACGGGCGGCGACTCCGGAATCGGCAGGGCGGTGGCGATCGCCTTCGCCCGGGAGGGGGCCGACGTCGCCATCTCCTACCTGCCGGAGGAAGAAGACGACGCGCAGGACACCGCCGAGTGGATCCGAAAGGCCGGCCGCAAGGCCCTGCTGCTCCCCGGCGACGGCCGCAGCGAGGACTTCGCGGCGGACATCGTGAAGGCGACGCTGGCCGAATTCGGACGCCTCGACGTCCTGGTGCTGAATGCGGCCTACCAGAAGAACCGCGAGAGCTTCGAATCACTGCCCACCGAAGAGTTCGATCGAGTTTTCAAAACCAATCTGTACTCTCTGCTCTGGACGGCCCGTGCCGCGGTCCCGCATCTGGAAGCGGGTGCGTCGATCATCACCACTGCGTCCATCCAGGCCTTCAACCCGTCCCCGGAACTCATTGACTACGCCATGACCAAGGCGGCCCAGGTGGCCTTTACCAAAGCCCTGGCCCAGGAGCTCGGACCCAAGGGCATCAGGGTCAACGCCGTGGCCCCGGGTCCCATCTGGACACCGCTGATTCCGGCCACCGAATGGCCCGACAAGCTCCCGTCCTTCGGCCAGGACACGCCCCTGCAGCGGGCGGGGCAGCCGGCGGAGCTCGCGGCCGCCTACGTCCTTCTCGCCTCCGACCACGGTTCCTACATTTCCGGAGCCGTGCTTCCGGTCACCGGAGGCAAAGGCCTCTGAACCCGCTCCGGACCCGTCCACTGCCAGCTAGTCCCATTTCCAGCACCAGTTTCCAGTACCAGGAGGAATGACATGACTGAAAACCAGCAGGATCCCAAGACCGTCACCGAGGAAGCGGGCGGCTACGGCACACCGACCGCCGAGCAGGAGATGGGCGGCGATGGGAAGAAATTCGCCCAGCCCCGCGAGGAGGAGGCCTTCGACGCCGCCGGGCTGAACCAGGACAGCCCCGACGGCGAGACGTATCCGGCCGGCGCGCCGGACCTGAGCCAGTTCGGTGCAGAAGATCAAGACAGTGCAGGAGAACCCGGAGCAGGTCGCTTCGGAGGAGCGGAGGAACAAATGAGTTCAGAAAACGCCAGCGCAACCCCCGGCTTCGATCCGGACGCCTCGGAGAATTCCGAGGCGGCAGTGCCGTCGTCGGAAGCGGAGATGGACGGGGCCAACACGGAAGAGCCCGACGCCGGGCGGCCCTTCTCCTCTGAGTCCGGACAGGACGCGGCGGGGCTGCCGGACGGCTCCGGGACGGACCTGCCGGAGAACAAGTCGCCGAAGGACCGCGACGATGACAAGGACGCCTTCGACGCCGGCTAGTCCCAGGGCCGTCGCGCCCCGCCACTGCCGGCGCTGCCGGCCGTGGCAGCGAAAAGGCCGGACTCCTGCCCGAGGGCGGAGTCCGGCCTTTCTCGTCGGCGGGGTTGCCCGCCTGCCGCGCGCTTCCGGGCGGCGCTCTTTAGCGGCGCTTCTTGGGGGAGCGCTTGACCGCGGCCGTCGAAGCTGCGGCCGGCGCGGGATCTTCGGTTTCCGGTTCGGCCACCGTGCCGCGCACCTTCGCGATCGCCTTCATGCCGTGGTAGATCACCAGGGCCGCGGCCGAGCCGAGCGCAATCCCGGTGAACTTCAAGTCGCCGATGGTCCAGGTGTAGTCGGCAATCCCGACAATAAGGGCGACGGCGGCCGTGGTCAGGTTGATCGAGTTGGAGAAGTTCACCTTGTTCTGGACCCAGATTTTAACGCCCAGCACCCCGATCATGCCGTACAGCATCGTGGCCGCGCCGCCCAGGACGCCGGCGGGGACCGTGGCGATAAGCTCGCCAAACTTCGGCGAGAAGCTCAGGATCACTGCGAAGCCGCCGGCCACCCAGTACGCCGCCGTCGAATACACCTTGGTGGCGGCCATGACGCCGATGTTCTCGGCGTAGGTGGTCGTCCCGGACCCGCCGCCAAGACCGGCAAGTACGGTGGCGGCGCCGTCGGCCAGCAGTGCGCGGCCGGAGACGCCGTCGAGGTTCTGCCCCGTCATGGCGGACACGGATTTCACGTGGCCGATGTTCTCTGCCACCAGCACCAGAACGACCGGCACGAAGAGGCCCACGACGCCGAGGTGGAATTCGGGGGTCTGGAAATGCGGCAGGCCCACCCACCCAGCACTGTCCACCTTGGAGAAGTCCACCTCGCCCCGGATCATCGCAACAAGGTAGCCCACCAGGACACCCGCCAGGATGCTCAGCCGGCCCAGCATGCCGCGGAACAGCACGCTGACCACGATGATGACGGCCAGGGTGATGAAGGCGGTCACGGGGGCCTGGTCGAAGTTGGCCTTCGCCGCGGGTGCCAGGTTCAGGCCGATCAGCGCCACGATCGCGCCGGTCACGATCGGCGGCATGACCCGGTTGATCCAGCCGGCGCCGAACTTCTGCACCACGGCGCCGACGACGGCGAGGGTCGCGCCCGCCAGGACCACGCCGCCGAGTGCCCCGGGGACGCCGAACTGCTGCTGGGAAGCCATGATCGGCGCGATGAACGCGAAGCTGGAACCGAGGTAGCTGGGCACCCGTCCCTGCGTGATGACCAGGAACAGGAGCGTGCCAATGCCGGAGAAGAACAGGGTGGTGGCTGGCGGCATGCCCGTGATGATCGGGACCAGGAAGGTGGCACCGAACATGGCCACAACATGCTGCATCCCGATCCCCACCGTCAGGGGCCAGGTGAGCCGCTCATCCGGCCTGACGACCTCACCGGGGCGGACGGACTTGCCGTTGCCGTGGAGCTTCCATTTGGTGCCGAGCATGCTCATGCCGGGAGCCTTTCAGAGAATGTGGGGCGGGCGGGAAGGAATCTTCCCGAGCAACTTTACCGCGCAGCATTTACCGGCCGTCCCGTCGGGCCGGCGTGCTGCGTGCCGGGCCGGTGTGCGCGAGGTCACAGGGCGCAGCGGGAAGCAGGCGCCGTCCGTTGAAGTTGCAACTATTGACAGCAGGAGACGCCGGCCGCCCAAGAGTGCGCCGGCCCAGCGAAAGGGATGCCCATGACACTCGCCCACGATGAAGCAGTAATCGAGGCAGCCGCCGTCGACGCCATCTTTGCCGAAGCCCGCACGGCGAACGCCTTCACCGGCGACGTCACCGACGAGCAGGCCCGCGCGATTTACGAACTGACGAAGTTCGGCCCCACGGCGTTCAACTCCCAGCCGCTGCGCGTTACGTACGTGCGCTCCGACGAAGCCCGCGCCACGCTTGTAGATGCGCTGGCCGCCGGAAACCGCGCCAAGACGGCATCAGCGCCGCTCGTCGCGGTCCTGAGCTACGACACCGCCTGGCAGGACCAGTGGGACGCGTTCCTTCCCGGCTACAACGCACCCAAGGCCATGTATGACGCCGCGCCGGAACTCGCAGCGGCCACGGGCAACAACAACGCCCACCTGCAGGCCGGCTACTTCATCCTCGCGGTCCGCACCCTGGGCCTCGCGGCAGGTCCCATGACCGGTGCCGACTTCGCCAAGATCGACGCCGCGTTCTTCCCCGACGGGAACCAGCAGAGCTTCCTGGTGGTCAACATCGGCCAGCCCGGGGCAGACGCCTGGGGCGAAGCCAAGCCGAAATTCGCCTACGAGGACGTCGTCCGCACCGTCTAACAGCCCCCGGCGCCGTTCTCCGGCACTGTCCTTCCGCGGAGGTGCCTCCGGCACTGTCCCCTTCGCAGAGGTGCCTGCGGCACTGTCCTCCCGCGGAGGTGCCTCCGGCACTGTCCTCCCGCGGAGGTGCCTCCGGCACCATGGGGGACAGGCCGGAGGCACTCGGGATGCGATTCTGCGGTTCAGCGCAAGGCCCACATCCAGGGCCACTTCCCATTTTAGTCCGCGCCGTCGCCGCCGGCACTGTGAGTTTGCGGCGCCCGCCCGGCCCCGGAGGCGCCGCGGCGTGGCACACTTTTCCCATGCGGAACCTGATCGCGGTGGCCTTCGTGGAACCGGTAGCCGAGGGGCTCGAGTTTCCCCGGGATGACTGGCCGCTGCACCTCACCCTGGTCAAATTCGACGTGGTCAAGGCCGGCGTCGTGAAGTCCGACGTCGTCGAACCCGGCCAGGAAACCCGCGCGGAACCCGCGCCGGGCACGCCGCCAGCCGCGGGCGATCCGCTCGCCGGCCACATCGCCGCCCTCATGGCGGACCCGGTGGCCGCTGCCCTGGGCTGCCGGATCAGCGTGGGCGGCGAAGCCGGGTTCGGACGCGCAGGGTCGATCCCGGTCAACCTGATTGAACCCAACGATGAGCTGCAGGTCCTCCACAACGAGCTGGTCCGGATCGTGGATCAGCTGCCCGGCCGGATCTCCACGCCTGCCTTCACCCTGGAGGGGTACCGGCCGCACGTCTCGCACCACGGCGACAAACGGCTCCGGCAGGGCGACACGTTCGCGCTTGACCGAATAGCGCTCGTGGACATGGCGCCCGACGGCGGGCACGCCACGCGCCGGATCCTGAAGTTGTGGACTGTCGGCCAGGCGTAGGCGCCAGAACGGCGTCTGGGGAGGGCACGACGTCATATCCGCGACGCCGGCGCTGGATTCCTGCGGACCGGGTGCCATACTTGGGTCAACTTCGGCAGCTATTCGACGGTAATTCGAAGACGAAGTGAGTATTTAGGGCAAGTCACAGCGGACCGGGGGGACCACTAAATGATGCTTGACGCCGCGACACTGCGGGTTGCCTTGGCGCTTGTCGAC
This sequence comes from Arthrobacter sp. P4_F11, assembly GCF_056401395.1. Taxonomy (NCBI): domain Bacteria; kingdom Bacillati; phylum Actinomycetota; class Actinomycetes; order Micrococcales; family Micrococcaceae; genus Arthrobacter; species Arthrobacter sp. P4_F11. The sequence continues at coordinate 46,420 of NZ_JBFUJK010000007.1, forward strand.
CTCACACTGCTCATGCTTTTCTACTTCATTACGTTCCGGCGCACCCGGTCGCACTACAGCGGCTGGTGGTGCATGGCGCTCCTGCTGTTCCTGGTCGGCAACGGCGCGTACCTGCTGGAGGGTACGACGCAGCAGGGGTGGGCCATCCCTGCCGGCAACGTCCTGCTGGTCGCCGGTGCCGCCAGCATCTGGGCCGGCGGTCGATCCCTCCGCGCCCCCTCACTCCGGCCTTGGCAGCTCGCGGCCGGTCCTGCCGCGACCGCCGTCGCTTCCTTCCTCGGCCACCCGGCCACCAACGTCTGGGCGGGAGGCCCGGTGTACCTGGGATTCATGGCCGTGTTGATCGGCCTGGCATCCCGGGAGCTGTTCCTGCTCGAGCGCGACTACTCGCGCGTCCACCGTCCCCTCGCGGTGGGCGCCGGCATCCTGGCCGTGTTCTACCTGGGCCGCCTTGTCGCTTTCCTGGCGAACGGACCGGACGGTGCCGTCTTCACGTCGGTGTTCGGCTCCGTCCCGATGACGGTCTTCTCGACGATCACGCTCGTGGTTGCTTCCTTCACCATGGCCGAGCTGAGCTACGAACAGCAGACCCAGGACCTCCGGGCACGGGCCACCGTGGACGGCCTCACGGGCCTGCTCAACCGTTCAGCGTTCCTGGACCTCGCGGAAAACGAACTGCGCCGTTTGCGCCGGACCGGCACCACGGCATCGATCATCCTCGCGGACCTGGACCACTTCAAGGCCATCAACGATCAGTTCGGCCACTCGGCAGGGGACTCCGCGCTGCAGGCCTTTGCCAGGGCCTGCTCCGGCACCGTCCGCTCCACCGACCTCGTGGGCCGTTACGGCGGTGAGGAATTCATCCTCCTGCTGCCTGGCGTCACGCCGGACCGGGCACGGGAAATCGCTGCCGACATCAGCGTCCGGCTCCATCAATCCGGGTCCGCAGTGATTCCCCGGCTGCCCACCGTGAGCTACGGCATCGCGTCCACCGGCGCCGGAGCGGGCAGCCTCGACGCCGCAGTGATCTCGGCCGACGCGGCCCTCTACCAGGCAAAGACGCTTGGCAGGGACCGCGCCGAGTTGGCCACCGGTGGCTGAACTACGAGATAACCCCGTCCACCAGCGCCTTCGCCTCGGCCTGGACCTGCTTGAGGTGCTCGGCACCCTTGAAGGACTCGGCGTAGATCTTGTAGACATCTTCCGTGCCGGAGGGCCGGGCTGCGAACCAGGCGTTTTCGGTAACGACCTTGAGGCCGCCAATCGCGGCCCCGTTGCCCGGCGCCTCGGTCAGTTTGGCCGTGATCGTTTCGCCGGCCAGTTCGGTCGCGGTAACGTCCGACGGCGAGAGCTTGCCCAGCGCCGCCTTCTGCTCCCGGGTGGCGGCCGCGTCGATCCGGGCGTAGACGGGGTCGCCGAACTGGTCGGTGAGGCCCTTGTACAGCTGCGACGGTGATTTGCCCGTCACCGCCGTGATCTCCGAGGCCAGCAGGGCCAGCAGGATGCCATCCTTGTCGGTGGTCCAGACGCTCCCGTCCATCTTGTTAAAGGAGGCGCCGGCGGATTCCTCGCCGCCGAAGGCGCCCTCTCCGGACAGCAGCCCGGGGACGAACCACTTGAAGCCCACGGGCACTTCGACAAGTTTGCGGCCCAGGCTCTCGGCCACGCGGTCGATGATGGATGAGGAAACCAGGGTCTTGCCGATCACGGACTGCGGGTTCCAGCCGGTCCGGTGCCGGTACAGATAATCGATGGCGACGGCGAGGTAGTGGTTCGGGTTCATCAGCCCGCCGTCGGGGGTGACGATCCCGTGGCGGTCGGCGTCGGCGTCGTTGCCGGTGGCGACGTCGAACTTGGCGCCGTCGGACATGCGGTTGATCAGGGACGCCATCGCCGACGGCGAGGAGCAATCCATCCGGATCTTCTCGTCCCAGTCCAGCGTCATGAAAGCCCACTGCGGGTCGACGGTGGGGTTGACCACGGTGAGGTTCAGGTGGTGGCGCTCACCGATCTCGCCCCAGTAGTCCACCGACGCTCCGCCCATCGGGTCGGCGCCGATCCGGACGCCCGCCTCGCGGATCGCGTTGAGATCCAGTACCGAGGGGAGGTCGTCGACGTAGCTGCTCAGGAAGTCGAACTTGCCGGTGGTCCCGGCGGCCAGGGCCTCGGCCACCGGAATCCGCTTGACGCCGCGCAGGCCGTTTTCAAGCAGCTCGTTGGCGCGGTTGGCGATCCAGCCGGTGGCGTCGGTGTCCGCGGGGCCGCCGTGCGGAGGGTTGTACTTGAATCCGCCGTCTCCCGGGGGGTTGTGGCTGGGGGTCACCACGATGCCGTCGGCCTGCGGCGCGCCAGGGGCGGCATTGCGGTTGTGCGTCAGGATGGCGTGGCTCAGGGCAGGGGTGGGCGTGTAGCCGTGGCGGGCGTCGATGAGGACGTGCACGCCGTTGGCGGCCAGCACCTCAAGGGCGGAGTTTTGTGCGGGCTCGCTCAGGCCATGGGTGTCCTTGGCCATGTAGAGGGGGCCGGTGATGCCCTGGCCTGCCCGGTATTCCACGATCGCCTGCGTGATGGCGAGGATGTGGGATTCGTTGAAGGAGGCCTTCAGGCTCGATCCACGGTGCCCGGAGGTGCCGAAGGCCACCCGCTGGCCCGGGTCCGAGAGATCCGGCGAAACGTCGTAGTACGCATCCAAAAGCGCAGTGAGGTCAACAAGGTCTTGGGGTTGGGCAACTGTGCCCGCGCGGCTAGCCATGGCACCAGCATGCCAGACGAGGGCGGGGTGCAACACGGTTTCGCGCCAAACCCGCTCCTGTGACGAAAGAAAACCCGCCAATAGGCCCGGTCCCAAGCCAACCGTGCGGCGGTACTCTGGATCCAGGGACTTCTTGAGGGGACAAGCCATGACTGAACAGCCAAAACAAGGCAAAGACGAGACCCCGGAGGGCTACCAGCCGACCCTGCGCCTCCCGGACCAGCAGCCCGACGTTCCGCCGGGGCAGACACCACCCGCCGGCCAGGACCAGGGACCGTCGGCGACGCAGCAGTCCGCGCAACCCGAATCCCCGCAGCAGCCCTACCCGGGCCAGCAGCCTCACACAGGCCGGCAGCCCGACACGGGGGAGCAGCCCCACGTCGGACAGCAGCCCTACACCGGCCAGGCGGCACCTGACCGCGGCCAGTACTCAAGCCCGTACCCCCCGATCTACAGCCAGCCGTCCGCCCCATATGGCCAGCCGTCGCCGTATGCCCAGCCGGGCAGCCCCAACGCCTACGGCCAGCCCGCGTACTACGGCGCGCCGCCGTCGCCCAAGAGTCTGAGCATCGCCAGCATGTGCTGCGGCATCGCCGCACTGGTGGGATTCGGATTTTTCCTGCTCCCGCAGCTGGCCGCCGTGATTCTGGGGCACCTGGCCCTGCGGCGCGAACCGGCCGGCCGGGGCATGGCGATCGCCGGCCTGGTGATGGGTTACGTGGGCATCGCCGTGACCATCCTGGTCCTGGTCATTTTCGGACTGGTCATCGGCACCGCGCGCAACAGCGGGTACGGAGCCTAGGTCTGCCCTGTGGCGCCGGAGCCGCGCCTGGTCAGGTTGTCAGTGCAGCCACCAGGGGCTTCGCGTTGGCCTCAAGCCAAGCGCGCCGGCGGTTGATCTGGCCGCCCACGCCGTCCTGCCACATCCGCGCCCAGCCGCCGCCCAGGGCCGCGGCGTTGTGCCGCATCCGCTCGTAGCTGAGCGCCGCGGCGTCGATCCCGGCGCCGGGAACCCGGCGTCGTTCATCCTCGCTCCAGCCGTAGGCGTCGGCGAAGATGCGCAGCCGGCGGAACGGATTCTGGTCTTCCCAGCCCGGCCACGCATCTGCCGGGTCGTGGAGCGGCACCCAGTGCATGGCGGTGTTGAGCGAATCGTGAAGTGCCGTGGCGGGCCCGGCGAGGTCAAAATCCACCAGTCCCGCGGCCACGCCGTCCCGGACCACCACGTTCTGGGGTGTCACGTCCAGGTGGCAGATGAGTCCGGCGGCGTCGGTGGGGTTAGGCCGGACCGGCCGGGGCGGGAACGCGTGGGCCCGCGGCACGAAGCCGGCGGAGGCGGTGTGCAGGCGCCGCACCAGGCGGGCCACGGAGGCCAGCAGGTCCTCGGACTGCACCCAGGATTCCGGCGGCGACCCGGCGCAGTCTCCCGGCACGAAGGTCAGGACGTCCCGGCCCTGCGGGTCGCGGCCGAGGAAGCGGGGGGAGCCCTCAAAACCGGCGTCGTCCAGCCAGTCGAGGTACTCGGCGACGGCGAGGGATTGCGGCTGGTGCGGGCGGCGGATAGTTCCGCCAACCCGCACCACGCCGTCGGTGACATCGCCTGCCGGCATGAGTTCGACGTCGGACGCCTCGCCGGGGCCGGGCGTGTAGCCGCGCGAAGCAACCGGAACGCGATGTGCGGTGCTCATCGGGTCAGCGTACGCCGCCCATGAGCTTCTTGATCGCCGGGGAGGCGACCGCCAGGCCCACAGCCAGCAGCATTGCGGTTCCGCCGATGCCGATGAAGTAGGGCAGCTCGTCCTGCGGGTTGTACAGACCGGACAGGATGCCGGCCAGGGTGGTGCCCAGGGACACGGACAGGAAGAACAGTGCCACCATCTGGGTGTGGAAGGCCTTCGGCGCCAGCTTGGTGGTCACAGACAGGCCGATGGGGGAGAGGAACAGCTCTGCAAGCGTGAACAGAAGCAGGATTCCGACCAGGGCCAGCAGAGGGGTCTTGCCATCGCCGGCCAGCGGAATGAAGGCCAGGAACGCAAGGCCCATCACGAACAGGCCGATCGAGAACTTCAGGGCCGAACCGGGCTGCTTGCGGCCGAGCCGGGTCCAGAGGGCGGCCATGATGCCGGCGAAAATGATGATGAACACCGGGTTGATGGACTGGACCCAGGCGGCAGGCATTTCCCAGCCGAACAGGTTCCGGTCCAGCTTCTCCTCCGAGTACACGGCGATGAAGGTGAACTGCTGCTGGAACAGGGCCCAGAACGCGGCGGAGGCGATGTACAGCGGGATGAATGCTGCGACCCGTCCGCGCTCGGTGGGGGTGACCTTCTTGCTGCTGAAGATCAGCGCGAAGTACAGCACCGACGCGCCGATTGCGGCGTAGGCCATGGACATGGCCAGGTTTTCGGCGTTCACCGTGCCGGTCACGAGCAGCACGGCGATGATCAGGGCGATGCCGGCGAATACGAGGCCGTAGCGGGTGCGCTGGGCGGCCGGGAGGGGGTTCGGTACCCGGTGTGCTTCTTCGGGCAGCTTCTTGCGGCCCAGCGAGTAGATGACAAGGCCAATGGCCATGCCGACGGCGGCGGCGCCGAAGCCCCAGTGGAAGCCCTGGCTTTCCTGCAGCCAGCCGGTGACCAGCGGGCCGATCAGCGCACCGGCGTTGATGCCCATGTAGAAGATGGAGAACCCGGCGTCGCGGCGTTCGTCCTTCTCCCCATACAGGCTGCCGACGAGGGCGGTGGCATTGGCCTTCAGGCCGCCGGAGCCGACGCCCACCAGCACCAGTCCGGCGATCAGGCCGGGTATGCCGGGCACGAGTGCCAGCCCGATGTGGCCGGCCATGATCAGGACGGCCGCGCCGAACAGCACCCGCTCGGACCCGAAGAGCCGGTCCGCGAGCCAGGCGCCGAGGATTGTGGAGAGGTAGACGCCGCCACCGTAGGCGCCGACGAGGCCGGCCGCCAAAGCTTGTGGAATCTCAAGGCCGCCCTGGGCAGCCGTGAAGTACATGTAGTAAAGGAGGATCCCCTGCATTCCGTAGAAGGAGAAGCGCTCCCACATCTCTACGGAGAAAAGGCTGGCCAGCATCTTTGGGTGGCCAAAAAACGATGTGTCGCTCGGTGTTTTGGTGGGGGGACGTAACGAGGGATCGCCCGGCGTTATAGCGGGGGGATTGGATAAATGAGTTGTGCTCATTTACTTAATGGTGACATTGTGACGCGCGATTGTCACATTCGAGCGGCCCCGAGGCAAGCAGCCCGGGCCGTGTTTTGCCTCTCTTTCGTCTCTCTTTCCGCCGGTTTCGCGGGCGTTCCGGGCTGGGCGGTCGTGTCCTAGACGGGCTTGCCGGCGGGCTCCTGGGCGGGCTCGCCGGCGTCGAACATAATGATCTGCCGGATGGCGTGGCCGTCTGCCAGCTGGTCCATGGCCCGGTTGATATCGGCCAGGGCGATGCGGTCCGAGATCAGCTCCTCGACGGGCAGTTTCCCGTCCCGCCACAACTGGGCGTATTTCGGGATGTCGCGCGACGGGACGGCGGAGCCCAGGTAGCTGCCCACGATAGTCCTGGCTTCGGCGGTGACGGTCAGCGGTGCCAGCTGGGCGCGGGCCTCGGGGGAGGGCAGTCCGGCCGTGACGGTGGTGCCGCCGGGGGAGGTGGCGGCAAAAGCGGTCTCGAACGCGCGGGGATTTCCCGCGCACTCGATCACGAACCTGGCTTTGACCCCGGCGTCGAGGACCTGCTGCGGGGTGTATGTCTCGTGGGCGCCGAGGCGGCGGGCGTGATCGAGTTTCTGCTCCAGCGTGTCCACGGCGATGATCCGCGAGATTCCTTGCGAGACGGCGGTGATGAGCGCCGCCATCCCCACCCCTCCGAGGCCGACGATCATGATGCTGTCCTGCGGGCGGGGCCGGGCCGCGTTGAGCACCGCGCCGCCGCCGGTCAGCACGGCGCAGCCCAGTACTGCCGCAATGTCCGCGGGGATGTCGTCGTCCACCGGCACGGCGGAAGCGCGGTCCACGACGGCGTGGGTGGCGAAGCCTGAGACGCCCAGGTGGTGGTGGACGGGCTCGCCGTCGCGGCTCAGGAGCCGGGATCCGTGCGGCAGGGTCCCGTCGTTGTTGCTCTTGGACCCTGCCGTGCAGGGCAGCCGGCCGTCCTCGGCGCAGTTCGCGCAGTTCTCGCAGCGGGGCAGGAAGGACATGACCACGCGCTGGCCGGGCTGCAGGTCCGTGACGCCGGAACCGACCGTCACGATGCGGCCCGCGGCCTCGTGGCCCAGCAGCATGGGAACGGGCCGGACCCGGTTGCCGTCGACGACGCTCAGGTCCGAGTGGCAGATTCCGGCGGCCTCCATCCGGACAAGGATCTCGGTGGGCCCGGGAGCCGCCAGTTCCAGCTCGGAGATGCTGATCGGCCGGGACTCCGCGAAGGGGCGGGGGCGGCCGATTTCCTCAAGTACTGCACCGGTGATCTTCATCGATCCTCTTTCGCGGCCTGGTCGGGTTTGAGTGAACGATAGCCGCCTGCCGCCGCCAGCGTCCATTTGGGGGAAGGGGAGGTCCGACGGCGTCCGCGGGCTTGGGGTGGCTGGGGGCTTGGGTTGGCTGGTTTCCTGGGCCTCACCGGGGGACATGCCCATTCTTGGTGCCCGGGCGTGGACAAGATGGCATTATGTCCATCCGCCCCGGCCGCAGGCGGACATGTCCGTGATGAGCACTGGGCATGTCCATTGCGCGGCGTGAGGGGCGGGCGGGTCCGGTGCACGGCCTGAGGAACGGGCACGTCCCGACTGGTGGAGGACGGCCGTGTCCGGTGCCCGATGTGAGTTCCGGACATGTCCCCTGGGCGGCGTCAGGAGTGGGCATGTCCCCGGGTGAGTGCCGGGTTCGCGGCTAGAAGCCCAATTGGGCGGCCACCTGCAGCAGGAGCCCCTCGGAGCCCATCGGCCCGATCAGCTGGATGCCCATCGGCAGGCCGGAACCAGGGGCGCCGCCGGTCCAGTGCACCGGGATGCTGATGGCCGGCAGCCCGCAGACGTTGACCATGGATGACCACGGCGCGTACTCGCACTGTTTGCGGTAGTCGCCGTCGGCGTCGCCCGCCCATTCCGCGGCCGGCCAGTAGCCTCCGCCGTGGGTCGCGCCAGTGAACCAGCCCACCGGACGGGGTGTCTGCGCCAGGGCCGGCGTCACTATGAGGTCCCATTGGGCGTACTGGACAATGGTGTCCTGCTGGAACTGCCGGAGGAACCCGAGGGATTCGTTGAGTTTGGCTGCACTGCGCTGCTGTGCCCGCCGGCGGAAAGTCCTCGTGAGCGGCGTCAGGAGCGCCTCGCGCTGCGGCGAGATGCGCGCGCTGCCAATGCCGGCCGTCCACGCTGTGGTGAAAGCATCCGGGTAGCGGTTGTCGTAGCGAATCGCCGCTTCCATGGCCTCGTGCCCCGCCGCCTCCAGCCGCGAGATGCCGTCCGCGAGTGCGTCGAGCGCCTCACTGTCCGGGATGAAGGGAAACTTCGCTTGCCACGGGCTGTCGAGACTTATGCCGATCCTCAGCGGACGGGGCTCCCTGGCGGTCAGCTCGAGGTAGCTGGCGTGCGCCCGGCCGCCCATGCCCGGACCGCCCGCACCCTGTCCGCCCGCACCCTGATTGTCCGGTCCCGGCACCAGGGCATCCAGCAGCAGCGCGGCGTCGGCGGCGGAGCGGGCGAGCGGTCCGGCAACCACGAGCTGCGCGGGATCGCCCGAGCTTTCCCCGGCCGGCACCAGCCCACGTCCGGGCTTCAACCCGACCAGCCCGCATGCCGCGGCAGGGATCCGCACGGAGCCCCCGCCGTCGGACCCTGGGGCGAACGGCAACAGCCCCGCGGCCACCGCGGCAGCGCTGCCGCCCGAGGAGCCGCCCGAACTGCGGCTGAGTGCATACGGATTGCGCGACGGCGGGGCGATCCGATTCTCGCTGTAGGCGGTCAGGCCGAACTCCGGGACCTGTGTCTTGCCCAGCGAGAGGACCCCGGCGGCCTTGAGCGCGGCGGGAACTGCGCCGTCGGCCAGGGCCGGCTTGCGTTCCAGGGCCGCGCTTCCATGCGTGGTGACGACCCCTGCCACATCCGTCAGGTCCTTGAAGGCGACCGGCATTCCATGCAGCAGGGGCAAGTCGCCGCCGTTCCGGCTCCGGAGGGCGTAGCGCCGGTCGGCTGCCGTGGCGTCTTTCCTCGCCTGTTCCGCGGTGACCGTGATGAAGGCACCGAGGTGCGGGTTCTGGGCTTCGACCCGGTCCAGGAAATGATCGGCGGCGGCCCTGGCGGACAGCTCCCCGGAACGGAGCGCATCGCGGAGCTCGACGGCGGAGAGTTCGTGGATTTCAGCCAAGGAGGCGGGACTCCGGCCGTACCTGGGGCCGCGCGGGCCGGCTACCCGGGGGACATGCCCATTCCTGGGACCGGCGGAAGGACACATTTGCATCATGCCCAGCGCTCGCGGCCAGGGCAGGGCATGTCCCGTGGCGGGGGCCGCGGACCGGCCGCTCCGCGGGGTGTTCGGCAGCCATGAGGTCTCCTTTGCGGTCCCCAGAAGCGTAACGTGCCGCCAGCGGGGGTGCGGTGCCAGCGGCGGGGGATACGCTGGGATCGGAGCTTGAATTCTGCGGAAAGGGTCAACATGAGCGACTTCCAGAGCGTAAGCGTGTCTGGCATCCCCGATGGCGCCAAGATCGTGGACGTCCGCGAGGACTATGAGTGGGCTGCGGGCCACGCCGAGGGTGCCCTGCACATTCCCATGGACCAGTTGCCCTCCCGGATTGAGGAGCTGGACCCGGACGAGGACGTCTACGTCATCTGCCGCACCGGCGGCCGCTCCTTCCGGGCCACCCAGTGGCTGGTCGGAATGGGATATTCCGCCGTGAATGTGGCAGGCGGCATGGACCAGTGGGTTGAGACCGGCATGCCGCTGGTGTCCGACAACGGCCTCAAACCGGTTGTCCTGTAACTGAAGAAGGAAGAACTGATGCCCGCACCGACGCTCACCTACACATTCCTCGGACCCGAGGGCACCTTCACCGAAGCGGCCCTGATGCAGGTCCCGGACGCGGCGGAGGCCATCCGCATCCCGTCCTCGAATGTGAACACGGCGCTGGACAAGGTGCGGGACGGCTCCGCCGATGCGGCCATGGTACCGATCGAAAATTCGGTCGAGGGCGGGGTCACCGCCACCCTCGACGCCATCGCCACCGGCCAGGAACTCAGGATCCTCCGGGAGGCCCTGGTGCCCATCAGCTTCGTCTTGGTGGCCAGGCCCGGCGTGGCGCTCGGGGACATCCGGCGCGTCTCCACCCACGGGCATGCCTGGGCCCAGTGCAGGCTCTGGGTGGACGCCAATATTCCCAATGCGGAATACATCCCCGGTTCTTCCACCGCCGCTGCCGCCATGGGCTTGCTGGATGGTGACGGCGTCCACTACGACGCCGCGATCTGCGCCCCGATCGTGGCCACCGAACAGCCGGGCCTGATGGTGCTGGCGGAAAACATCGGCGACAACCCCGGAGCCGTCACCCGGTTCGTGCTGGTGGGCCGCCCGGGTGAACTGCCGGCCCCCACCGGAGCCGACAAGACCACTGTCGTGGTGCCGCTGCCCGAAGACCGGCCGGGTGCGCTGATGGAGATCCTGGACCAGTTCGCCACCCGCGGCGTGAACCTGAGCCGGATCGAATCCCGGCCCACCGGGCAGTACCTGGGCCACTATTTCTTCAGCATTGATGCCGACGGCCATGTCGCCGACGCCCGGGTGGCCGACGCGCTCGCGGGTCTTCACCGGATCAGCCCGGCCACCCGCTTCCTCGGGTCCTACCAGCGTGCCGACGGCCACCGGACCAGCGTCGCGCCGCATACCTCCGACCAGGCATTCCGCGCCGCGCATGCGTGGGTGAAAGACATACTGGGGGGCGCATCTGCTGTGCCGGAATATACCCCGGGGGCTTCGCCCAGAGCGTAGGCAAATGCCATATGGCGCACTTCCACCCCCTCCCAACTGTGCGTATGCTTGCCTGATCCATATTGGGGAATTCCCCTACGGGAGGGAGCGGGTCATGTCAGGCACCAGCACAGAAAATGACGGCCAGGGAATGATTGTCAATCCCAAGCCGACAGCTGAAAATCAGGACTGGGACGGCGACGACGCCGACCGCGCGGACCGCCTGCGCTTCGAAGAGGAGCAGGCAATGATCCGTGAGCAGTCCGAAGCCCGGGCCGCCAAGGCTGCGGCCGAGGCGAAGAAGGCGGCAGAGGCCAAGAAGGCCGCCAGCGCCTAGTCCCTCGCTCCTGGCGCGCTGCAGTGGCGCGCTCCAGCCGCCGTCGGCCTAGCGGCCTTCGGTGCCGTCCTTGACCCTCACCAGCAGGGATCCCGGGTCCACCTCGACGGTGACCATCGTGGCCTCGCCGGAAGGATCGCCGTCGACCTGGGTGGGCATAGGTTCCGGGCACCGGATAGTGATCTTGCCGCACCGGTAATACGTCATGACCGGCAGGTCCTTCTTGTGCTTCAGGACGATCTTTGTGTACATGGCCAGCCAGCCGATCGCACTGCGCGGGCTCATCACCACCACGTCCAGCATCCCGTCATCGATCATGGCCTGCGGGATGAAGTCGATTCCCCCGGGGATCAGGCCGCAGTTCGCGAACAGGACGCTGCGGATCTTCCGGGCCTGCTCAGGCTGGCCATCCAGCGCGATGGAGACCTTCTTGCGGCGCCCCAGAAGGTGCCTGGCCCCGGCTTCCGTGTACGCCAGCCAGCCCACCGCCCTCTTCAGGCCGTCAAGGGTGTCGCTGACTACTTCGGCGTCCATGCCGATGCCTGCAATCACCAGGAACGTGTGTTGCGCTGACTCCCCGGTGAGCGAATTTTCCAGGGTGAGCCGCGCCGTATCGATGAACCGCTGGTCCCCGAACAGGGCGGCCTGCACGTTGCCGGGCAGGTCGTTGACCTCCAGATGCACATTGCGGGCCAGGAGGTTTGCGGTGCCCAGCGGGATCACGCCCATGGCGGTGTCCGTCCCGGCGAGGACCTCCGCCACCACACGCACGGTACCGTCGCCGCCGCCGGCCAGGACGACGTCGGCCCCGTAGGCCACCGCAGCCCGCGCCTGCGAGAAGCCGGGGTCCTCTGCGGTGGTTTCAAAGACGCGGGGCGCCGGCCAGCCGGCCGCCGCGCACGCTGCTTCAATCAGGCCACGGGCCTCGGCAGACTTGGCCTTGATGGGGTTCAGGACCACGGCCACCTTCTGGCGGCCCGGGCCCGGGCTGTGGGTTTCCTCCCACACGGCACTGCGGGTGTGCTTGGCCTTCAGCCGGCGCACCCCCCACCAGCTGGAGACGGCAAAGACCAGGGCCCCAGCGATGACGAGGTAGAGCAGCCAGTCGCGCATTGTGATCCAACAGTATCCCGCCAGCGCATGCAGGCCGGCTTGCCGGGCAACCGTGACCGGATTGGATACTCTTGTCTGGTGATCGACGTAAAAGACCTCAGCGAAAATCCGGACAAGTTCCGTGCCAGCCAGCGCGCCCGAGGCGCCGACGAATCCGCGGTGGACGCGATCATCGCTGGGGACTCGGCCCGGCGGGCAGCCCTGATCCGGTTCGAGAACCTGCGGGCCGAGCAGAATGCGTACGGGAAGAAGGTCGCGCAGGCCAAGGGCGAGGAAAAGCAGGCCCTCCTCGCCGAGGTCAAGGCTCTGGCGGCCTCCGTCAAAGCGGCATCGGCCGAGGCCGATCTCGTCCAGGCCGCCCAGGACGAACTCCTCCGGACCATCCCCAACCTGATCGAGGACGGCGTCCCGGCCGGTGGTGAGGACGACTACATTGTGGTCAAGACGGTGGGCGCGCCGCGCGAATTCCCCGACTTCGAGCCGAAGGACCACCTCGAGATCGGTGAGCTGATCGGGGCCATCGACATGGAACGCGGGGCGAAGGTTTCCGGTTCACGCTTCTACTTCCTGCGCGGCGTCGGCGCCCGGCTTGAAATGGCGCTGCTCCAGATGGCCATGGAACAGGCGATCGACGCCGGGTTCGTCCCCATGATCACGCCCACCCTGGTCCGCCCGGAAACCATGCAGGGCACCGGCTTTGACGTCAAGCACGACGCCGAGATCTACCGTCTCGCCGAAGACGACCTGTACCTCGTGGGCACCTCGGAGGTGGCCCTCGCCGGCTACCACGCCGACGAGATCCTGGACCTTTCGGCCGGCCCCATCCGCTATGCCGGCCAGAGCTCGTGCTACCGGCGCGAGGCGGGCTCGCACGGCAAGGACACCCGCGGCATCATCCGCGTCCACCAGTTCAACAAGGTGGAGATGTTCATCTACACCACGGTTGAGGACGCTGCCGCCGAGCACGCCCGCCTGCTGGCATGGGAAGAGGAGATGCTGGCCAAGTGCGAGCTCCCGTACCGCGTCATTGACACCGCCGCCGGCGATCTGGGCAATTCCGCGGCCCGGAAGTTTGACTGTGAGGCCTGGGTCCCCACCCAGGGCGCATACCGGGAGCTGACCTCGACGTCGAACTGCACCACGTTCCAGGCGCGCCGGCTGAACATCCGGGAACGGGTTCTGAACGAGGACGGCGCGCCCAAGGGCACGCGGGCGGTCGCCACGCTCAACGGCACCCTGGCCACCACCCGCTGGATCGTCGCCATCCTGGAGCACCACCAGAACCCCGACGGCTCCGTCAACGTCCCCGCCGCCCTGCAGAAGTACCTCGGCGGCATGACGGTTTTCCCCGTCCTCTAACCCCGGTCCCGACCCCAGCCAGGCCTCCGATGGCCGCCGGGTAAACGCCCACAACGGGGACATTATGTGGGTGTTTACCGCAAGTTCACGCCTTGCTGTGGCGTGTGTCCTAGCGGCAGTCGGGGGTCTCTGCTCTACTTGTGAGATGACAACAATGACTGAATCCTCAGTCGCCGGCAACGATGACCGGCGCACCACACACCAGAACATGACAGACCAGAACACGGCGGCCCCGGCCAGCGCGGCCCGGGTGGGAAACTCCCGGAACCGAGCCGGCGACAAGATGCTGATCGCCCTGGACGTCGATGGCACCCTTGTGGACCACGACGGGCATATGTCGGTTCCTGTCCGCGAGGCCGCCCAGGCCGTGGTGGCCGCAGGCCACCACGTCATGATCGCGACCGGCCGCTCCCTCAACGCCACATTGCCCGTCATCGAACATATCGGGATCGAGAACGGTTACGCCGTGTGCTCCAACGGCGGTGTGATCCTGCGCGTCGACTCCGGACTGCCCGAGGGCTACGAAATCCTCCACAAGGCAACGTTTGACCCCGGGCCGGTCCTTCGCGCGCTGCGCAAGCGGTTGCCCTCGGCCAAGTACGCGCTCGAGGACGGGGACGGCAACTTCCTGTCCACAGAACGCTTCCAGGACGCCAGCTTCGGCGTCGAAGCGGTCGGCGTCGACTTCCAGACCATGCTGGAGGCTACCGCCGTGCGAGTGGTGGTCTTCAGCTCGGAGAATACGCCCGAAGAATTCAACACCGCGATCCGCCACATCGGGCTCGCCGGCGTCACGTATTCGGTGGGCTGGACGGCGTGGCTGGACATCGCCGCTGCCGGTGTCACGAAGGCCAGCGCACTGGAACAGCTCCGCGACCGGCTCAGCATAGAAACGCACCGTACTGTCGCCGTCGGCGACGGTCGCAATGACATCGAGATGCTGACTTGGGCGCGCCGCGGCGTGGCCATGGGCCAGGCCCCCGTTGAGGTGATTGCCGCTGCTGACGAAGTGACGAAATCGGTCTACGACGACGGCGCCGCGCACGTGCTTCGCAGCCTCCTCTAAGGCCTCAAGGGCGCGGCAAACGGTCGGGCGGTTCCGAGGAGGGGCCGGGACGGGCTAGCGGACGTCGAGGATGAGGCTCAGGAGCCGCGCCGCAGCGGGCCGGGCCGCGTGCTCTTCGTTCCACTGGGACCGGGCCACGGCCTTGCTCACGGCCTGGGTGGTGATCCCGAGTTCCTCTGCGACCGTCTTCTGCTGACCCCGAACCCCCGGGGTGAGCAGGTCCAGTACCCGCCATTCCGCCTGGCTGCGGTCGTGCACAATGTGGCCCAGGAGGCGCAGCACGGCTTCCGCCTCTGCGGCAAGATCGGCCAGCGGGCCCTCCACGGCCACCCGGACGCGGTCCTTGTGGTTTCGGAGACGATCCACCGCGCGCCGGGCGTAGATCAGCCCGTGCCCGGAGGCGTCCTTGATCTGGTTCGGCAGGGGTTCATTGACCGGGCCCACGCCAATGCCCACGTACCAGCTGCCGCTGCGAAGGGCGATCATGGCCGCTTCCACCGTCTGATGCGGACAGTCCAGGATCCCTTGGACCTCATCTTCAACGGAACGATCGAAATCAAGGCGCGCCGGAATGTGCCGCAGGTCCTTGAGGAGCTGCGGCACGCGGTCGCCGTCGCGCCGGCTGTCGGTTTGATTGATGGTCAGCGTGAACATTCTGGATGACACACTACCTGCTGGCACTTGCGGGGCAAGTTGCCGGCGGCCGGTGACGGACCGGGGTTGTGCCCCGTCCGCCGAACGTGTTGCGATGGACCAAATGTGCCGACGCAGGACCCACGAGGCGAGGATCCCAGTGAGCAATGACGTGAATGGAACCACCCGCGCGCAGATGCCGGCCGACGGCCCGTCCCTGGACAATGCGGTCCTGGAGACAGGGATCCTGGACGCCGCGGCCCTGGACCTGGTGGACCGCTGGTGGCGGGCGGCGAACTACGTCTCGGTGGGGCAAATCTACCTCCGGTCCAATCCGCTGCTGCGCGAACCCCTCCGCGCGGAACACACGAAGTCCAGGCTCCTTGGTCACTGGGGGACCACACCCGGACTGAATTTTGTCTATGCCCACCTGAACCGGGCTATCCGCCGGGACAGCCAGCAGATGCTCTTCATCGCCGGTCCCGGCCATGGCGGCCCCGCGGTGGTCGCCAACGCCTGGCTGGAGGGGACCTATTCGGAAATTTACGGCCACGTTGGTGACGACGAAGCCGGCCTGTCCGAGCTGTTCAGGCAGTTCTCCTACCCCGGCGGCATTCCAAGCCACGCCGCCCCGGAGACCCCCGGTTCGATCAGCGAAGGCGGCGAGCTCGGCTACTCGCTGGCACACGCGTATGGGTCTGTCTTCGACAACCCGGACCTGATCACGGCCGTCGTCATCGGTGACGGCGAAGCCGAGACCGGGCCGCTGGCTGCCAGCTGGCATTCGCACAACTTCCTGAACCCGGCGGCCGACGGCGCTGTGCTGCCCATCCTGCACCTCAACGGTTACAAGATCGCCAACCCCACGATTTTGGCCCGTATGCCCGAGGCCCAGCTGGAACAGCTGCTGCGCGGCTACGGGCACGTCCCCCATTTCGTCACCGTGGCCGATCCGGCCGACACAGCCGCGGCGCACCGGGATTTCGCGGCCGCACTGGACGCCTGCCTGGCCGGGATCCGGACCATCCAGCAGCGCCACCGCAGCGGCACTGCGCAGGACGGTGCTGCGCAGTGGCCCATGATCGTGCTCCGTTCGCCCAAGGGCTGGACCGGGCCCAAGACGGTGGACGGGGAGCAGGTAGAGGGCACCTGGCGCAGCCACCAGGTTCCGCTGAACGAGGTCCGCACCAATCCTGGGCACCTGAGCCAGCTGCAGCAGTGGCTCGAGTCCTACCGGCCGACGGAACTCTTCGACGACCGCGGACGCCTGAGACCGGAGACGGCCAGGAACGCCCCGGCCGGTGCGCTGCGGATGAGCGCAACCCCCCATGCCAACGGCGGGATCATGCTGCGCCCGCTCAACCTGCCGGACTACCGCCGGCACGCCGTCGACGTCGCCGAGCCCGGCATCGAAAGGATCAGTCCCATGGTGACGCTCGGCCCCTGGCTGCGCGACGTCATTGCGCTGAACCCCGAGACCTTCCGGCTCTTCGGCCCCGACGAGACGGCATCGAACCGGCTGCAGGACGTCTACGAGGCCACCGACAAGGTCTGGCAGTACAGGATTGATGCGCTGGATGAGCATATTGCCCGCGCCGGGCGGGTAATGGAAGTCCTCAGCGAACACCTCTGCCAGGGCTGGCTGGAGGGATATCTGCTGACGGGACGGCACGGGGTGTTCAACTGCTACGAGGCGTTCATCCACATCATCGATTCGATGTTCAACCAGCACGCCAAATGGCTCAAAGTCCACCGGCAGCTGCCGTGGCGCCAGCCCGTGGCCTCACTGAACTACCTCTTGTCCTCCCACGTGTGGCAGCAGGACCACAACGGCTTTTCGCACCAGGATCCCGGCTTCATCGACCACGCCGTGAACAAGAAGGCCGAAATCATCCGGGTCTACCTGCCCCCGGACGCCAACACGCTTCTGGCCGTGATGGAGCATTGCCTGGCCTCCCGCGACTACGTCAACATCGTGGTCAGCGGCAAGCAGCCTTCGCCGACCTGGCTCGGGCCCGACGCGGCCTCGCACCATTGCCGCCGGGGCCTGGGCATCTGGGAGTTCGCCGGCTCCGAAGTCGCCGGTGAGGAGCCCGACGTCGTCCTTGCCTGCGCCGGCGACGTCCCCACGGTCGAAACCGTCGCCGCGGCCGAGCTCCTGAAGCAGGGGGCGCCCGGGCTGAAAGTGCGGGTGGTCAACGTCGTGGACCTCATGCGGCTCCAGGACGCCAGCGAGCACCCGCACGGGCTGACGGCCCGGGACTTCGACGGCATCTTCACGGCGGACAAACCGGTGATCTTCGCCTATCACGGCTACCCCGCGCTGATCCACCGGCTCACCTACCGGCGCACCAACCGGGAGGGCCTGCATGTTCGCGGCTACAAGGAGGAAGGCACCACCACGACCCCATTCGACATGGCCATGCTGAACGGAATCGACCGCTTCCAGCTGGCAATTGACGCGATCGACCGGGTCCCCGGACTGCCCGGGAGGCACTCGCTGCTGCGCCAGTCCCTGCAGGACAGCCGCATGCGGGCCCGCGACCACACCCGGGAGCACGGCGAGGACCCGGCGGAGATCAGCACGTGGTCGCTGCGGATTTGAGCAGCGCCCGCCCGGGACTAGCCCGGGAGCTCCTGCAGCCCGCCCCGGGGCAGATGGATCCAGCCCTCGGTCAGGGCCGCCGCGGCGTGCCCGGGACCGGGCCGCAGCGTCGCGCCGACGGCGACGGCCCGCGCGGACAGGGCGGCGATGAGGGCATCGAACATGTCATCGGACGCCGCAAGATCGGCCCGGTACTCCGCCAGGTCCAGCCACGGCGCCTTCACGGCCAGATCCGCCACCGCTGAGGACAGCTTTCCCGCCTCCGGCGCCCCGCGCCCCTTGTAGCCGCGGGCACGGATCCCCCAGAGCTTCAGCGACGCCGCCGGGTACACCTCGGCAAGCCGGCCGCTGCCGTCCCTGGCCTGCGGCCCATACTCCCTTGCGATCTTCGCCTGGATCACCGCGCAACGCATCGCCGGGTGGGCCAGCCGGTCCGCGGAGACGCTGAGCGGGATCAGGCCGGTGTTGCCGGTGACGAAACGGTCGGTGTCGCGGTAGGCGAGCAGCCGGCGGCCCTCGATCCCGTCATGGTCCAGCACCGGATGGGGTTCGAAGCTCAGGTGCCCGGCGATGAAGGGAAGAAACGCGTCCGGCCAGCCCAGCGGGGAATCGATCCCCGTCATGGCGCTGGTGCCGAAGAGGCGGAGGATCTCCTCGTCGCCCACGTCCAACGACAGATGCGCCAGGCGCGCCGCGCCCTGATCCCATTCGATGACGGCCGCTGCCGTCTTCTTCGCGGCGGCAGCGAGGTCGACGCCGAGAGTCCGCATCACCGCGCCCCAGCCACTTGACTGAACGCCAATCGAAAAACGCCCAACAAAAACGCGGGGTCACGTACCGCCCGTTCCGGAACCCCGGATGGGCGGTACGTGACCCCGCGCTGGAGTGCAGGAACGGTCAGTGGCCGGCTGCCGGAACGTAACGCTTGATGGAGGCTGCCAGTTCGGCTTCGGCGGCGGCACGGTCGCCCCAGCCCTCGGCCTTGACCCACTTGCCCGGCTCCAGGTCCTTGTAACGGGTAAAGAAGTGCTCGATTTCCTTGATCAGGAACTCGCTGACATCGCTGATCTCTTTGATGTGGTCGAACCGGGCATCGGTCGGGACGCACAGGACCTTGGCGTCGCCGCCGCCGTCGTCGGTCATGTTGAACACGCCGATCGGGCGGGACTCGACGATCACGCCGGGGTAGAGGTCGAAGTCCTGCAGGAGCACCAGCGCGTCCAGCGGATCCCCATCCTCACCCAGGGTGTTCTCGAAGAAACCGTAGTGGGTGGGGTACTGCATCGACGTGAACAGGACGCGGTCCAGGCGGACGCGGCCGGTCTCGTGGTCGACTTCGTACTTGACGCGCGATCCCTTGGGGATCTCGATGGTCACGTCATGCTTCATGGAATGCTCCTTGACGAATTCAGGGGGTGCGCGGCACGTGCATAAGGGCTGTCGGTGCCGCCGACTACTATTGAGGATATAGCGAGAGGCGCTGGTTTCAGGAACTAGTGGGGACATTTCAGGACTAAGGACCAGCAGCAGCATGAAACCGAGAACCAGCCGCGAGGGTACCCAGCCGGTGCCCGGCAGGGGTCGCAGGATGCCCGCGCTGCTGCTCCAGACAATCCTCGTGGTGTCAGTGGCTGTGCCGGCCGGCATCGCCATCTCCCCGGCGTTCCTCAGCCATGACGGGTCCTCCGACGCCTCGCAGACAGCACCGCCCTGGCAGCAGATCCCCGCCACATTGAGCCCTCCCGGCAACAGTTTGGGGGCAGTCGGGCCCCTCAGCACTTCCGCCCCGGTTCCGGCCGGGGCCGCCGTCGCCGCGCAGTTGAACAAGACCCTTAGGCCCGACGGCGCCGGCACCTTCACCGGCATCGTCCAGGACGCCGCGACGGGGAAGGTCCTCTTCGACCGGGCTGCCGACGAGGCCCGCGTTCCGGCGTCGAACATGAAGCTCCTCACAGCCGGTGCGGCCCTGCGTGTCCTGGGCACCGACCGCCGCTTCAGCACCCGCGTGCTGGCAGGGCCGACCCCCGGCTCGGTGGTCCTGACCGGCGGAGGTGATGTCCTCCTGGGCGCCGGAGAATCGGCCCCGGGCGCCGTTCTGGGCCGCGCCGGGCTGACCACGCTCGCGAAGGCCACTATCGATGCCCTCAAAGCCGGCGGCGTCACCGGCACGGTGAACGTCCTGCTGGATGACTCCCTCTTCAGCGGCCCCTCGCTCAGCCAGGCGTGGAGCCCAGAGGACGTCGCCGCCGGCGAGATGGCCCCGCTGTACCCGCTGGCGCTGAACTCCGCCAGGTTCGATCCCGCCAAGACCACCGGACCCCGCCCGCAGGACGCCGCCATGACCACCGCCGAGGTGTTCGCCGCCCGGCTCACGGCGGCCGCGGCGGCCGGGGGGCTGTCCGTGGCCCCCGGCGTCGCCCGGGGCCGGCCCGGTGACGCGCCGGAGGGCGGGCACGCCAAAGTCCTGGCCGAGGTCCAGTCCGCCACGGTGGGGCAGCAGGTGGACTTGATGCTGCAGACCTCGGACAACTACCTCGCCGAGGTGATGGGACGGATGACTGCCCTCGGCGTCGGCCGGCCCGGCAGCAGCGACGACGCCATTGCCGCCGTGCTGCAGCAGGTCAAGGACATGGGCGTTCCCACTGACTCGCTCCGGGCCGCGGACGTCTCCGGCCTGGCCCTGGCCAACAGGGTCTCGGCCCGGCAGCTCACGGACGTGGTCCGGGCCATGACCTCGGGCACAGACCCCCGGCTGCGCGCCGCCCTGAGCGGGTTCCCGGTCGCCGGGCTCACCGGCACCCTGGGGGACCGCTACACGGATGCGTCCTCGGCCGCGGGCGCCGGGCTGGTCCGCGCCAAGACGGGCACACTGAACACAGTCATTGCGCTTAGCGGTTCCGTGGTCGACGCCGACGGCCGGCTCCTGGTCTTTTCCTTCGTCGGCAACGGGCTGACCCCCGGCGCCGCGAACAAAGCCGCGCTGGACCGCTCCGCCGCCGTCCTCGCCGGCTGCGGCTGCCGCTGACGGCGCGGGCCGGCCGGGACCCCGCGCAGGTCTGGCTCTTCGCGCCGGTCTGGCCCTTCGGCCGGAGGTCCCGGAGCCCCGGTCGGTTCGCCGGTCAGCGAAAATTAAGGCGCATTGTCGGGGCCCTGTGATCTGATGGACCCCATGGAGTCCTCTGCAAGCGAGACATCACCCAAGACGCCGAGTGCGGCATCGGTCCAGGTCCCGGATCTCATCAACTGGGAGCTCGCCGCGTCCACGGCAGCCCGGCTGACGCCGGCGGGCCCCGTCCTGGGCAGCGCCGAGATCGGCGCCGCCGTCGAAAATCTGCGGCTCATGGCGGACATTTCCGTGCCGCACGTCCACCACATCACCGGCCTGGACGCCGCCCGGGACCTGCGTGACTCCGAGGTCCTCGTCGTGGACCGGGCCTCATGGGCCAAGGCCAACACGCAGAGCTTCGCCGTCATGCTCAAGCCCGCCATGGGAAAGCTGCTGGAGGGCCGCGGTTCCATCAGCCCCGGCGCTGCCGGGGTCAGCGCAGCCATCACCGGCAGCCAGCTCGGCGCCATCCTGGCCTTCCTTTCGAGCAAAGTCCTGGGCCAGTACGATCCCTTCTCAGCGCTGGCCGAAAACTCCACGGCCCCCGCTTCCGGACGGCTGCTGCTCGTAGCGCCGAACATCATCTCCGTGGAACGCGAACTGAAAGTCGAACCCGCGGACTTCCGGCTCTGGGTCTGCCTCCACGAACAAACCCACCGGGTGCAGTTCGCCGCCGCACCGTGGCTGCGGCACCACATGCTCCAGGAGATCGAAAACCTCAGCGGACTGTTGCTGGGCAATGTCGATTCCCTGATGGAACGGGCCTCGGCGGCCGCGAAATCGCTGAAGGACCGCGCGGCACCCGGCGCCGCGCCCGGCCGCGGCGCCATCCTGGACCTGCTCCAGAACCCGGAGGAAAAGGCGGCCCTGTCCCGCCTGACTGCCCTCATGAGCCTGCTCGAAGGTCACGCCAATGTGGTCATGGACGCCGTGGACGCCAGCATCGTTCCCTCAGTGAAGACCATCCGGCAACGTTTCAACGACCGCGGCCAGGACCGCGGCATGATCGAGAAATTCATCCGCAACCTGCTCGGCCTCGACGCCAAGATGCGCCAGTACAGTGACGGCGCCAAGTTCGTCCGGGAAGTGGTGGCCGCCGCCGGCATGGGAGGCTTCAACAAAGTCTGGGAGTCCGCGGACCACCTCCCCAGCGAACCCGAGATCCACGACTCCCGGCTCTGGCTCGACCGGATGGGCCTCTAGCCGCCATGACTGCCGCCGACGGCGCCGGTTCGACCTCGATTTCCAGCGGACGACGCCGGCCCGGCCGCCTCGCGCCGGTGGTCGGCACGGCCCGAAAAATGCTGCAGGACGCCCTCGCCGCGGCCGGCTACCCGGACCGCGTCCTGGTTGCCTGCAGCGGCGGGCCGGACTCGCTGGCTCTCGCCGCCGTCGCCGCCTATTTCGGGCGCCGGGGCCACGTGGACGGCCATCCTGTTTCTGTCGGCGCCGTCGTCGTGGACCACCAGCTGCAGCCGGGCTCGGCCGCGGTCGCGGCCACCACGGCCCGGACCCTCGAGGAGCTCGGGCTCTCTCCCGTGACGATCAGGACTGTCGACGTCGCCTCCAGCGGCGCGGGCCCCGAGGCCGCCGCCCGGGACGCCCGCCATGCGGCCCTTGAGGCCGCCGCGGACGAGGCAGGTGCAGCCGCGATCCTGCTCGGCCACACCCTCGATGACCAGGCCGAACAAGTGCTCCTGGGCCTGGCGCGCGGGTCGGGCACCCGGTCCCTCGCCGGGATGCGGCCGGCCCGCGGCCGGCTGCTGCGCCCGTTCCTGGGCCTGCGGCGCGCGGACACCCTGGAGATCTGCCGGGTGGAGGACCTGGAGCCCTGGCACGACCCGTCCAACACCGATCCCGTGTACGCGCGTTCCCGGACCCGGGTTGAGGTGCTGCCCCTGCTGGAGGACAAGCTTGGCCCCGGCGTTGCCGAATCGCTCGCCCGCACGGCCGCGATCCTGCAGCTCGACGCCGATTATCTGGAGGACGTGGCGAACGACACGTTCGAGCGGCTGCGCCAGCAGACAGGGGAGGAGATCAGCCTTCCGGAGGCCGGGCTGAGGGATCTTGCCCCGGCCGTGAGGTTCCGGGTGATCGCCAAGGCCGCCGCCGCCGTCGGCGGTCAGCAGCCCAGCTACCAGCGGCTGCTCGCGGCGGAAGCGCTCCTGCGCCGGCAGGGATCGGCCGGCCCGGTGGAGCTTCCCGGCGGGGTCAGCGTCTTCCGGCTCTCGCTCGCGCAGCTCCTTGCGGCGGAGCCGCCCGCCGCCGGTGTTCCCCGCGAAGCCGCCCGCTGTGGGAAGCTTGTATTCCGGCCTCAACAGCCGCCCCGAAATTAGTCGCACCCCGCATCTACACAGGAGCCATTGGTGGATTCAAACGACGTCCAGGCAGACCTCAAACACGTTCTCTACACCAAGGAACAGATCCAGCAACGGATCACCGAACTCGCGGCGCAGATCGACAAGGACTACGAGGGCCGCGACCTCCTGATCGTCGGCGTGCTCAAGGGCGCCGTCATGGTCATGGCAGATCTGGCCCGTGCGCTGCACACCCACGTCTCCATGGACTGGATGGCCGTCTCCTCGTACGGCTCGGGCACGCAGTCCTCAGGCGTGGTCCGCATCCTGAAGGACCTCGACACCGACCTCATGGGCAAAGACGTCCTGATCGTCGAGGACATCATCGATTCCGGCCTCACGCTGTCCTGGCTCAAGACGAACCTGGAATCGCGCGGCACGGCGTCGGTGGAAATCTGCACCGCCTTCCGTAAGCCGACGGCCGCCAAGGTCAAGATCGACGTCAAGTACGTCGGCTATGACATCCCCAACGAGTTCGTGGTGGGCTATGGCCTGGACTACGCCGAGAAGTACCGCAACCTGGACTTCGTCGGCACCCTGGCTCCGCACGTCTACGAGTAAATCGTCCACGCGAAGGCAACCCCGTCCGGGCCCCGGGCGGCCGGAGGCCCGGCCCCGCTACGCCCACAGGGAACTTTTGCCCTTTGCCGTGCGTGAGGTAGTGCGACGGTGTATAGCTAGAAGCTGACGCAGCACCACACGCGCGCAGACCGGTCGCCGTGCAGCACTACCAGGAGGGACGGGGCCAGCCCCGAACAGATGAAAGCTAAGAGTTTCTTCAAGGGCCCCGGCATCTGGATTGTCGTCGTGGTGGCCATGCTGCTGCTGGCATTTGCCACGCTTGCGCCGGGCGGCGCCAGCCGGATCGACACCGACAAGGGCCTTGAGCTGCTGACAGCCGGCGGCAAAGTTGAACAGGCCAAGATTTTTGACGCCGAGAACCGGGTGGACCTGGTCCTGAAGGACAACCTTCAGGTCGACGGGCAGGACAAGGGCAAGAACGTCCAGTTCTACTTCGTCAACGCCCGCGCCCAGGACGTCGTCAAGGCCGTCACGGACTCCAAACCGTCCGGCGGCTTCACCGACCAGCCGATCGAAAACAACTGGTTCTCCGGGCTCTTCTCCCTGCTGGTGCCCGTGCTGTTGCTCGGCGTCCTGTTCTGGTTCCTGCTCTCCCGGATGCAGGGCGGCGGGTCCAAGGTGATGCAGTTCGGCAAGTCCAAGGCCAAGCTCGTCAACAAGGACATGCCCCAGGTGACCTTCAGCGATGTCGCCGGCGCCGATGAGGCCGTCGAGGAACTCGAGGAGATCAAGGAATTCCTGCAGGAACCGGCCAAGTTCCAGGCCGTTGGCGCCAAAATCCCCAAGGGCGTGCTGCTCTACGGCCCTCCGGGCACCGGCAAAACCCTCCTGGCCCGCGCGGTTGCCGGCGAGGCCGGCGTACCCTTCTTCTCCATCTCAGGCTCCGACTTCGTGGAAATGTTCGTCGGCGTGGGTGCCTCCCGTGTCCGCGACCTCTTCGAGCAGGCCAAGTCCAACGCGCCGGCGATCATCTTCGTCGATGAGATCGACGCCGTCGGCCGGCACCGCGGCGCCGGAATCGGCGGCGGCAACGACGAGCGCGAGCAGACCCTGAACCAGCTGCTGGTGGAAATGGACGGCTTCGACGTCAAGACCAACGTCATCCTGATTGCCGCCACGAACCGCCCCGACGTCCTGGACCCCGCCCTGCTGCGTCCGGGCCGCTTTGACCGGCAGATCGGGGTTGAGGCCCCCGATTTGATCGGCCGCGACCAGATCCTGCAGGTGCACGCCAAGGGCAAGCCGATGGCTGCCGGCGTCGACCTCAAGGCTGTTGCCAAGAAGACCCCCGGCTACACGGGCGCGGACCTGGCCAACGTTTTGAACGAGGCCGCCCTGCTGACGGCCCGGTCCAACGCCAACCTGATCGATGACCGCGCCCTGGACGAGGCGATCGACCGCGTCATGGCCGGCCCGCAGAAGCGCAGCCGGGTCATGAAGGAACACGAACGCAAAGTCACCGCGTACCACGAAGGCGGCCATGCCCTCGTCGCGGCTGCCCTGCGGAACTCCGCCCCGGTCACCAAGATCACCATCCTGCCCCGCGGCCGTGCCCTCGGCTACACCATGGTGGTCCCGGAAAACGACAAGTACTCCATCACCCGCAACGAACTGCTTGACCAGATGGCCTACGCCATGGGCGGCCGCGTCGCCGAGGAACTCGTCTTCCACGATCCGTCCACGGGTGCATCCAATGACATCGAGAAGGCCACCGGGATCGCCCGGAAGATGGTCACCGAGTTCGGCATGAGCGAACGGGTCGGGTCCGTGCGCCTCGGTCAGGGCGGCGGCGAGCCGTTCCTGGGCCGCGACGCCGGCCACGAGCGCAACTACTCGGACCAGATCGCCTACATCGTCGACGAGGAAGTGCGCCGCCTGATCGACGGCGCCCATGATGAGGCCTACGCCATCCTGACCGAGAACCGGGATGTCCTGGACGAGCTGGCGCTGGAACTGCTCGAACGCGAAACACTGAACCAGGCCGAAATCGCGCAAATATTCACCCACATCCGCAAGCGCGACTTCCGCGACGTCTGGCTCTCCAAGGAGACCCGCACGCTCCAGACCGCCGGCCCGGTGGAGTCACGCCGTGAAAAGGCGGAGCGTGAAGCCCAGGAGGAAGCCACCCACGCCCGGCTCGAAGAGCCGCTGGACGCCCAGCCCCCGCATGCCCAGGGCGTCGGCGGGCAGGAGTCCTTCCAGGGCGGTGCAACAGATATCGGGACTGATGGTCATCCCGGCTAGGCTTCTTCTGTGACTTCTAACTTCGACGACGACGTTCCCGCCCCCGCCGCTGCTTCGGCGGGGGACGGGGGAGCCCCGCATTCAAAGTCCAAAGTGGACCGCCCCAGGATCGAAGCGGCAGTACGGGAAATCCTGCTGGCGATCGGTGAGGACCCGGACCGCGGCGGCCTCATTGACACCCCGAAGCGGGTGGCCAAGGCCTACGTGGAAATGTTCGCAGGCCTGCACCACGACCCCGCCGAGATCCTGGCCACCACCTTCGACCTCGAGCACGAGGAACTCGTGCTGGTCAAGGACATTCCGTTCTATTCCACCTGCGAGCACCACCTGGTGCCGTTCCACGGGGTGGCGCATGTGGGCTACATCCCGTCCCACGACGGCAAGGTCACGGGCCTGAGCAAGCTGGCGCGCGTGGTGGACATGTTCGCCAAGCGCCCGCAGGTCCAGGAACGCCTGACCACCCAGATCGTCGAGGCCCTCGTTACGCACCTCAATCCGCGTGGCGCGATCGTCGTCGTCGAATGTGAACACCTGTGCATGTCCATGCGGGGAATCCGCAAGCCCGGCGCCAAGACCGTCACCAGCGCAGTGCGCGGGCAACTCCATGACCCGGCCACCCGTGCCGAAGCCATGAGCCTCATACTCGGAAGGTAAGAACACAGACCATGGACTCCCTAGCTGCAGCCCCGGGCACCGGCCCCGCCACTTCGCCCCTGCCCATCCTGCGCAAACCGCGCCCGGCGGCGAAGTTCCAGGACCTGCCCACGGACCGGACACTGGTGATGGGAATCCTCAACGTCACCCCTGATTCCTTCAGCGACGGCGGAGCCCACGCGACGGCGGACACGGCGATCGCGGCCGGGCTGCGGATGTTCTACGCCGGGGCGGACATCATTGACGTCGGCGGCGAATCCACCCGCCCGGGTGCCACGGCAGTCGGCGCTGACGAGGAACAGCGCCGCGTCCTGCCGGTCATCGAGGCCCTGGTCAAGGCCGGCGCCCTGGTCAGCATCGACACCACCCACGCCGCGACGGCTGCCGCGGCCCTGAAGGCCGGCGCCGCGATCATCAACGACGTCTCGGGCCTGACCATGGAACCGGAAATGGCCGAACTCGCCGCCCGCACCAAGGTCCCCTACATCCTCACGCACCGCCGCGGCGACGCCAGCACCATGAACTCCCTGACGGACTACCGTGACGTCGCCCGGGAAGTCGTGATGGAGCTCGCCGGCGTCCGCGACAAGCTGTACGCCGCCGGGGTCGCGCCGGAACAGATTATTGTGGACCCGGGACTGGGCTTCGCCAAGAACGAGGGCCAGAACTGGGAGCTCCTGCAGCACCTGGATGTCCTGCAGGCCATGGGCCACAAGGTCCTCGTCGCCGGCTCACGCAAACGCTTCCTGGGCAGTCTCCTGACCGTGGCCGGCAAGGCCGCCCAGCCGGTTGAACGCGACGCCGCCACCGCCGCCATGACCGCCATCAGCGCCTTCCGCGGCGCCTGGGCTGTGCGCGTGCACGACGTAGGCGCGAGCCTGGACGCCGTCAAGGTCGCCGCCCACATGGTTCCCCCGGCACCGGCCGGTTCCGCCAACGCCGGCACGAACTGACCGGCCGGCACCATGGATCAGATCACGCTGAGCGGCGTCACCGCCGTCGGCCATCACGGTGTGTTCGATTTCGAGCGCCGCGACGGGCAGCCATTCGTTGTCGACGCGGTGCTGCACCTGGACTTCAGCAAAGCGGCCGCTTCCGACGACGTCGTGGACACCGCGCATTACGGCGAGGTGGCCAACTGCATCCGGGACTGGATCACCGGTGAGCCGCTGAACCTGATTGAGGCCCTCGCGGTGCGGATTGCCGAGGACGTCCTGCAGAAATTCGCCGTCGCCGCCGTGGACATCACCGTGCACAAGCCCAAGGCCCCGATCGAAGTCGACTTTGGCGACGTCGCCGTCAGCGTGCACCGGAGGCGGACGTGAGCCCGCTCTACACCCGTGCCGTGATCGCGCTCGGCAGCAACCTGGGGGAGCGCAGCGACACCCTGTCCGCCGCCGTTGCAGACCTCGTCGACCCGCCGGAGGTGCGCCTGCTGGCCATCTCGCCGATCGTCCAGACCAAGGCCGTGGGAGGTCCGCCGGACCAGCCCGACTTCCTGAACATGGTGATTGCCGTCGAGACGTCGCTGCCGCCGCTCGGACTGCTCGAGCACTGCCAGGACGTGGAGCAGAAGCATTTGCGCGTGCGCGAGGTCCGGTGGGGGCCTCGGACCCTGGACGTGGACATCATCACGTACGGGGATGTGGTCAGCTCCGATCCCGAGCTCACCCTGCCCCACCCCCGGGCCGCGGAACGGGCGTTCGTGCTCTATCCGTGGTCGCTGATCGATCCCGTGGCGGAGCTCAACGGCGAACGCGTGGGCGACCTCGCGGCGAAAGCCGCCGATTTCGCCGACCTTGCCACCTTTGACGGCTTCCAGAACTCCGCCGCAGCGGATGTCACTGCCACGGAGATCACCGGCGTGCCCGGTGCGGCGGAGCGGCCGTGAAGCTGACCAGCCCCCTGCTCCTGCTGGCCATTTGCGTGGTCCTGGCCGTGGCCGGCTGGTTCGCCACCATGCTCTCCGGCCGCTACGGCCTGGCCACCCCGGTGCTGCCGCTGACGGGCCTGGTGACCATGGGCGTGATCGTGGCCCTCACGCTGGTGCTGGGCATCCGCGTGCTCCGGTGGCGCAACGGCAAGAAGAAGAGAATCCTCAACCCCATCCTGGCTGCCTGGACCCTGGTCCTCGCGCAGGCCTGCGCCTACACCGGGTCGGTCCTGCTGGGCTGGCACGCGGGAATCGTGGTGGAGCAACTGAGGCTGTGGAACCTGCGCAGCAACCAGGAGATCACCTGGCAGGCCCTGGCTATGGCTGGCGGCGGGCTGATCATGGTGATCGTCGGGCTCGTCGTCGAGCGGTTCTGCCGGATTCCCCCCGAGGACGGCGACGCCGATTCCCGGCCAGGCGTGCAGGGAAAACGCAGCAAGCCCTCGGCGGAAGGCGAATATGCCTACCGAAGCGATTGATCCTCCGGGCATCGACTGGCTCCGGATCTCCCCGAAGTACGTCACCGTGCGCCTCGCGGGATGGGCGCTGGGAACCCTGGTCGCGGTGGCCCTGCTGTCGCTTCCCCTCATCCTGGTGCTGACCGGCGGGACTTGGCTGCCGGTCTGGCTGGCCGTCGCCCTGCCCGCGGTAGCGCTGCTGCTGGCCCTGTGGCGGCTCGCGCTGATTCCCCGGCAGGTGCGCTCGATCGGCTACGCCGAGCGTGAGGATGACCTCCTGATCCGGCGCGGCATTTTCTTCCAGCGCACGCTCGTGGTTCCTTACGGGCGGATGCAGTACGTCGACATCGCGGTGGGCCCGGTCGAACGCCAGCTGGGCCTGTGCACACTGAAGCTGCACACCGCGGCCGCCGCGACCAGCGCCGAGATTCCGGGGCTGCCCGCGAGCGAAGGCGCCCGGCTCCGCGAACAACTGTCCGCCCGCGGCGAAGCCCGGCTGGCCGGGCTGTGACGGGAAGGCCGTGACGGGATGGCGCTGACACCGGAGGATGCCGGACGCGCCGCCGACGCAACCGCCGTCGGCTCCGGAATCGAAGGAACCGCCGACGCCGGCTGGCTGCGCGTGCACCCCGCCTCACCCTTTGTCCGCGGCTGGGTGGCGCTGGCTGCACTGCTGTTCTTTTTTGGGCGCGACAGTTTCGAACGGTTCCTGCAGGGCGGCCCGCTCTTTGACGAGCGGCTGGCCGGACGGGCGCCCTGGCTGCTGCTCGGCGGCGGCGCCCTGATTCTGCTGACCGTTCTCGGCTACGTCCTGAGCTGGTACTTCACCCGCTACCAGGTGGCCGGCGGCTACGTGCGCGTCAACACCGGTTTCCTGTTCAAGCAGCAGCGGCAGGCCAGGCTGGACCGGGTGCAGGCGATCGACGTCGTGCAACCTCTACTGGCACGGATCTTCGGACTGGCTGAATTGCGGTTCGAAGTCGCCGACGCCGGCCAGTCCGCGGTGCGCCTGGCGTACCTGCGCGCGGACGAGGCCCGGCAGCTCCGCGCGACAATCCTGGCCCGCGCCTCCGGTGCCGCGGGCGGAACGCCGGTGCGGGAACCGGGAGACCCGGAGTCCGGAGAGCTGGAGGCCGCCGCCGTGGAAGCCCCGGAACAGGCCGTGCTCACCGTGCCGCCGCCGCGCCTGGTGGGCTCGCTGCTTCTGAGCGAACAAAGTGTCGTGATCCTGGCTGGCGGCATTGCCTCGGTGATGCTCTCCGCCGTCACGGAGAACCGGAACTTCACGGTCTTCCTGATCCCTGCCGCGATCGGACTCATCGCCTCCTACTGGTCCTCGTTCAACAAGGGCTACAACTTCACGGCCGCCATTTCCCCGGACGGCATCCGGCTGCGGTACGGCCTGCTGGACACGCAGGCGCAGACCGTTCCGCCGGGCCGGATCCAGGCGCTGAAGGTCAGCCAGCCGCCGCTGTGGCGGATGTTCGGCTGGTACCGGATCCAAGTCAACGTGGCCGGCTATGGCCTGGCCGGCAGCGCCGGCGAAGGATCGGCCCGAACCACGCTGCTTCCGGTGGGATACCTCGGCGACGTCATGGATATCCTCTCCCTGGTGCTCCCGGATCCTGGGACCCCGGACCCGGTGGGGCTGTTCACCGCGGGGATCACCGGCCTCGCGGACCCTGCCGGGATCCCGGGCAGCGCAGCAGGGAAGGACGCCGACGGCGGCTTCGTCACCAGCCCGCGCCGGGCCCGGTTCCTGGCGCCGCTGGGCTGGCGGCGCAACGGCTTCGCGGCAACGGAGACCGCCCTGCTCCTGAGGTCGGGCCGCTGGTGGCGGAACTTCGTGGTGGTGCCGCACCAGCGCACCCAGTCCATGGCGCTCCAGCAGGGCCCGCTCGCCCGGCGGTTCCGGGTGGCGGACCTGGTCCTGCACACCACGGCCGGTCCGGTGGCCCCGCGGCTCATCCAGGCCGGGCTCGACGAGGCCCGGGCCCTGTTCGATGCCCAGTCCGCCCGTGCCCGCGCCGCGCGCAAGCACCAGAAGAGCGAACACTGGCTGGAGCCGGCGGCCCAGCCGGCCGCACCACCCGTCGAAGACCCCCAGGAAGGCCCGCATCATGGCTAAACCAGGACGCCTCGGCGTCGGAATCATTGGCGCAGGGAAGGTCGGCGCCGTCCTGGGGGCGGCGCTGCGCGGAGCCGAGCACGCCGTCATCGGGGCGTCCGCCGTTTCGGACGCCAGCAAAGAACGCGTCGAAACGCTCCTGCCCGGCGTCCCGATCCTGGACGTGCAGGACATCGTGGAGCGGGCCGAACTGGTCCTGCTCGCCGTCCCGGACGATGCCCTGGGCCCGCTGGTGAACGGACTGGCCAAGCTCGGCGCCTGGCAGCCCGGCCAGCTCGTGGCACACACCTCCGGGCGCTTCGGCGTCGGGATCCTGCATCCGGTCCGCGCCGCCGGTGCCGTGCCGCTCGCGCTGCACCCGGCCATGACGTTCACGGGCATGAGCCTGGACCTCACCAGGCTCCTGGACTGCACCTTTGGCGTCACGGCCGACGCCGCGATGCTGCCGATCGCCCAGGCACTCGTCGTCGAAATGGGCGCCGAGCCCGTCGCGATCGCCGAGGCCGACCGCGTCCTCTACCACGCTGCCCTCGCGCACGGATCCAACCACCTGGTCACGCTCGTGGCGCAGGCCTCGCAGCTGCTCCGCGACGTCGGCGTCGACGCCCCGGACCGGATGCTGGGCCCGCTGCTGCGCGCCACCCTCGAGAACGCCCTCGCCTCCGGTGAAACGGCCCTGACCGGGCCCGTGGCCCGCGGCGACACCGGCACGGTGGCCGCGCACGCCGGCGCCCTCCGCGAGTACGACGGCGGCGCGGCCGGCGATATTCTTGAGGCGTACCTGGCCATGGCCCGGGCGACAGCCCGCCGGGCAGGAAGCCGCGGGCTCCTGAAGCCGGAACAACTCGACGGCATCGAACAGGCGCTCGGCGGCCCCGGCCAGAACGGGACGCCCGCCCCGGAAGGACCCTGACATGGCAATCCAACTCGTCACCACTGCTGCCCAGCTCCGCGCCGCAAGCGCCCGGCTGCTGGCACAGAAAGGTGGCACGTCCCAGGGTCTCGTGCCCACCATGGGCGCCCTGCACGAGGGACATGCCCAGCTGGCCCGGACGGCCGTCGCCCAGAACGACGTCGTGGCGGCCACCATCTTCGTCAACCCGCTGCAGTTTGGCGAGGCCGCGGACCTCGAACGCTACCCCCGGACGCTCGACGCCGACCTCGCGCTGCTCGACGCCGAAGGGGTGGACCTGGCGTTCGCGCCGGGTGTTGAGGAGGTCTACCCCGGCGGGGCACCCCTTGTGCGGATCACGGCGGGACCCCTGGGCGAAAAATGGGAAGGCGCGTCCCGGCCGGGGCACTTCGACGGCGCGCTGACCGTCGTCGCGAAACTGCTCCACTACGGCATTCCTGGGGCCGGCCTGCCCGGGGGCGGCCAGCCCGCGTACCGCGCCTATTTCGGCCAGAAGGACGCGCAGCAGCTGGCCCTGGTCCAGCGCATGGTGGCTGACCTGAATTTTCCCGTGGAGATCGTGCCGGTGCCCATTGTGCGCTCGGCCGACGGCTTGGCGCTGTCCAGCCGCAACCGCTTCCTCTCCGAAGACCAGCGCGAGGCGGCCCTGGTGCTCGCCCGCGCGCTGCGGCTCATCGAGGAGCGCGCCAACGCCCATGAGCCGCTGGACATCGATTCCGCGCAGGCCCTCGTCCGGTCCCAGCCGCTCGTGGAGCTGGACTATTTCGAGGTGGTGGATCCGCGCACTCTCGAGCCCCTGGCGGAGAACTGCCGGGACACCCCGTTCCGCGGCGAGGGGCTGGCGATCATCGCTGCCAAGGTCGGCCCCGTCCGCCTCATCGACAACGCGCCCCTGAACTCCTAGCCCCAACCCCACCACCAATAAGCAACGCGGGGTCAGATACAGCCCATGCCGCCGCCCGTCATCGGCTTATCCGAACCCGCGTTGTTTTCGCGGTGACGGGAATGCCCCCGGGCCCTAGACTGTTGGAACCTGCAGCAGCGCCGACGCTCGCCGGACCCACACCAAACTCCCTGAGGGAATTCCCATGTCAACAGACGTCTCTTCCAACGCCTCTGGCGATCCCGCACCGGGCGCTGCCCCCGCCATCCCCGGATCGGCCACGCCGGCCGCGCCCGCGGCATCCACCGCGCCCACCGCGCCGGCAAAGATGCCCCGGGAGTCCGTGGCCATCATCGCCACGCTGCTGGTGGCCACCTTCGTCGTGATCCTCAACGAGACCATCATGAACGTGGCCCTGCAGCGGCTGATGGTGGATCTGAACATCGATGCGCCTACCGTGCAGTGGCTATCCACGGGTTTCATGCTCACCATGGCCGTCGTGATCCCCACCACCGGGTTCATCCTGCAGCGGCTGACCACCCGTGCCGTGTTCATGCTGGCCATGGGACTCTTTTCCGGCGGCACCCTGCTGGCCGCCCTCGCGCCGGGCTTCGAAGTCCTGCTGCTGGCCCGCATCGTCCAGGCCGGCGGCACCGCCATCATGCTCCCGCTCCTGATGACCACCATCCTCACTCTCGTGCCGCTGGAGCGCCGCGGCGCAGTCATGGGCAACGTCAGCATCGCCATTTCGGTTGCGCCGGCACTGGGCCCGACAGTTTCCGGCCTGATCCTCCAGCATTTTTCCTGGCGGTTCATGTTCGTCTTCGTGCTGCCGATCGCCCTCGCCGCGCTCGCCATCGGGGCCAGGTATCTGACCAACATCGGTGAGACCGAGAAAACCCGGCTCGATGCCCTCTCCGTGGTGCTCACGGTCCCCGCCTTCGGCGGCCTGGTGTACGGCCTGAGCCAGATCGGCGGCGGCCAGGCAGGCTCCCGCACCCCCGCCGTGGTGGCACTGGCCGTTGGTGTGCTGGCCATGGCAGCTTTCGTCCTGCGCCAGTTGAAGCTCCAGAAGACCGGCGGCCCCCTGCTGGACTTGCGCGCCTTCACGTTCCGGATGTTCACCGTTTCCGTGCTGCTGCTGGTCGTGGCCATGATCGCGCTGTTCGGCGCGGTGATCCTGCTGCCGTTGTACCTGCAGGAAATCCGCGGCCTGACCTCCCTCGAGACCGGCCTGGTCCTGCTGCCCGGCGGCCTCGCCATGGGCCTGCTGGGGCCCTTCATCGGCCGCGTATTCGACAGGGTCGGGCCCTTGCCGCTGACAGTGACAGGCTCGATCATGATGGTGCTGTCCCTCTGGCAGTTCTCCATGCTGGACGCAACGTCGCCGCTGGGGTGGATCATCGCCCTGCACGTGGCACTCAGCCTGGGCCTGGCGCTGCTGTTCACCCCCGCCTTCACGACCGGGCTGAACCCGCTGCCGCCGCACCTGTACTCCCACGGCTCGGCCATCATGAGCACGCTGCAGCAGGTGGCCGGCGCCGCCGGCACGGCGCTCCTGGTCTCGATCTACGCCTTCGTGGCCGTTGCCTCGGGCATGGTCGCCGGCATGCATGCCGCATTCCTGACGGCGGCCGTCATAGCCGTCGCCGCCGTCGTACTGTCCACCATGATGCGCAAAACCGAAGGTGCGGGACACCCGGCCGCCCACTAGCTGCAATCAAAAAACAACGCGGGGTGACTTAGCGCCGGTCTCGCCCTCCGGAATGGGCGCCAAGTGACCCAGCGTTGCTTGATAGGGCGTTGCGTGGTGCGGGTTAGCCTGCGTAAAACGCGCTCAGCTCGGCGATCAGCTTGTCCGGCGCCTTGTTGACACCGTCGTGGCCCATGCCCGGCAGGATCGTATAGCTGGAGCCGGAGAGGACATCGTGGATCTGGGCGCAGGCCACCCCGAAATAGGCCGGACTCTTCTCGCCCACGATGATCAGCGTTTCCAGCGGCAGTTCCAGGAAGGGTTCGGCCGGCATGTCCGCGGCGATGATCGCCTTGATCTCGCGGACGCCGGTCTGCATGAGGTCGCGCAGCTGCTTGCCGATCGGGGTGCCCGCCGAAAGCTTGTTCGCCAGCGTCAGCATGGACAGCGGCATCCGGGACAGGGCGCTGCCGGTCTCCAGGCCCTTGAGCAGGACGGCGAGGGCGCGGTCGTCGTCGCCGGCTGCGGTCGCCCGCTCGTATTCGGGCGTCCAGTCCGCCGTGACGCTGTGGTTGACGGACACGGCGGGGTCATACACGGCCAGCCGTTCCACCGGCAGGGTGCGGGCCGCGTGCAGGGCCACTGCCCCGCCGAAGCTATGGCCGAAGACGTCCGTGCTGGCGGTGTGCTTCATGACGGCGTCGAGGTCGTGGATGTCCACGTCGAGGGTGTAATCCTCAGGCTGCGGGGAGGACGAGCCGCGGCCGCGACGGTTGAAGGTGTGCACCGGCCGTCCAAGTGACGCGCTGAGCTTCTGCGCGAAACGGGTGTAGTCGGCGGCCGTCACCATCGAGGCCGGCACGACAACGATGCCCGAACCCGCCGAGGCGAGCTCGGCGCCCGTGCTCAAAAGCTCGATCGTTCCGCCGTTGGGGGTTCTGATGTTCTCGCGGGTCATGCTCCGAGCCTAGCCGAGGCCACGCCCCAGTGCAGTAAGCCGCGGTGCACTATGGCGCCAGTCCAGTAGGGCGCAGCCCACTATGACCGCAATCCACTATGACCGCAGTTCAGTTGTGGTCCCGTCGCAGCGGCGCCGCACGATCGCGCCGTCGCTAGTTGCCCAGCCGGCCGCCGGACACCTCGAGGTAGCAGGCGCCGCAGAGTGACTCGTACCAGACGTCCTGGCCATCGATCGCAACCTGGTTCCCGTCGAACACCACGTGGTCCCCGATCCGGCGCGTGTTGAAGATGGCCTTCCGTCCGCAGCGGCAGATGGTCTTGAGCTCTTCGAGGGTGTGCGCGATCTCCAGCAGGCGCAGGGAACCGGGGAACGCGCGGGTCCGGAAGTCGGTGCGGATGCCGTAGGCGAGGACGGGGACGTTGTCCAGGACCGCGATGCGGAAGAGGTCGTCCACCTGCTCCGGTTCCAGGAACTGGGCCTCGTCCACCAGCAGGCAGGCCACCGGCGGGGTGTCCACGTGCTGCAGGAGGGCGTCGGGATCGTCGCCGTGGGCCTGGGCGGTGAACAGGTCGCGGGCCGACGCGCCGGCGGGGATCAGGAAGTCCACCGAACGGGTCATGCCCAGGCGGGACACGACGTCGGAGTCGCCCTTGGTGTCCACGTCCGGCTTGGCCAGCAGGACCCGCTGGCCGCGTTCCTCATAGTTGAAGGCCGCCTGCAGAAGCCCCGTAGATTTGCCGGAGTTCATGGCGCCGTAGCGGAAGTAGAGCTTGGCCAAGGGGGTCCTTTCGAAAGGGTCGCCCCCGATTCTAGCGGTCGGTCGCGTCGCAGCACTCAGCGGCCGGGCCCACTGCGCCGCCACCGGGCCGGCACGCCCGCGGCTGCAAGGCTGCCGGCCAGGCTGACGGGCGGCGGGGTCGCAGCCCCGGGTCCGCCGTGGAGGAACCGGGCCGTGCGGAGGGCCAGCCGGCTTCCCGGCCGGATGGGGCCTTCGTGGAGCTGCCCGGGGACCACGGCGAAGCTGACCGCGGGGACGGCGTCGGCAAGCTGGTGGCTCGTGTCGGCGAAGTAGCCGGGGCTCCAGCCGCCGCTGAGCATGAGGGTGGGGGTGGTGATGGCGGCAAAATCCTCGAGTTCGGCGTCGGCATCCAGTACGGCGCGCATCTCGGCGACGGCCGTGGGCAGCAGTTGCCGCATTTCGGCGCCGAGCCTGGTCCGGGCCGAGAGGATGCTGAGCATGCGCAGTGCGCCCAGGGGCAGCATGGACACCGGGCCGGCCGTCTCCAGGCCTTGCACCAAATGCGCCCAGGCGTGGTCGAGTTCGCCGGCAGCCACGGACCTTTCCAGTTCGGGCCGCCAGCGCTGGGTGAGGTTCCCGGAGAGGCTCACGGCGGCGTCGTAAGTCACCATCCTGCGGATCGGCATGCGCCGGGCGGCCTCGAGGGCCACGAACCCGCCATAGCTGTGGGCCACGACGTCGCTGGCGCCGGTCTCGCGGAGCACCGTTGCCAGGTCGGCCACCTCGGTGGCGGCGGAATAGTCGGCCGGCTGGTGCGAGGAGCCGGCGCGTCCGCGGCGGTTGTAGCAGTGCACCGGCTGGTCCAGCAGCCGGCAAAGTTTTCGGGCAAAGGACCGGTAGAGCGCATCGGTGATCAGGGTCCCGTGCACGACGACGACGCCGGATCCTTCGCCGCGGGACGCCACGGCGGCGTCGGACGCGGCTGTTCTGCCCGGTGCGTGCCCCGCCGGGCGGATGGTGTGCAGCTCAAGGTGTCCCTTGCCGTCGTCGGTCCTCACTGTCCATGTCTCCACAACTTCGAGTCTATTCCCGCACCCCGTCCGCCTGGCTGCCGCCCGGGCAGAACCGGGCCGGGACCTTCCCGGACGCAAATCGACGGTAAACTTGGGGATTGTGACTTCCCAAAACACCCCCACCCCGAACACCGCCGCCGAGCCGCATGATGCCAGCGAACAGACCCGCATCCGCATGGAGAAGCGCGCCAAGCTGATCGAACGCGGCGTCGAGGCATATCCGGTGGGTGTCGAACGCACGCACTCGCTCACGGAAATCCGGGAGAAATACGCCTACCTGCAGGCCGATGAAACCACCGGCGACGCCGTTGGCGTGACCGGCCGCATCGTCTTCATCCGCAACACGGGCAAACTCTGCTTCGCCACCCTCCAGGAGGGCGGCCTGGACGGCAAAGCCGTGCGGCTGCAGGTCATGCTGAGCCTGGCCAACATCGGTGAGGAGGCACTCGCGGAGTGGAAGTCCCTCGTGGACCTCGGCGATCACGTCTTCATCAAGGGCGAGGTCATTTCCTCACGCCGCGGCGAACTCTCCGTCATGGCGGATTCCTGGACCATGGCCTCGAAGGCGCTGCGCCCGCTGCCCGTGCTGCACGCCGGGCTGAACGAAGAAACGCGTGTCCGCCAGCGCTACGTGGACCTCATTGTCCGCGACGAAGCCCGCGAGATGGTGTACACCCGCGCCGCGATCACCCGCTCCATCCGCGAAACCCTGCACCGCCAGGGCTACGTTGAGGTTGAAACCCCCATGCTGCAGCTGGTTCACGGCGGTGCCACGGCCCGTCCCTTCGAGACGCACATGAACGCCTTCGACCAGAAGATGACGTTGCGCATCGCTACCGAGCTCTACCTCAAGCGCACGGTGGTGGGGGGGATCGACCGCGTCTACGACATGGGCCGGGTCTTCCGCAACGAGGGCGTGGACTCCACGCACAGCCCCGAGTTCACCACCCTGGAGTCCTACGAGGCCTGGGCGGACCAGTTCGTCATGGCGGACCGGATCAAGGAGATCATCCTGGACGCCGCCGACGCCGCCGGTGTGGGCCGCGTGCTGCAGACCGAAGCCGGGGAGATCAAGCTCGACGGCGAATGGACCTGGCTGGCGGTCTACCCCGGGCTGTCCGACTTCGTGGGCCAGGAAGTAACCCCCGATACCCCGGTTACCGAGCTGCTGGAGCTGGCTGCCAAGCACGAGGTTAAGGTCGACGCCGCCTGGGAAGCCGAGAAGCTCGTCGTCGAACTCTTCGGCGAACTGGTGGAGCCGACGTTGCTCAACCCCACGTTCGTCTACGACTATCCGCCGTCCGCGCAGCCGCTGGCCCGCCAGCACCGCGAAGACGGCCGCCTGATCGAGGCCTGGGACCTCATCATCGGCGGCATGGAGCGGGGCACGGCGTTCTCCGAACTGATCGACCCGGTCATCCAGCGCGAACGCCTCACCGAACAGTCCCGCCGTTCCGCCGCTGGTGACGTGGAGGCAATGCAGCTGGACGAAGACTTCCTCCGTGCGCTCGAGTACGGTGCGCCGCCGATGGGCGGGATCGGCCTGGGCATCGACCGGCTCGTGATGCTGTTCACCGGAGCCGGCATCCGCGAAACGATCCTCTTCCCCCTGTTGAAGCCCGAAGGACACTGAGCATGGACTATATCGCCGTATTGCTGCCCCCCATCGTGGTGGGCCTGCTTTTCTGGTTTGCCATGAAATCCATATTCAATGCCGACAAATCAGAGCGGCAGGCAGAAGCCCGCGCCCATGCCGAAGCCGAAACTAGGGCCAAAGGACCGGATTCCGGGACCCTGGGAAGCTAATTACCCGAAAGAAGTAATAGTTCCCTATTGCCGCCTTCGGTTTTCCTTTGGGCAGAGTTTTGCGCTTTGACTCCCTGCTGTAACGCGGAGGATACTTATTCCAGATACATCCTGCTTTTCTAAACGCTCGATCTTTGGAAAGAGAGTCCTTTATGGCACAGAAAGTAAAAATCATCCTCGTTGATGATCTGGATGGGGGATCCGCGGACGAAACTGTCCGGTTTGGCCTTGACGGCGTCAGTTACGAAATAGACCTGTCGTCAAGCAATGCATCAGAACTGCGCTCCGCGGTGGACCGATTTGTGACGCACGCGCGCAAAACGTCAAGCGGACGCGCCACGCGCACGAAAATTTCCAGCGGACGGAATCAGGACTCTGCCCAGATCCGCCAGTGGGCACGGGACAACGGCTATGCGGTAAACAGCCGCGGACGCATCCAGGCTGAAATTCAGGAAGCCTACCAAAAGGCTAATTCCTAGCAGGGACCCGCGTCAGGGTGCAGTGCCGGGCCCGTCATGAGGGCGCAGTATCAAGCCGCAATCACGTTTCATGCCGTCGTAATCGAGCGTCTGTCAAATGCCAATGCCCCTGTTATCTGACGGGGGCATTGCCATGCCCGCAGCGGAGCGCCCGTCCGGCAGAGCGGCCCGCCCGTCCGGCGATGAACAGGCTCCGCCGCCCGGCCGGAACGGCCCGCTTAGCGGCCGGTTGA
Source organism: Arthrobacter sp. P4_F11 (assembly GCF_056401395.1). NCBI lineage: Bacteria > Bacillati > Actinomycetota > Actinomycetes > Micrococcales > Micrococcaceae > Arthrobacter > Arthrobacter sp. P4_F11. Next base: position 86,495 of record NZ_JBFUJK010000007.1, read on the forward strand.
GGCCGTCCGGCTCGGCAGGATGCGCCCTTCCGGAAGGGCCGGATGCGCCGGTCCGGAGGGGTTCCGGGCGGTTCTTGCCCCTGGCCGGGGACCCGGTCCGGGCGCGGTTGCGCAACCCTCCGGTTTCCCCTGTGGCGAACAAGCCCCAAATCTGGAACCCGGCCACGTAGCATCAAAGTACGTCGTAGCTAGGAGTGTGGCGAAATGTTTGAGCGATTTACGGACCGTGCCCGTCGCGTAGTTGTGCTTGCCCAAGAAGAGGCACGCATGCTGAACCACAATTACATTGGTACCGAACACATCCTCTTGGGTCTGATCCATGAGGGTGAAGGTGTTGCCGCCAAAGCCCTTGAATCCTTGAGCATTTCGCTCGACGGTGTCCGCGAGCAGGTCCAGGAGATCATCGGCCAGGGCCAGCAGGCGCCCTCCGGCCACATCCCCTTTACCCCCCGCGCCAAGAAGGTCCTGGAGCTCTCGCTGCGCGAGGCGCTGCAGCTGGGCCATAACTACATTGGTACCGAGCACATCCTCCTCGGCCTTATCCGGGAGGGCGAAGGCGTTGCCGCCCAGGTGCTCGTCAAGCTCGGCGCAGACCTGAACCGGGTCCGCTCGCAGGTTATCCAGCTGCTCTCGGGTTACCAGGGCAAGGAAGCCACGGGCGCCGGTGTAGGCCCCGGACAGGCTGAGGGGACCCCGGCCGGGTCCGTTGTCCTTGACCAGTTCGGCCGCAACCTGACCCAGGCGGCGCGCGAGAACAAACTGGACCCTGTGATCGGCCGCGAGCAGGAAATGGAACGCGTCATGCAGGTCCTTTCCCGCCGCACCAAGAACAACCCTGTGCTGATTGGTGAGCCCGGCGTCGGCAAGACCGCCGTCGTCGAGGGCCTGGCCCAGGCCATCGTCCGCGGCGATGTCCCGGAGACCATCAAGGACAAGCAGCTGTACACCTTGGACCTCGGGTCCCTCGTGGCCGGCTCCCGCTACCGCGGCGACTTCGAAGAGCGCCTGAAGAAGGTCCTCAAGGAGATCCGCACGCGCGGCGACATCATCCTGTTCATCGATGAGATCCACACCCTGGTGGGCGCCGGTGCCGCCGAAGGCGCCATCGATGCGGCCTCGATCCTGAAGCCCATGCTGGCCCGCGGCGAGCTCCAGACCATCGGTGCCACCACACTGGACGAATACCGCAAGCACATCGAGAAGGATGCCGCGCTGGAGCGCCGCTTCCAGCCGATCCAGGTCAAGGAACCCTCCGTCGCGCACGCGATCGAGATCCTCAAGGGCCTCCGCGACCGGTACGAGGCACACCACCGCGTCACCATCACCGACGGCGCCCTCGCCTCGGCGGCGGCCCTTTCCGAGCGCTACATCTCGGACCGCTTCCTGCCGGACAAGGCAATCGACCTGATCGACGAGGCCGGTGCGCGGCTCCGCATCCGCCGCATGACTGCCCCGCCGGAGCTCAAGATCATGGACGAGAAGATCGCCGCCATGAAGCTGGAGAAGGAATCCGCGATCGACGCGCAGGACTTCGAAGGCGCCGCTTCGCTGCGCGACAAGGAGCAGAAGCTCATTGCCGAGCGCGCCGAGAAGGAACGCCAGTGGAAGACCGGCGGCATGGACGACATCTCCGAAGTTGATGAAGACCTCATCGCCGAGGTGCTGGCGAACTCCACCGGCATCCCGGTCTTCAAGCTGACCGAGGAAGAGTCCTCGCGCCTGCTGAAGATGGAAGACGAACTCCACAAGCGCGTGGTCGGCCAGAACGAGGCCATCAAGGCCTTGTCCCAGGCGATCCGGCGCACCCGAGCAGGCCTCAAGGACCCCAAGCGTCCGGGCGGCTCGTTCATCTTCGCCGGCCCCACCGGCGTCGGCAAGACCGAACTGGCCAAGGCCCTCGCCGAGTTCCTGTTCGGCGAGGAAGACGCCCTGATCACCCTGGACATGTCCGAGTACTCGGAGAAGCACACGGTGTCGCGGCTCTTCGGTGCCCCTCCGGGCTACGTGGGCTACGAGGAAGGCGGCCAGCTGACCGAGAAGGTCCGCCGTCGTCCGTTCTCCGTGGTCCTGTTCGATGAAGTGGAGAAGGCGCACGCCGATCTCTTCAACTCGCTCCTGCAGATCCTGGAAGACGGCCGCCTGACCGACTCCCAGGGCCGCGTGGTGGACTTCAAGAACACCGTGATCATCATGACCACGAACCTCGGCACCCGGGACATCTCCAAGAGCGTTGCCACCGGCTTCCAGTCCGGCACGGACACGCAGACCGGCTACAACCGGATGCGGGCCCGGGTCACGGAAGAGCTCAAGCAGCACTTCCGCCCCGAGTTCCTGAACCGTGTTGACGATGTTGTGGTCTTCCCGCAGCTGACCCAGGACGAGATCATCGAGATCGTGGACATGTTCGTCGCCCGCCTGGAGAAGCGCCTCAAGGACAAGGACATGGGCATCGAGCTCACGTCCGCGGCCAAGGTTCTCCTGGCGACCCGCGGCTACGACCCCGCCATGGGTGCCCGGCCGCTGCGCCGCACCATCCAGCGCGAGATCGAGGACCAGCTCTCCGAGAAGATCCTCTTCGGCGAACTGCACTCCGGCGACATCGTGGTGGTGGACGTGGAAGGCGAAGGCGACGACGCGAAGTTCACCTTCGCCGGCAACGCCAAGCCGCGCATCCCGGAGATCGCTCCGAGCGTCTAAGCACCATCAACAACGGCCCCGCTGCCCCGAAAGGGGCGGCGGGGCCTTTGCGTTGCCCGCCGCACTGAACCATTTGCCAGAGATGGCCGCTATGGGAGCTGGCTTAGCGGCCATCTTCGGCGAACGGCGAACGGTGGCCGTGCTGAAGCGCCAGGGCCCGTCCCGCATGATTCGGGAGCTGTGTCTGAAAGCAATGTTTCACTCTTAGTGAACGTTTTGTGATCGATACCACATACGGTGTTGAATCGGTGCATGGCTGCTAAGGACTCAGAGACCCTGAGCGAACAACCCGAGACCCCCTTCCACGATCTGGACCACTACCTCGCGATCCCCAGAGTGAGCGGTTTGACGCTGAGCCCGGACGGCGCCCGGCTGGTGACCACCGTGGCGACCCTCGGCGCGAAGGGCACCGAATACTGCACCGCGCTGTGGGAGGTGGATCCGGGCGGGGCCAAACAGGCCCGCCGGATCACGCGCAGCGCCAAGGGGGAGGCCGGTGCGGTGTTTGCCGCCAACGGCGACCTGTACTTCACCTCGGCCCGTCCCGATCCGGAGAGCCCCGAGGCAGACCCGGTGAACGCCCTCTGGATCCTGCCGTCCGACGGTGGCGAAGCCCGGGTGGCCTTGTCCCGGGCCGGCGGAATCGGCGGCGTCCACGCCGCCAAGGACGCCGACACCGTGGTGGTCGCGGCCTCGGTCCTGGCCGGCTCCACGGACGAGGACAATGACGAGGAACGCCGGAAAGCGCGCAAGGACAACAAGGTCGCGGCCATCCTGCACAGCGGATACCCTGTCCGCTACTGGGATGCGGACCTGGGCCCGGCGCAGCCGCGGCTGTTCGCCGTCGAACCCGGAGACCCGTTGGAGGCCGGAAAGCCGGCAACCATCGACGCCGCGCCGCCGCTGAAGATGCGCAACCTGACGCCCGACGCCGGCACGCGGCTCAGGGACGCCGAATCGGTGCTCAGCCCGGACGGCACGACGATTTACAGCAGCTTCGCCAAGCCCCTCGCCAATGCCGATTCACGTTCCGTCCTGGTCGCCATCGACGTCGCCACCGGCACCCGCACGGTCCTGCTGGACACGGAAGGCCAGAGCTACTTCCCGGGCCCGGTCAGTCCGGACGGCCGGAGCCTGGTGGTGGTCAGCGAAAGCGACACCACGCCGCTGGCGGCCCCGCGGGTCTTGCTGCACCTCCTCGACGTCGCCGGCCCGGCGGCCGGGGACGGCGCCCTGACGCCGCTCGCCCATGACTGGGACCGCTGGGCCCGCCCTGCCGCATGGCTGCCGGACGGATCGGCCCTGCTGGTCACCGCCGACGAGGACGGCGCATCGCCGGTATTCCGGATCGGTGTGGCCGGAGACCCGGGCGGGGCGGCCCAGGTGCTGCGCCTGACGGCCGACGCCGCGGCGTACACCGACGTCGTCGTCGCACCGGACGGACGCAGCGCCTACGCCCTGCGCAGCTCCTACGAATTCCCCGCCGAACCTGTACGGATCGACCTCGCCTCCGGTGACGTCGTCCGCCTGCCCGCGCCCGCGGAACGCCCGCACTTCACGGGCACGCTGGAGCGCGTGGAGACGACGGCGGCCGACGGCGCCCGTGTGCCCGCGTACCTGGCTCTGCCGGAGGGCGCGTCCGCCGCGGCCCCGGCCCCGCTGCTGCTCTGGATCCATGGCGGCCCGCTGGGATCCTGGAACGCCTGGACGTGGCGCTGGAACCCGTGGCTGCTGGTGGCGCGCGGCTACGCGGTGCTGCTCCCGGACCCCGCCCTCTCCACCGGCTACGGCCAGGACCACATCCAGCGCGGCTGGGGGGAATGGGGCAAGGCTCCGTTCACCGACCTGATGGCCATCACCGACGCCGTCGTGCAGCGCCCCGACATCGACCAGACGCGCACGGCCGCCATGGGCGGCTCGTTCGGCGGGTACATGGCCAACTGGGTGGCCGGGCAGACGGACCGCTTCAAGGCAATCGTCACGCACGCCAGCCTCTGGGCCCTGGACCAGTTCGGCCCCACCACCGACGCCGCGCAGTACTGGCTCAAGGAGATGACGGCCGAGATGGCGCTGGAGAACTCCCCGCACCTGCACGTGGAGAACATCCGAACTCCCATGCTGGTCATCCATGGCGACAAGGACTACCGCGTGCCGATCGGCGAGGGACTCCGGCTCTGGTACGAACTGCTCGCCAAGTCGCAGCTGGCGGCGGACGGGAACGGCGAAACGGACCACCGGTTCCTGTATTTCCCGGACGAGAACCACTGGATCCTGCAGCCGCAGCACGCCAAGGTCTGGTACGGCGTGGTGGAGCACTTCCTGGCCAGGAACCTGCTGGACAAGGACGTTCCCGTCCCCGACGAACTCGGTCTCTGACGGACCGGGCCCGTGCCGGCAGGGAGCCGGCCGGGCCCGGGGCACCCGTAAGATTGGGCTGTGACTGAGACCGTGACTGAGACCGCGACTGAGACGATCCGCATCCGCCCCGCCCGCACCGACGACGTTGGCGCCATCAAGACCCTCGTGGCGCCCCTGGCCGACCAGCGGATCCTCATGGCCAAGGAAACCGTGGCCTATTACGAAAGCCTGCAGGAGTTCCGGATCGCCGAATCCGAAGACGGCGGGGTGATCGGCTGCGGGGCGCTGCACGTCATGTGGGAGGATCTCGCGGAGGTCCGCACCCTCGCAGCCTCGGACGCTTGGCGCGGCAAGGGCGTGGGCCACGCGCTGGTGGAGCGCCTGCTGGAGGATGCCCGCGCGCTGGGAGTCTCCCGGGTCTTCTGCCTGACCTTCGAAGTGGAGTTCTTCAAGAAGCACGGCTTTGAAGTCATGGCTGACCAGACCGCCGTCGATCCCGTGGTGTATTCCGAGCTCCTGCGCTCGCACGACGAAGGCGTGGCCGAGTTCCTGGACCTGGCGCGGGTCAAACCGAACACGCTGGGCAACACCAGGATGATCAAGGAGCTGTAGCCCCCGCCGGGTTGCGGCTGCGCGCGGCTGTTCGCCGGCCAGCGAAGGCGGCTCCAGGCCGGCCCCCCGGCCAGCGAAGGTGGCTCCAGGCCGGCGCCCCTAGCCGCCAGGAACTCGACGTCCACGCAGGGCTTCCCTTCAGTAAATTTGGTGGATAAACTGATGCCGGCCCAGGGGGTGGGCCGCCATACTTCCGGAGGCAAAAAATTGCACAAAGCCGTGATTTTTCCCGATCTCTCCGCAATCCACAGGTCAATCGCCAGCGCTCCGGCAGGGCCGCCGGACCAGCCGCTGGAAGCGCTGCCGCCCGAACCCGCCAACCACTCCTCGCCCGGCACCGGCGCGCCCGTGACGGGGCAAACCGCCGAGGCGGTATCTGCCGCGTCAGGACCGCCGGCCACGTCCCGCGCCCGCGAGGGCCGGCTCGCCGCGCCGCCGTTCTCGTGGCTGGGCGTCGATGCCTGGCCGCATTCTCCGGCCTGGGCCGACCAACAGGCCTGAAGCGCGGGGGTTCGGAACGCACGGCCACAACCCCGCCGCCCCGGGATTCGCAGCCCATCAGGGAGCCCGGGCCGGGGGAACGGGGAGCCTACCGCCGGCCGTGCCCCGGTAGTAGGGTCTAAGCAAGCAGCCAGGACACCATCCAGGGAGCACCGCCATGAAGAAACTCATCAATGATCCCAAAGCCGTGGTCGACGAGTCAGTGGAAGGGTTCGGGCTTGCTCACGCCGACCTCGTGACCGTCTTCCCGGACCCGAAATACATCGTGCGCAAGGACGCTCCCGTCGCAGGGAAAGTCGGGCTCGTCTCCGGCGGCGGCAGCGGACACGAACCGCTGCACGGCGGGTACGTGGGCCTGGGCATGCTCGACGCCGCCGTCCCGGGCGCCGTGTTCACCTCTCCCACTCCGGACCAGATCCTGCCGGCCACGCTGGCCGTAAGCTCCGGCGCCGGCGTCGTGCACATCGTGAAGAACTACACCGGTGACGTCCTGAACTTCGAAACCGCCGCCGAACTCGCGCAGGCCGAAGGCGTCGAGATCCGCACCGTGCTCGTCAACGACGACGTCGCAGTGCAGGATTCGCTGTACACGGCCGGGCGCCGGGGCGTCGGCGGCACCGTCCTGGTCGAGAAAATCGCCGGTGCGGCCGCCGAGCGCGGTGACAACCTGGACGCCGTCGCCGCGATCGGTGACCGCGTCAACCAGAACGTGCGCAGCATGGGCGTGGCGTTGTCCGCCTGCACCGTTCCGCATGCCGGCGTGCCCAGTTTTGAGCTCGAGGAAAACGAGATCGAGATCGGCATCGGTATCCACGGCGAACCGGGACGGCACCGCATCCCGATGGAAAACGCCGACGGCATCACCGACCGGCTCCTGGATCCGGTGGTCAGCGACCTCGGCCTTGCTTCCGGGGACCAGGTGCTCCTGTTCGTCAACGGCATGGGCGGCACCCCACAAAGCGAGCTGTACATCGTCTACCGCAGGGCCGCCCAGAAACTGGCCGAGCAGGGCGTCACCGTGGCCCGCTCACTGGTGGGCAACTACATCACGTCCCTCGAAATGCAGGGCTGCTCCATCACTGTCCTGCGCCTCGATGACGAGATGACAACACTCTGGGACGCTCCCGTGCATACTCCGGCCCTTCGCTGGGGCGTCTGACCGTGGGCTTGGACGTCGGCTGGGCGGTGCGGTGGCTGACGCTTTCGGCGCAGGCCATGGCGGAGCACCGGGTGGAACTAATCGAGCTGGACCGTCCCATCGGCGACTCGGACCACGGCGAGAACATGGACCGCGGCTTCAAGGCCGTGATGGACAAACTTGCCGAGGCGCCGCCGGAAACCCCGGCCGCGGCCCTGAAACTGACGGCCATGACGCTGATGTCCAAGGTCGGCGGGGCGGCCGGCCCGCTGTATGGCACGGCGTTCCTGCGGGCCGCCACGGCCCTGGGTGAGGCCTCCGACGTCGACGCCGCCACCCTCGCTGCCGCGCTGCAGGCCGCCCGCGACGGGATCGTCGCCCGCGGAAAGGCCGAATCCGGCGACAAGACCATGGTGGATGCCTGGACGCCCGCGATCGAGGCGGCCGCCGCAGCGGCTGGCGACGGCGACGGCGATGTCAGAAAGGTGCTGCTAGCCGCGGCGGAGGCCGCCGAAGCCGGCGCCGTGTCCACGGATCCGATGCTCGCCCGTAAGGGCCGTGCCAGCTACCTGGGGGAGCGCAGCATCGGCCACCGCGACCCCGGAGCGGTCTCCAGCGCGCTGATTCTGCGCGCCGCGGCCGGAGCGGCCGAATGACAGTCCGGCTGGTGGTCGTCTCGCACAGCTCCAAGATCGCGGACGGCGCCGTCGAACTCGCCGCGCAGATGGCTCCCGACGTCCTGATCCTCCCCGCCGGCGGCACCGACGACGGCCGCATCGGCACGAGCCTGGACAAGGTCATGGCGGCCCTGGAGCAGGCAGCCGGTGACGGTGTGGTGGTGCTCGCCGACCTCGGCTCCGCGGTGATGACGGCCGAGTCCGCTGCGGAGTTTGCAGCCGAGCCGGGCTCGGTGCTGATTGCTGACGCGCCCCTCGTCGAAGGACTCGTCGCGGCCGCGGTGGCTGCCCAGGCAGGAGCCGAAGCGGCGGCGGTGAAGGACGCGGCCGAGGCCGTCTACCGGCCGCCGGCCCATCCCGCGGAGGCGGGGCATGTGCACCAGCAGCCGCCGGACGCCACCGGGGACTTTGAGCTCGTCAACCAAGCCGGCATGCATGCCCGGCCGGCAGCGAAGATCGCCGGAGGCCTGTCCGCCATGGACGCCGAGGTGACCGTGAACGGCGCCGACGGCGCCTCCATGACCGAGCTCATGATGCTTGCCGCCGGCAAGGGAACCGTCCTGCACGTGGAGGCCAGCGGCCCGGACGCCGCCAAGGCGGTCGACTACCTGGAACGCCTGGTCGGCTCGGGGTTCGGAGAACCGTAAGCGCTAGGGTGCCTGGCGGAGGCCGGCCGCGTCGAGCACCACGCTGGCGGTGATGAAGGTTCCGCACTGCTCACCAAACGGGTGCGCCGCGCGGGGCGTGAACGCCGCGGTCCGGGCCGGCAGCGGGTTCCCGGCGGTGTCCGTGCCCGTGGCCGTCACCTCGATCCGGCTGGCGCTCAGCGTCTCCATCATCAGCATTCCGGTCAGGGTGCCGTCGGGTGAAGAAGTGGCCGAGCAGACGCCGTCGCCGCCGTAGGGGCCCGGCTCGCAGCCTTGGTCCACGGCCGTGCTTCCGGGAACCAGTTCGAGGTCCGCCTCTTTGCAGCGGCCGTCCTGGCAGGCGGCCAGGTGGATGGTCCGCACTGACGGGGCGTACTCACGGTCCACCGTTAGCGATACAACGGGCGCCTGGGCGATCGCCGGGCAGGCGGCCTCCGGCCGGCACGAGACAGCCAGGACTGCGGTGAGGACCAGCACCGCCGCGGCCGCCAGCTTGCGCATGCTCCAGCGTAGATCCTCAGCCCGGGAGCCGGAAGCCGCCCTGGTGCAGTTCGGCGAGGCCGTCGCCCAGCAGCCCTGCCAGCGCCCGTTCCAGCTGCTCGGGGGCCGCGTTGAGCCGGTGCAGGGCCGCGAGCGGGATGCCGACGCCCTCCGGTTCGAAGCCCAGGTCCGCGGGAGCCTGGTGGAACAGGACCGGCGCCACCGGCTCCTCGGCTGCCCGCAGGACGGCCATCACGGCGCCGCGCACCTGCCGGTCCGTGCCGTGCCAGGCCTGGCCCTTGGGCGTGTACGCCGGCGCCGGCTCCCCGGCCGCCAGCCAGGCGCAGGACTCCCGGACAGGGCACTGGCCGCACTTGGGGGTCCGCGCAGTGCAGACCAGGGCGCCGAGTTCCATGACGGCGGCGTTCCAGCGCACCGAGGCGTCGGGGCGGTCCGGGAGCAGCGATGCGGCCAGCCGCATTTCGGCGGCGGTCAGGGCCTGCGCCGGCAGGGCAGAGCCGGTGACCAGCCGCGCGTGGACCCGGCGGATGTTGGTGTCCACCACCGTTTCGCGGCGTCCGTAGGCGAACGCGGCGACGGCCGCGGCCGTGTAGCTGCCCACGCCCGGCAGGTCCAGGAGTTCGGTGTAGGTGCCGGGGACGGCCCCGCCGTGGCTGTCCCTGATGGCGACGGCGGCGGCATGCAGGCGCAGGGCGCGCCGGGGATATCCCAGCCGGCCCCAGGACCGGACGGCCTCCCCGGCGGGTTCGCCGGCCAGATCTGCAGGTTCCGGCCAGCGGCGCAGCCACTCTTCCCAGACCGGCAGGACCCGGACCACCGGCGTCTGCTGGAGCATCACTTCGCTGACCAGCACACCCCAGGGCGTGCAGTCCGCGGCCCGCCACGGCAGGTCCCTGGCATTGGACGCGAACCAGTCGTCCAGGGCCGTATAGAGCGCTGGGAGATTGCCGGCGCGGGCGGGCGCCCCGGCGGGCAGGGAGTCACGCGGTGCCGCGGCGGATACGGGGGGCGTGGGGGTTAGAGTTTCGATCCATTCAGCGTAATAGATCGGGGTAACGGATCGGGACGGCGTCCGGTCCCGCGGCGTGGCCGGGCGCCAGAGCCCGCGCGGTTCTCTAGGCTAGAACAATGGTCAGGCAAGGCACTTCAGGTACGGGCGGTTCGCGGCCGAAAGGTTCGGCCCCGGGGCAATCCGGGCGCAAATCCGGACGGCCCCCGCTGCGCCGGGTCTACCGCCGCCGCCGGCTGTTTGCAGGGGTGGTCCTGCTGCTCGTCATCGCGGTGGCCTTCGGCGGCTTTGTGGCGGTCTCGAACGCCCTGGGCGGGGGCCAGTCTGCCGGCGCCCAGCCGTCCGGGGCAGGAACGTCGCCGGCGGCCAGCCCGGCTGACTCCGCGTCGGGGAGCCCGACGGCGTCCGGGGAGGCTTCGGCCTCTCCCACGGCCACATCGGGGGAGGGCTGCGAGCAGAATCTGATCACCGTTACGGCCGCCACCGACAAACAGGCTTATGCAGCCGGTGAGAAGCCGCTGCTGAGCCTCACGGTGACCAACAACAACAAGGTCCCGTGCGAGGTCAACATCGGGACCTCGCAGATGGAGTACATGATCACCAGCGGCTCGGACCGGATCTTCTCCTCCAAGGACTGCCAGGCGGAGAGCACGGACCTGATGAAGACCATTGCTCCGGGCAAGAGCGAGACGGCGAACTTCCCGTGGCAGCGCAACCGCACGGTGCAGGGCTGCGAGCCCGTCGAGGCCACGCCCGGTGCCGGCGGCGCCTACTACGTCTTCACCGCCCGGCTGGCGAACAAGAACAGCCCCAAGGCCGTGTTCCAGCTCAGCTGACCCGTGTAACTCCTGTTACCCCCCCCCGACGGGTTTGTGGAGGGGGTTAGAGGAAGCGGTCCAGCAGGCTGGCCTCGGCCATGCGGCTCAGGCCCTCCCTGACGGTCCTGGCACGCTGGTCACCGATCCCGTCGACGGTCATGAGGTCATCGATTGTTGCCGCCATCAGGAACTGCAGGCCGCCGAAGTGGTCGACGAGCCGGTCGGCGACGGCCTTCGGCACGGCCTTGAGCCCGGAGAGCAAGCGGTAGCCGCGCGGCTGCACGACGGCGTCGAGGTTGGCCTCGCCGCCGGCGAAGCCGACGATGCCGGCGATCTTGCCCAGGTCGATCAGCTCGGTTGGGCCCAGGCCGACGAGTGCCTTGACCGCTTTGTCGATGTCCTCCGCTGTTGCGGCCGGCCCGGAGTAGTCGCGGATGATGACGTCGCTGCCCGGGCCGCGGCCGACGGTGAGCTCGTCCAGCTGCAGCGAGAGCAGGCGGCCGTCCTCGCCCAGTTCCAGGACGTACTGGGAGATTTCCTCGGAGATCCTGCGCACCATTTCCTGGCGCTGCAGCGTGACCGCGACGTCACGGACCGTCACCATGGCCTCGATTTCCAGGGCGGAGAGCGAGCTGGTGACCTGGTCCAGGCGCGAACGGTAGCGTTCCAGGGTTGCCAGGGCCTGGTTGGCGCGGGCCAGGACCTTTTCGGAGCCCTCCAGGACGTGGCGCAGCCCGTGCACGTACAGCGCGATGATCTGCATTGACTGGCTGACCGAAATGACCGGGACGCCCGTCTGGATGGCCACGCGTTCCGCGGTCCGGTGCCTGGTGCCCGATTCCTGCGTTTCGATACTCGAATCCGGGACGAGCTGGACCGCCGCGCGCAGGATGTTGCTGGCATCCTTGTCGCAGACGATGGCGCCGTCCATCTTCGCCAGTTCCCGCAGCCGGGTGGGGGAGAAATCGATGCCGATCTCGAAGCCGCCCGAACAGATGGACTCGATGGTCCTGTCGATGCCCAGCACGATCAGCGCGCCGGTCCGGCCGCGGAGGATGCGTTCCAGGCCGTCGCGGAGGGCTGTGCCCGGTGCCACCCTGGCCAAGGTCGCCTTGAGCGCATCTTCAGGGCTCCGAGCCATAGATTTCCCTTCAAAGGTGCAGGGACGAGCCTGCAAGTGCGCCGGATTCCAGGGTCTCCCGGCAGGATCAAAGTACTCAGTTCCCCGCTCTCCCCATGATAGGGGTAAAGCAAGGCCACTTCCGCACAGGCAAGCCTTAAAGTGGTCCATTGCGGCGTGCCGCCGCGGGCCTCCTGAAGGGCTGCCCCGGGCGCCGTCCGTGACGGCATTTTGGCGCCTTAACGCCGCAGCTTCGTGCCCGGGCCTCGCGTAGCTTCATACGCGGTCCGGCCGCAGCTTCGTCCGCGGTCCGCGGCCTGCGATAAACTTGGATCCTTGGGTGTACCGCGGGCTCTCCGCGCCGTGACCCGTCCACTGCCGCAGCGAAAGTAGCATCGTGTCTCAAGAAGTCCTCAGCCCCGCCCGAGTCCAGGAGATTCACAAGCAGGCGGCCCGGCGCCGGACTTTCGCGGTCATTTCGCACCCCGACGCCGGCAAATCCACCCTGACGGAGGCCCTGGCGCTGCACGCAAAGGTGATCGGCACGGCCGGCGCCTCCAGCGGAAAGGCCAACCGCAAGGAGACGGTCTCGGACTGGATGCAGATGGAAAAGGACCGCGGCATCTCCATCAGCTCTGCCGCTTTGCAGTTCGCCTACCGGGACACCGTCATCAACCTCCTGGACACCCCGGGCCACGCCGACTTTTCCGAGGACACCTACCGCGTGCTCGCGGCCGTGGACTGTGCTGTCATGCTGGTCGACGCAGCGAAGGGCCTGGAAACCCAGACCATGAAGCTCTTCGAGGTCTGCAAGCAGCGCAACCTGCCCATCATCACTGTCATCAACAAGTGGGACCGGCCCGGCCTGGACGCCCTGGCGCTGATGGACGAGATCACCGAACGCACCGGCCTGCAGCCGATGCCGCTGACCTGGGCCGTTGGCATCTCCGGCGACTTCCGCGGCGTCTGGGACCTGCGCAACGACCGCTTCGCGCAGTTCAAGCGCAACAACGCCGGGGCCAACATCGCCCTGACCGAATACTTCACCCCCGACGAGGCCGCCGCCAGCCAGGGCGACGACTGGTCCAACGCCGTGGACGAGGCCGGGCTGGTCATCGAATCCAACCTGGCGTTCGACGTCGCAGCCTTCCACGCCGGCAAGGCGACGCCGATCCTGTTCAGCTCGGCCGCGCTGAACTTCGGCGTCAAGGAAATCCTCGACGCCCTCGTCGACTTCGCCCCGCCCGCTGCCCCGCGGCCCGACGTCGACGGCGACCCCCGCCCCGTGGATGCCCCGTTCGCCGGGTTCGTCTTCAAGGTCCAGGCCGGCATGAACAAGGCCCACCGCGACCACGTTGCCTTCATCCGTGTCTGCTCCGGCATGTTCGAGCGCGGCATGGTGGTCACCCAGACCCGGACGGGGAAATCCTTCGCCACCAAGTACGCCCAGCAGGTTTTCGGCCGCGAACGCGAGGTGATCGACGAGGCTTTCCCGGGCGACGTGGTGGGCCTCGTGAACGCCTCCTCCCTCCGGGTGGGGGACAGCCTGTTCCTGGACCAGCCCGTGGAATTCCCGGCGATCCCGCTTTTCGCCCCGGAGCACTTCCAGGTGGCGCGCTCCAAGGACCCGAGCCGGTTCAAGCAGTTCCGCCGCGGCATCGAACAACTTGAGCACGAGGGCGTCATCCAGGTGCTCCGCTCGGACATCCGGGGTGACCAGGCGCCCGTTCTTGCCGCCGTCGGCCCCATGCAGTTCGAAGTGGTCGAGGACCGCATGGCGCACGACTTCAGCGCCCCGATGCGGCTGGAGCGGCTCCCGTATTCCATGGCCCGGATCTCGACCGCCGACGCCATGCCGGCGCTGGCCAACGTCCCCGGCGCCGAAGTCCTGTTGCGCTCCGACGGGGAATACCTGGCCCTGTTCAACGACGTCTGGGCCCTGCGCCGGATCGAAAAGAACCACCCTGACCTCACCCTGGTGCCGATCGGGACCCACAACCCCGCAAAATAGCCCAAGGCGGCGGACCGAAGACTTCCGGGAAGTCTTCCGGAATCCGGTTTCCGCGTTATGATAAGTAAGCTTGCTTATGATGCGGGTGCCGGGATTTGTCCCGGCTTTGGACTGATCCGCCCGCCTCCAGCGGCGGCCCCATTAGAGGGACCACGTAGACCTTTGACAACCATGGACCCCGGTTCCCTGCTCAGCGGGCGCTACCGGATCGAAGAGCTCATTGGCCGGGGCAGCCAATCGAGCGTGTACCGTGCCACGGACGAGGTCCTGGGGCGTGAAGTGGCAGTCAAACTCTTCCGCGACGGGACCGTGGACGAAGAACGGGCCCGCAGGCAAGCCGATGAAGTGCGGATCCTGGCGGGGATGGCCCACCACGCCCTCGTGACATTGTTCGACGCCGGCACGGACCTCAGTGACCCGACCCGCCGGCTCAGTTATCTGGTGATGGAACTCGTCCGCGGCCCCGACCTGCGCCGCCGCTCGGCCGAGGGCCCGCTGTCGGCGGCCCACATGGCGCTGATCGGACACGATCTCGCGGACGGTCTTGCGCACATCCACCACCACGGCATCATCCACCGGGACGTCAAGCCGGCCAACATCCTGCTCGTGGACTACAGCGTCGAGGACCGGCGCGCCCGCGCCAAACTCAGCGACTTCGGCGTGGCCATCACCATCCGCGAAGGCCACCACGGCGACCCCGATGACAGCTCCGGCACCCCGGCCTACCTCAGCCCCGAACAGGCTGCCGGCGAACCGGCGGGCCCCGCCAGCGACGTCTATTCGCTGGGGCTGGTCCTCCTGGAAGGCCTGACCGGGAAAATGGCCTATCCCGGCGCGCCGGTGCAGTCCGCCCTGGCCCGGCTGCTCCACGACCCGGACGTCCCTGAAGACATCGCGCCCATGTGGGCGGCCCTGCTGACCTCCATGCTGGACAGGGATCCGGCCGCCCGCCCGCCGGCCCGGGAAGTGTCCCTGGCCCTGCGCCAGGAAGTCATCAACGGCACGGGACGCCGCCGCCGGGACCCGGCCGCGCTGTTGACCGACGAAGAAGGGCGCATGCAGGCGGTCGAGCGGTACCGGATCCTGGACACTCCCGCGGACGGCGTCTTTGACCGGATCGCGGCGCTGGCCGCACGCATGTTCTCGGTGCCCGTGGCGATTGTCAGTGTTGTGGACCATGACCGGATCTGGTTCAAGTCCCACCACGGCACGGATGTCACGGAAATCGGCCGGGACCCCGGATTGTGCGCCTCCGCCGTCCTGCAGGGCGATGCCTGGATTGTCCGGGACGCCGTCAACGATCCCCGGACGCTGGCCAACCCCCTCGTGGCAGGCGAGTTCGGCCTGCAGTTCTATGCCGGGGTGCCGCTGCGCACTCCGGACGGCTACAACCTGGGCACCTTCTGCATCCTGGACCGTGAGCCCCGCGAGTTCAGCGATGAGGACACTGCTGCGCTGGAGGACCTGGCGGCGCTCGTGATGCACGACCTGGAGTTGCGGCTCCACAGCCGGCGGGCGCTCGCCGGGTAACCCGCGGTCCGCCTGACGGGCTGGCCTACCGCCGGCCGGCGTGAAGGGCCAGTTCGAGTTCGAAGCGCGCCGTTGGGTCCTCGAGGGCGTCGCCAAAGAGCTCGCGCAGCTGCGCTGCCCGGTAGCCCACGGTCTGCGGGTGGATCCCGAGCTCGGCGGCCACGGGCGCCCGCTGGCCCCAGTGGCGCAACCAGGAGAGCAGGGTTTCGGCGAGCCGGTCGCGCTGTGCGGGCCGAAGCCCTTCCAGCGGCGCGAGCCGGCGGTTGGCGAGTTCCGTGATCGCCGAGGGTTCTGCACCGAGAATCACCTGCGCCAGGTGCTCGTCGGCCCAGATCGGGGGATCATCCGGTCCCTCCCGCGGAGGCAGTGCTGCGGCCGCCAGCACGGCCAGCCGCAGCGAATCCGGAACCCTCTCCCAGCCCCCGGCCGGTCCCACGGAAGCGCCGCGCCCCTTCAGGGCACGGTCCAGGTCGTCCCGGGCGGAGCGCGACATCCGCGCCGGCACCAGGGCGACAACATCGGTCTCGCGCTCAATCACAAGGGTGCCCGGGCCCAGGCGCAGCCGCAGCCCGGCCGCCCGGTCCAGCGGCAGCGTCACCACCGCCATGCGCTGGGGCAGGGACCAGTCCGCCATCGCCGCCGTCTGGCGCAGGGCCGCCTCGTCGGCCTGGCCTAGCAGGAGCAGGTCCAGCAGTTCGGTGCGCCGCCGGTCCACTGCTCCGGCCCGTTCGGACTGCTCAAAGGCGTAGGCCTCGGCGCTGACCGCCGACAGCTCATCGATGTACGCGAGGATCGATTCGCCCAGGTCCACCACGACGCCCTGGCCCAGATGGTGTTCCACTGAGACTTTGGACATCTCCCGGAACGTCACGCGGGCGCCCATCCGGTAGGCGCTCAGGAGCGCGTCCATGCTCCGCCCCTGCCGGAACTCGCCGCTGCCCAGCCCGGCCACCAGCTCCCGGCTTTCCTCGGACAGCGCCGGCAGCCGGGTCCCGGGCAGTTGCAGGAAGCGGTCCAGCGCCGCGGCCACGCCCCTGCGCAGCCCCCTGCCAAAGCGCCCCTCGATCGGCCTGGCGTACGCCGGGACGAGCTGCGGGACGGCCTCGATGATGGCCTCGACAATGCCGGGCATCCGCGGCCGCAGCATGTCGCTGACCTCCCGCGGCAGGGCCAGCCAGGGAGGATCGTAGGCGGGGGCGGGGCCGGCAGGCTCCCGGGCAGGGGATGTGTTCATGGAAAGTCCGATGAGTTGTTGCGGCGGGATAGTTTTCTCGAGTCGATCGTATGCCTTGGGTGAAGAAGTATGGCGCAATCTGACATAAGCTTGATGAATGATCCGGCTCCGTAAGCTGGCGCGCGCCGCATCTCTACTGACCACCCCACTAGCTCCAGAAGACATTCTGTCGCTGTTCAATCCCGTGTTTTCCGCCCGCCAATTGCGCGGCGTGGTCACCAGGGTGGTTCCAGAAACGGCCGATTCCGCCACCATTTTCTTCCGTCCCGGCCGCGGCTGGCAAGCACATCTTGCCGGCCAGTGGGCCCGTATTGGCGTCGAGCTCGACGGTGTCCGCCACTGGCGGTCCTACTCGCTCAGCGCCCCCGCCGGACAGGACCCGGCAATCACCGTGACCGACATGGGCGCCGTCTCCGGGGCCCTCGTACGCGGCACCAAGCCCGGCGATGTCCTGTTCCTGGCGCCCCCGCAGGGCGATTTCGTCCTTCCCGAGCATCCGCGGCCGCTGCTCATGCTCACGGCCGGCAGCGGGATCACCCCGGTGATGTCGATGATCCGCACGCTCGTTCCGCACCGCCCGGATTCGGACGTCGTCCTGATCCACACCGCCCGCACCGCCGCGGACACCATCTTCCGTGAAGAACTCGCCGAGCTCGCCGACCAGTTCCCCAACCTGCGCGTCACGCACTGGTTCACCGGTGAGAGCGGACGGCTGGACTTCACCTCGGCCGCCGACCTGGACCGGCTCTGCCCGGACTGGCGCCAGCGCGCCGCCTACGCATGCGGTCCGGAAGGGTACCTCAACGACGCCGAGGCGTTGTGGGAGGCCGAAGCGGAGGACGCCCAGCAGGCCGCGGCCAGCTCGGGCACCCTGACCATCGAACGCTTCAGCACCAGCCTCGCCGGCGGCGCCGGGCACGACGGCGGCCTGGTCACCTTCGAGGCCTCCGACCGTGAAGTCGAGGCCGATGGCGACACCCCGCTGCTCGATGTCGGCGAGGACGCCGGCATCCTCATGCCCAGCGGCTGCCGGATGGGTATCTGCCACAGCTGCCTCATCCCGCTGCGGGCCGGCCACGTCCGTGACCTGCGCACCAACGAAGTGCACGGCGAGCCCGGCCAACTAATCCAGACGTGCGTGTCGGCAGCCGCCGGCCCCGTTAACCTCGACCTCTGAGGAGTATCACCGCATGACGATTGTTTCCAACAAACCGGACCTTTCCGACGCCGACACCCCCGCCACCAGCGGTTCAGCCGACACAGCAAAGGTCGTCACGGTCGCGAAGACGCGGCCCGGCGCCCTCGCCGAAACCGGCAGCCCGCTGCTGCGCCCGCCCGCGGCCGCCCACCTCTCCGACGAGCAGGTGGCGGAGCTGGGGCGCGAACTCGACGCCATCAAAGATGACATCCTCGCCAAGCGCGGGTCCGCCGATGCCGCCTACATCCGCCGCATGATCAAGATCCAGCGCGGCCTGGAGCTCTCCGGCCGTGCCCTGCTCCTTGTCAGCAAGAAGAAGCCCGCCTGGTTCGCCGGCACCGCGCTGCTGAGCTTCGCCAAGATCCTGGAAAACATGGAACTTGGGCACAACATCCTGCACGGGCAGTGGGACTGGATGCGGGACCCGGACATCCACTCCACCACCTGGGAATGGGACTTCGTCACCCCCGCGCGCTCCTGGCAGCACACCCACAACGACCTCCACCACCGCTGGACAAATGTGGTCGGCAAGGACAACGACATCGGATACAACCTGCTGCGGATGGATCCGGACCAGAAATGGACTCCCTTCAACCTGGGCAACCCGCTGTACAACGCGCTGCTGGCACCGGTCTTCGAGTGGGGCATCGCGATCTACGACCTCGAACTGGTGGACTACAAAGAGGGCCGGAAATCGAAGGAAGCCCTGACCAAGGACCTGAAGGCCCTCGGCCGCAAGGCACTGACGCAGTTCACCAAGGACTACGCCGCCACTCCCGCCGTCGCCATGCTGACCGGTTCCGGCAAGCAGGCCCTTTACGGCACGCTGACCGCCAACGCCGTCCGCAACGTGTGGGCGCACGCAGTGATCTTCTGCGGCCACTTCCCCGAAGGCACTGACACCTTCACCGAGGAAATGGTGGAGGGCGAGACCCGCGGTGACTGGTATGTGCGGCAGATGATTGGCTCGGCCAACATCTCCGGCTCCAAGTTCATGCACCTCATGACCGGCAACCTCTCGCACCAGATTGAGCACCACCTGTTCCCGGACCTGCCCTCGAACCGCTACGCGGAGGTGCAGCCGAAGGTGCAGGAGATCTGCAAGCGCTACGGACTGCCGTACACCACGGGCCCGCTGCTGAAGCAGGTCGGCTCCACGTGGGCGAAGATCTTCAAGCTGGCCCTGCCTCCCAAGAAGGCCTAGCAAACCCAGGCCGGCTCAGCCGGAGTGAAATCAGAAGAGGGGCGTCTGCCATCGCGGCAGGCGCCCCCTTTTCGTTGTGCCGGAACGCGCTCAGGATTTGCCCGCCACACCGAGGACGTGGGCCAGCCGCGGATTGCCGGGAAGCACCGAAAAGCCGAAGCGCTCGATGCCCTGCACGCTCAGGCCTGCCGCGGCGATCATGGCGGCGGTGTCACGGTTCGGGTGGCATCCGCCTGCCAGCCGGCCCCACAGCGGTGTGAGCAGGTCTTCGGCGGCCCCCAGCATGCGGTGCGCTGAGCGGACGTGTTCGTAGAACAGCAGCAGGCCGCCGGGCCGCAGGACCCGGACCACCTCCGCCAGGGCGAGGGACGGGTCCGGCACGCTGCACAGCACCAAGCTGGAGACAACGACGTCGGCCGAGGCATCCGCCGCCGGCAGCGCTTCCGCCACGCCGTCCCTCACCGTGACGGGCACAGGCGCCTTACCGGCGGCGGCGAGGGCCAGCGCACGGAGCGTGGGGTCCGGTTCGAGGGCCAGCACACCGGATACCGCGGAAGGGTAGAACGGGAAGGAGGCCCCGTAGCCCGCCCCGATTTCGATGACGAAGCCGTGCGCCGGCGCCACGAGCCGGCGGCGGTGCTCTGCTGCGCCGCGGGCGTCCATCCGCGGACCCACCCGGGCATACGATCTCCCGAATGATGACTCACGGCGGGTGGTTTCCGGCATCGGGGCCTCCAACAGGTCAGCTGACCGCGGCCGGGTTGAGCTTGAGCCTGCGCAGCAACTGGGCGTTCAGGGCAACCACAATGGTCGACGCCGACATCATCACGGCGCCCGCGGCGGGGGACAGGACAATTCCGGCGAAGGCGAGGACACCGGCAGCCAGCGGCACCGAGATGACGTTGTATCCGGTGGCCCACACGAGGTTTTGCCACATCTTCCGGTAGCTCGCACTGGAAAGATCGAGCATTGACAGCACAGCCCGCGGATCGTTGCCGGCCAGGACCACACCGGCGGATTCCACGGCCACATCCGTGCCGCCTCCAATCGCGATCCCCACCTCCGCCCGTGCCAGCGCGGGGGAGTCGTTCACGCCGTCGCCGACCATGGCCACCTTCAGCCCGCGGCCCTGGAGCTCCGCCACTTTCTTGTCCTTGTCGGCCGGGAGCACCTCGGCGAACACTTCGTCGATGCCGAGCTCGGCGGCGACGGCGTGCGCCACCTGCCGGGCGTCGCCGGTGACCATGGCCACCTTGATGCCGCGTGCCTGCAGGGCGCGGACGGCCTGGCGGGACTCGGGCCGCACGGCATCCTCGAGGCTGACAGCACCCAGGACCCTGCCGCCGTCCACGACATGAAGCACCGCCGCGCCGCGCTCCAGCCAGGCGCCGGTCGTGGCGGCCAAATCCGGCGGCTCCTGCAAACCCAGCTCCCGGAGCAGGGCCGGGCCGCCCACCTGGATCGTGCGGCCATCGACCGTGGCGCGGACTCCGCGGCCAGTCAGCGACGTGAACCCGTCCGCCGTAGGAAGCTTAAGTCCCCGTTCGCGGGCCGCGGCAACGATTGAGCGGGCCAAGGGATGTTCGCTGTCAGCCTCCACGGCGGCCGCGAGTGCCAGCACCGTATTCTGCGCAGCGTCTTGGCCGGTTGTTCCCGCGTCTGCGGCGGCGACTTCCTTGAGTTCCGGTTCGCCCCTGGTCAGGGTTCCGGTCTTGTCGAACAGCACGACATCGACTGTCCGCATGCGCTCCAGCGCCATCCGGTTCTTGATCAGGACGCCCGCCCGGGCGGCGCGCTCGGTGGAAATGGCGATGACGAGCGGGATGGCTAGGCCGAGGGCGTGGGGGCAGGCGATCACCAGGACCGTCACAGTGCGGGTGACCGCGTCTCCTAGGCTGCCCATCAGGGTCCAGAAGATGAAGGTCAGGACGCCGGTGCCGGCCGCGAAGTAGAAGAGGAAGGCCGCAGCCCGGTCGGCCAGGGCCTGGGCCCGGGAGGAGGACGCCTGCGCCTCGGCCACGAGGCGCCGGATCCCGGCGAGGGCCGTGTCCTCGCCGATGGCCGACACCCGGACCCGCACGGAGTTGTCAGTGGCGATGGTGCCGGCCACCACGGGATCCCCCGGGGCCCGCAGGACGGTTTTTGATTCGCCCGTGATCATGGATTCGTCGAATTCGGCCTGCCCGCCGCTGACGGTGCCGTCGGCCGGCATCCGGCCGCCGGGGCGGACCAGGATGGTGTCCCCGGCACGGAGTTCGGCGAGGCTGACGGTCTCCGTGCCGGCAGCCGTGACGCGTTCCGCTTCGTCGGGCAGCAGCGCCGCCAGGGCATCCAGCGCACCCTGCGCCGAGCCGAGGGCGCGCATCTCGATCCAGTGGCCCAGCAGCATGATGGGGACCAGCAGCGCCAGCTCCCACCAGAAGTCGAGATCGAAACCGCCGATGCCGAGGCTGGTCACCCAGGAGGCGATAAAGGCGACGCTGATGGCCATGGCAATCAGCAGCATCATCCCCGGTTTTCGCGTCTTCAGTTCATTGAGTCCGCCCTGGAGGAACGGACGGCCGCCGTAGAGGTAGATCGCCGTGCCGAAGACCGGCGGGATCCATGCTGAGCCGGGGAAGGCGGGAGGAGCGTAGCCCAGGAGTTCCGCGAACATGGGGCTGAAGAAGACCACCGGCACGGCCAGGGCCAGTGACAGCCAGAACCTGTCCCTGAACATCGCGACGCTGTGCCCGGCATGCTGGCCGTGAGTGTGTACCGTGTGCTCGTCCGCGGCGGAGCTCACAGCATGGTTGCCGTGCGGCGTCCCGCCCGGGCTGTGGTCTCGGAGGCCCTGGTCCGCGCCGGGGCTGCTGTGCCGGTGTTCCATGGTGTGTGCTCCTGACGGATGCTCAGTCATCTGCGGCTACGCCCAACATACCCCCGGGGGGTATCTTTGGCAAGAGGGCATTTCCAGCCTCAGCGGACCTCTGGCAACTCGCATCGTCCCCAGGTCCCAGACCACCGGGGCGCCCGGCTTCCACGGCGTCAGCTGATCAGCAGTCCCAGGGCCTCGGCCAAGTGGCCGACCTCGCGGACCGAGAAGCCCGCCGGAACCGGTCCGTGCCCGTTGGGGCTGGCCGGTACCACGGCATGGGTGAAGCCGAGCCGGTGCGCCTCCTGGATGCGCTGGTTGATGCCGGGCACCGGGCGGACTTCGCCCGCCAGGCCCACCTCGCCGAAGGCTATGAGCCGCTGGGGGAGCGGCTTCCTGGCCTTGGCCGAAGCCACCGCCAGGGCCACGGCGAGGTCCGTGGCGGGTTCGCTGAGCTTGACCCCGCCGACCGTTGCCACGTACGAGTCGTCCTTGTTCAGCAGGCAGCCGGCGCGCTGCTGCAGGACGGCCAGCAGCATCGCGACGCGCGAGCTGTCGAGCCCGCTGGTGGCGCGGCGGGGCTGGGAGCTGGCACTCTCGGCGAGCAGCGCCTGCACCTCGGCCAGCAGCGGCCGGCGGCCCTCCAGCGTGACCGTGATGCAGGTTCCCGAAACGGGCTCCTTGGTCCGGGAGACGAACAGCCCACTGGGATCGGCGAGGCCCTCGATGCCGTCCTCGTTCAGATCGAAGCAGCCGACGTCATCGGTGGGTCCGTAGCGGTTCTTGACCGCGCGCAGCAGCCGCAGCCGCGAGTGCCGTTCGCCTTCGAACTGGCAGACGACGTCCACGAGGTGTTCCAGCAGCCGGGGCCCGGCGATGGAGCCGTCCTTGGTCACGTGCCCGACCAGCAGCGTGGTCATGTTGCGGCGCTTGGCCGCGGCGATCAGGGACGCCGCCACCTCGCGCACCTGGGACACGCCGCCGGCGCTGCCCTCGACGTCGGCGCTGCTGAGGGTCTGCACGGAGTCCACCACCAGCAGGCGCGGCTCCAGCTTCTCCACCTGCCCCAGGGCCTGCCCCAGGTCAGTTTCGGCGGACAGGTACAGGGATTCGGCGACGGCGTCGATCCGGTCCGCGCGGAGTTTGACCTGGGCCGCGGATTCCTCGCCGGTGATGTAGAGGACGTCCTGCGCCGTGCGGGCGAACTTGGCCGCAACGTCCAGCAGCAGCGTCGACTTGCCCACCCCGGGCTCGCCCGCCAGCAGGATCACGGCGCCTGGCACCAGCCCGCCGCCGAGCACGCGGTCGAGTTCATCCACGCCGGTGGGCAGGAACGCGGCGGTAGTGGCGTCGACGTCGGCGATCCGGCGGGCCGGTTCCAGGACCGTCGTGGCCGCCGTCGTCCGGGCGACGGCGGTGCCGGTCTCCTCCACGCTGCCCCACGCCTGGCACTCGCCGCAGCGGCCCACCCACTTGGCCGTCGTCCAGCCGCATTCGGCGCATTTATAGCCGGGCGCCTTCGGCCCCCGGGAAGTCTTCGTAGCCATTGGTCCACACTATCGGGGGCCAGCGACAACAAGTGCGCCGGCGGCGGGGCCAGCAGGGCCCGTGCGCCAGCTGCAGCAGCTACAGCGGGGGCAGGATGTCCCGGGCTTCCTTGGAATCCAGCCCGGCGGCCTCGAGCAGGTCCACCATGAGCGGGCGGAACAGCATGACCACCGTTTCGCCCTCGAGCCGCTGGACGTCCAGTATCCGCGGATGCAGCCGGCCTGCGATCTCCCGCAGCTCCGAGCGTGCTGTCCGCAGGTGGGCGCGGCGGGCGCCGTCGTGGACTTCCGCCAGGCCGAGCGAGAGCTCGTCGACGGCGGCGGCCGTCTCCTGCAGGACCTCGGCGATGTTCTGGGTGGCCTCGTCCGAGAGCGCCGCATGGTTGATGGCGCTGGTCAGTCGGCGCGCAAAGACCCGGCTGTTGCGCAGCGCGAGATCGATGTAGTCCAGCGACTGCTCCATCTGGTCCAGTTCGTCCCGGTGCCGCCGGTAGGCTGGGGCCAGGGTTGCCACTTCGCCGGAGGCACGCAGCGACTGGCGCATGGCGTCGACGAGCGGCTGGCAGTTCCGGCCCCGGATGAGGGCATGCCAGGCCTGGGTGGAATCGCTGTAGCTCAGCGCCGAGGCGCATTCCCGCAGCACCTCGGCGAGCTCGTGCAGGAGCTTCTTGACGTCGCTGCGGGGTTCACGCCGCGGATCCTTGGGAACGAGGACGGTCATCAGCAGCGCGAACACTCCGCCCACCACGGCGTCGATGCTGCGGGTGAACGGGCCCCCGATCGGTGCGGGCAGGAGCACCACGAGCACCGACTGCAGGCCCAGTTGCGTCGTGAAAATCGTCCCGCTGTCCAGGAACCTGGCCAGCAGGATGGAGAAAAGGAGCACGACGGCGGCCTGCCAGATTCCGGAGCCCAGCCAGTGCAGCAGCAGGTCTCCGACCACGATTCCGAGCGTGCAGCCCAAGCCCACCTCGATGACGCGGCGCAGCCGGGGGTCGCGGGAAAAACCGAGCGCAATAAGGGATGACGTGGCCGCAAACAACGGCCCGCTGTGACCCAGGACGTATTCTGCGAAAGCGTAAGCGCCCACGGCGCAAGTGGTCATCTGGATGGCCGGGCCCAGGGAGTTCCGGCTCCGGACAAAGCCGGTGCGGACCCGGCCGCGCAGAAATCGTGCGCTTGCGGAGAGTCCAGTCGCGGAGGCCATGCCCTCCAGTCTATTTGCTGCGCCGGGACGGCCGGCACGGCAGGACACGGCACGGGCCGCGGGCACTGTGCGGCTGATACGACTGTGACGCACAGAACACAATGGCGGCCCGGCATATGTAAGCCAATAGTCCCGCGTCGTTCACCGGCCGTTCACTTTGGTCCGCAATTCTCTTCACCTGGGCCACTTACGGTCGGTAAAGGTACAAACCCGTACGCATCCCTGCGGGCCTTCTCCAGGCCCGGCACTCACAGCCCTGGAAGGGGTACAACTCAGTGAAGGCTCTCCGCTTCGGCCGCAACGCGGCTATCGCTGTAATCGCCGTCGGCGCACTTGCGCTGACCGCCTGCGGTTCGGACAACGCAACTAACACGGCCCAGACCGCGGCGCCGTCCGCCTCGGGTCCCGCGGTCACCGGCACCCTGACCGGCATCGGTTCTTCCGCCCAGGGCGCAGCCATGGATGTCTGGAAGACCAACTTCGCTACCGCGAACCAGGGCGCAACTGTGCAGTACTCCCCGGACGGTTCCGGCGCCGGACGCAAGGCGATCCTCGACGGCTCGGCCCAGTTCGCCGGCTCCGATGCCTACCTCAAGGATGACGAACTCGCCAGCTCCAAGGAAAAGTGTGGTCCCGACGGAGCCATTGACATCCCGGTCTACATTTCCCCGATCGCCGTCGCCTTCAACGTCCCTGGCATCACGGACCTGAAGCTCGACGCCGCCACCGTCGCAAAGATCTTCCGCGGCGAGGTCGCCAACTGGAATGACCCCGCCATCGCGGCGATGAACCCGGGCGTCCAGCTTCCGGACCTCAAGGTCACCCCGGTGAACCGCTCCGATGACTCGGGCACCACCACCAACTTCACCGACTACCTGTCCGCCGTAGCCCCCACCGTGTGGACCGACAAGGCAGCCGGCGTCTGGCCCGCCAGCCTGAAGGGCGAGAACGCCAAGGGCACCTCCGGCGTCGTCAAGACTGTCACCGACACCCCCGGCGCCGTGACCTACGCCGACGACTCCGCTGTCAGCGGCAAGCTCGGCACCGCGCAGATCAAGGTCGGCGACTCCTTCACGAAGATCTCCGCCGAGGCAGCTTCCAAGGCAGTCGACCAGGGCAAGCCGGTCGAGGGCCGCAACGCCAACGACCTCGCCATCAAGCTGGACCGCACCACCACGGCCGCGGGCGCCTACCCGATCGTCCTGGTGTCCTACCACATCGTCTGCACCACCTACGACACGCAGGCCACCGCTGACCTGGTCAAGGCCTTCGTCAAGTACGCCGCCTCCGACGCGGGCCAGCAGGCCGCGGCCGACGCCGCCAAGTCGGCGCCGCTGTCCAAGACCCTCCAGGACAAGGCAATGGCTGCCGTCGACTCCGTCAAGGCCAAGGCCTAGGAATACGCTGCGCCGCGAGGCGAAGTGGAAAAGGGCATAGTGGAAACACGGGCCTGATCAAGGTTCCCTGCTCCATGGCGGCCGTCACCGGCGGCCGCCATGGAGCAGGGAACTGACGCGTTTGTTCCATACATCAAGATTTGCCGGGCATCCAAACCGAAGGACCGTGAAGTGACCACCACCTCCCTGACCAAGTCCCGGGGCGCAGGCCACGCCGGTGACAAAGTCTTTTCCGCAGCCACCTTGGCAGCAGGGTGTTTGATCCTCGTCGTGCTCTTCGGCGTGGCACTGTTTCTCGTGATCCAGGCGCTCCCCGCCCTCGTGGCTCCGGCGGACAAGATCCAGGGCGGCGAAGGATTCTTCACCTACATCTGGCCGCTCGTCATCGGCACCCTCATCGCCTCGGTGATCGCTCTCGTGATCGCGACGCCGATCGCGATCGGCGTCGCGCTGTTCATTTCGCACTTCGCGCCGCGCCAGCTCGCCTCCGGCCTGGGTTACGTGATTGACCTCCTCGCCGCCATCCCGTCCGTGGTCTACGGCGCCTGGGGCGTCGCGTTCCTGGCCAAGGAAATCTCGCCGTCGTACAACTGGCTGGCCGAGAACATGGGCTGGCTGCCGATCTTCCAGGGCCCCGCCTCCGCCACCGGCAAGACCATCCTGACGGCCGGAATCGTGCTCGCCGTCATGGTCCTGCCGATCATCACCTCTCTGACCCGCGAAATCTTCCTGCAGACCCCCAAGCTGCACGAAGAGGCCGCGCTGGCGCTCGGGGCCACCCGCTGGGAGATGATCCGGATGACCGTGCTGCCGTTCGGCCGGCCGGGAATCATCAGCGCCGTGATGCTGGGACTGGGCCGGGCCCTCGGCGAGACCATGGCCGTCGCGCTGGTGCTGTCCTCCGGAGCCCTGACCGCCAGCCTGATCCAGACCGGCAACCAGACCATCGCCGCCGAAATCGCCCTGAACTTCCCCGAGGCCAGCGGGCTCAAGGTCAGCACGCTGATCGCCGCGGGCCTGGTGCTGTTCGTCATTACCCTCGGAGTAAACATGATTGCCCGGGGAATCATCAGCCGGCACAAAGAATTCTCGGGAGCCAACTAAATGACCTCCACCCTGACTCCGGTACGCAAGCGCTCGGCGCTGACCAGGGGCCAACTGCCCAAGGCCGCGCCGTACATCGTCCTGGCCGTTGCCTTGATCCTCGGCGCGGCGATCCTCGCGCTGATCGGCTTCAATGCCTTCGGCTGGGGAATCGTCTCCGCCATTCTCTTCGCCGCCGGCCTGGTGGGCTGGAGCCTTGTTGTGGAAGGCGCCCGCAAAGCCAAGGACAAGCTGGCCACCTGCCTGGTTGTGGGGGCCTTCCTGGTTGCCCTGTTGCCCCTGTTCTCGGTGATCTGGACCGTACTGATCAATGGGCTCCCCGGGCTCCTGGATCCCGGTTTCCTCACCACCTCCATGAACGGGGTCACCGGCGCCTTCGACAACAAGACGGTGGAGGAAGGCGCCCCCCTGCTGGGCGGCATCTACCACGCGCTCATGGGCACCTTGCTGATCACGGTGCTCGCCACCCTCATCTCGGTCCCCGTGGGCCTGCTGACCGCGATCTACCTCGTGGAATACGGCGAGGACCGCGCACTGGCCCGGGCCATCACCTTCTTCGTGGACGTCATGACCGGCATTCCCTCGATTGTCGCCGGCCTGTTCGCCGCCGCCGCGTTCTTCGCGGTGGTCGGCCCGGGCACCAAGACCGGCGCCGTCGCCGCCGTCGCACTGTCGGTGCTGATGATCCCGGTGGTGGTCCGCTCCAGCGAGGAAATGCTCAAGATCGTGCCCAACGAACTCCGCGAGGCCGCCTACGCCCTCGGCGTCCGCAAGTGGCGGACCATCCTCAAGGTGGTCCTCCCGACGGCGATCTCCGGCATCGCGTCCGGCATCACCCTGGCGATCGCCCGCGTGATCGGCGAAACCGCGCCGATTCTGGTCACCGCCGGATTCGCGACCACCATCAACACCAACGTGTTCAGCGGCTGGATGGCCTCCCTGCCGACCTTCATCTACACCCAGATCCTGAACCCCACCTCGCCGTCGAACCCGGATCCGTCCTCCCAGCGGGCCTGGGGCGCGGCCCTGGTACTCATCATCCTGGTGATGCTGCTCAACCTCGGCGCACGCCTGATTGCCCGCATCTTCGCCCCCAAGACAGGCCGCTAGGCCATCCGCGCCCGCCGCCCCTACCTCCAGCAAGTGAAGGAACACCATGTCTAAGCGCATCGACGTCAAGGACCTGAACGTCTACTACAGCAAATTCCTGGCCGTCGAAGGCGTCAACATCAACATCGACGCCAAGTCCGTCACGGCCTTCATCGGCCCCTCGGGTTGCGGCAAGTCCACCTTCCTGCGCACCCTGAACCGCATGCACGAGGTCATTCCCGGTGCGAGGGTTGAAGGCGAAGTGCTGCTGGACGGGGACAACCTGTACGGCCCCGGCGTCGACCCGGTCACCGTCCGGTCCCAGATCGGCATGGTGTTCCAGCGCCCCAACCCGTTCCCCACCATGTCCATCCGGGACAACGTGCTGGCCGGCGTGAAGCTGAACAACACGAAGATCTCCAAGGGCGAGGCCGATGTCCTGGTGGAGCGGTCCCTGCAGGGGGCCAACCTCTGGAACGAGGTCAAGGACCGCCTGGCCAAGCCCGGCTCCGGGCTGTCCGGCGGCCAGCAGCAGCGCCTGTGCATTGCGCGCGCGATTGCCGTTGAACCCCAGGTGATCCTCATGGACGAGCCCTGCTCCGCCCTGGACCCGATCTCGACGCTGGCCATTGAGGACCTCATCAACGAGCTCAAGGACCAGTACACGGTGGTGATCGTGACGCACAACATGCAGCAGGCGGCCCGCGTGTCGGACAAGACAGCCTTCTTCAACATTGCCGGCACCGGCAAGCCGGGCAAGCTGATCGAGTTCGGCGACACCCCCACGATCTTCAGCAACCCGACCGAGAAGGCCACCGAGGACTACGTCTCCGGCCGCTTCGGATAAACCAGCCTGCTACAGGCCGGCCACCGTCGAGAGCGCCAACTGCAGGACGAACGCGGCGGCAGCGGTGACAACCGGGGTCGCTACCCAGAACACCAGGATGCGGATCACCAGCCGCCGGTCGGTGCCCGGGAAACACTGGTTGGCGCCGGCGCCAAGGGTTGCCGCCGTCACCGTGTGCGTGGTGGAGACGGGCCAGTGCAGCCCGATCGCGCCCACCAACAGCATCACCGCACTGTACATCTGCGCGACAAATCCGCGCAGGGGATCGACCCGGGTCAGCCGGTAGCCGATGGTGTAGGAAATCCGCCACCCGCCCGCGAGGGTTCCCGCCGACAGCAAGACGGCCGTCAGCAGGGCCACCCACACCGGCACTGAACCGCCGTCGGAGAGCCCGGCCGCCAGCAGCGCCAGGATCACCACCGCGCTGGTGCGTTGGCCGTCCTGCAGCCCGTGCCCGAAGGCGACGGCGCCCGCGGCAATGGCCTGGGCCCGCCGGGAGCGGGTGTTGACGACATTGGGCGGCGTGTACCGGGCCGCCCAGCCCGCGGGCCAGACCAGCAGGAACGACCCCGCATAGGCGATCACCGGTGAGATCAGCAGCGGGAGCACTACCTGGGACAGGAGCGAGGCGTCAACGCCCATGACGGGGTTTCCGCCGACGGCGACGCTGGCGACCCCCGCCCCGGCGAGCCCGCCGACCAGGGCATGGGTGGAGGACGAGGGGATGCCGCGCCACCACAAGTAGACGCCCCAGAGGATGGCGCTCAGCAGCGCGGCCAGCAGAATCGTCAGGCCGTTTGTGCCCGGCGGCAGCGACAGCCACGCCTGGCTGACGGCCAGAGCCAGGGCGGCGCTCAGCCCGGCACCGATGAAGTTGAACAGGCTGGCCAGAATCACCGCCACTGTTGGGGTCAGCGCGCGCGTCCGCACGGCCAGCGCCACCGACGAGGACGCGTCCCTGAACCCGTTGAGGAATGCAAAGGCCCCGGCGCAGAGCAGCACCAGGGCAAGGAAGAAGAGCACCACGTCAGGATTCCTTGACGATGATGCTGCCCACCTGGGTGGCGATCCGGCGCATGTCCTTCGTGACTTCCACGAGCTGGTTCGCGACATCGCGGTTGCGCGCGTACTGCATGGCCTTCATCTCGTGGAGCATGTCCGCGACCCAGACCCGGTGCGTGCGCTCGGCACGCTTGGCCAGGCGCAGGATCTCGATCCAGTAGTCCTCGAGGTCGTCCAGATTGTTCAGCCGCCGCATCGCATCGACCGTTAGTTCGGCCTGGCGGCTGATGATTTCCAGCTGGTCGGCGGCCCGTCTGGGCAGCCGTTCGAGCTTGTAGAGGGAGACGAGCTCGGCGGCGGCGTCGAGCTTCTCCATGGCCTCGTTGAGGAACCGGGACAGCGTGTACATGTCCTCGCGCGGCAGCGGGTTCACGAAGCTGGTGCGCATGTGGGTCAGGAGGGCAAAGTGCAGCTCCGCGGATTTGGCCTCGTGGTTGTGCATGTCCTCCACCAGCCGGGCATGCTCGCTGGCCGGGGCGCCGAGGATCTCCGAGAGCGTTCCTGTCCCCAGCACGATCTGGCGCGCCATTTGGGAGAGCAGGTTCAGTCCGGCGGACTCCTGGGGGAACAGGCGCAGCTTCACGTGGTGTCACCGGTCTTCCGGGAGGAGGTTCGCGGGTGGAGCCGGCCGGCCGTGTGACTTGACGGTGACCAGTGCATACGCATCACTTTACCGTCCGCGGCGGGTCCGGCCCGGCCCGACGCGGCGTGTGACGGCGCAGGTGAAAACCGGGCGAACATCAGGGTAAGAAGGCATGAAAATGGTGCCGAACCGGATACGCCTCTCGGCGGTAGGCCGCTCTAGGCGGCTAAATGTTGAAGCCCGGGGGTTTCGCGGTTCGGCACCGCTTTTAGTTTTCTACGTAGGTTCATGCAAGTCAACATTGACAGCCTGCCCGCGTCGTGCGTGTCCTGGGTGCTGCGGGCCCGTCATCCGGCGCCTGCCGCCCGGCCCGGCCGGCCCCTCAGTCCAGTTCGCCCAGCCGCCACGCGTTGGCGGCGTGCTCGAGGTCCTCGGCCGTCTTGACGAGCAGATGCGAGTTGCGGGTGAGTTTGCTGGCGTGGTTTTCGTTGCTGTGCTCGGCGTTGTCCGCAAGCGTTGCCTGGCCCAGGGCCACCACGCGGCAGAACGCTGCGGAGCGTTCCAGGGCGACGTCGAATTCGCCGTCGAACGCCCCGGAGAGGATGGCGTCCGCCATGGATTTCATCTCATCGGCGCCGGGCGGTTCGGCCGCGCCGGCGACCACATGCGAAACCTGGGCCGTGTCCTTGCCCGCCTTGAAGTAGACGGAGATCCGCTCGGGATCCTGGATGGTGGCGGCCCGCAGGGCGTACAGGCGCCACAGCGCGCCGGGGAGGGACCGGGCGGGGCTTTCGGCCCACATTTCGGCGATTGCTTCCAGGCCCTGCTCATCGGCGAGTTTGACGAGCCGTTTGGTGACTTTGGGATCGTCGCTGTCCCGGCCGCGGCGCACGAGAGCCTGCGCGGCCAGATGGGCCGCCTCCGAGACGCGGGCAGGATCGGCCCCTCCGGCGAAAGGCTCAAAGTCGATCGGTGCGAAGGGTTTCGGCTTGTGGTGCCGCGGGCCGGGGGCGCTTGATCCTGCTTGCTCGCTCATGCCCCCACGCTACTCCAGTGCCGCAAGGGAATCGAGGATCGGTGCGCGCTGCTGCCATAGACGCAGGGGGCCGACGACGCCGGTGCGGCCAACGTGAAAAAAGCCGGCCCGGGTCTGGGGTACAGTGTTAACGTCCAGAAATGGACTGGGCCGAAACGCGCTGCACCAGCGGATTTATCCGCTGGTTCGGGGCTCTCGGCTGGGGCCTTTAGCTCAGTTGGTAGAGCATCGGACTTTTAATCCGTGGGTCGTGGGTTCGATCCCCACAGGGCCCACTCTTTTAGCGAAGAGTGGAAAAACCCCGGTTTCCTGGCAACAGGAAACCGGGGTTTTTTGTGCCCGCCACCGGGGTCCTGTCCTGGCGGCCGGGGCCCCAGACCCCACGGCTCCGGGGCCCTGGGGCCCTGTGGCTGCAGCCACCCGGATTGTACGACTGGCTAGTTACCAGTTCCGCTAGGCTTGGCGAATGGACTCCCACGGCGCCTCCGGATACTGGTATGGCCCCGATGACAGCCTGGATCCTCCGGCGGCGATCCTGCAGGCCCTCCGCGACTATCGGATCTCGGAGGTGGCGACCAGGCGGTCCGCCCGCGATTCGATGGGGATGGGTGAGACCGACGTGCTGGCGTTGCGCTACCTGCTGCGGGCCAAAGCGACAGGCGAACGGGTTGGCCCGAAGGATCTCAGCCGCGTCCTGGGCATCACCACCGCTTCCACAACGTCCCTGATCGACCGGCTGGTAGCAAGCGGGCACGTCCGGCGGGAGCCGCACCCGACGGACCGTCGCTCCCTTGTGATCGTGCCGACGGTGGCGACGGACTCCGAAGTCCGCGCCACGCTTGGACACATGCACCGGCGCATGATGGAGGTGGCAGAGTCCATGAGCGCGGAGGACGCCCGCGTGGTCATCACTTTCCTCCGCCGGATGAGCGCGGCCATCGGCGCCGAGCGGCATAACTAGCTCGTTTAACTAGTTATATGTATGCTTGCTACTTGTTTTTTAGATCTCAACGAGAGTAGGCGCCGTGGCTGAATCCGCAACCCTGACCGGGGACCCCGCGACAGAGCTCCCGCCCGGTGCCCCGCTGCACTGCGGCGCACCCATGCAGTGGACCTCGCCGGAGCCCGCGATGCCCTCCTACTCGTTCGGGCCCGCGGACCCGTCCCTCGATCTCCCGGCCCTGTGGCGCTGTCCCTGTGGCTTCCAGCTCGACGGCGGTATCCAATTGGGGGACGGACTCCACTTCGCCGACGGGTTCCAGGCGGAGAGCGTGTTCCAGCCGGAGGTCGGGTTCCAGTTGGGCGGGATCCAGCTGGATGGTGGCGAACAGGGCGCCGATCAGGCTGCCGCGGGGCTTGCCGCGGCCTGCTGACCCAGCGGCCGCTTCTCACCAGCCCGCTCCTCACCGCAGCGCCGCGTCAGCCGGGCCCCGGCTCCTCACCCCGGGGCACCAGCCGGCGCCGGGCCGGCACCA
Source organism: Arthrobacter sp. P4_F11 (assembly GCF_056401395.1). Classification (NCBI taxonomy): domain Bacteria; kingdom Bacillati; phylum Actinomycetota; class Actinomycetes; order Micrococcales; family Micrococcaceae; genus Arthrobacter; species Arthrobacter sp. P4_F11. Next base: position 119,951 of record NZ_JBFUJK010000007.1, read on the forward strand.
GCGCGGTGGGGGAGGCCACCTGCAGCCGGTCCGCAGGGAGACCCGGCAACCCGGATGCCGCGTCCAGAGGAAACGTTACGACGTCGCCGGAGCGTTCGTGGGCGACGTGCAGCAAACCGTCGCGGATCAGATGGTGCCGGGGCCAGTTGCCGCCGCTGGGGACGTCGGCCACCGGACGCAGCGCCGCGCCCCCGGCCTCCACCTCCAGCACGCAGATCCGGTTCGAACCGCGGACGCCCACATAGGCGTACCTGCCGTCGGCCGCCAACGCGATCTCTGCCGCCGAATCATCCGGCTGCGCCCCGCCGGCGGCGGCGGGCCCGACGAATCCGAGCCGGAAGTCCCCGGAGTCCGGCGACAACCCGGCTACAGCCACCTCGAGTGAATACTCCGTCACCACAAAGACGTGGCCGCCCGGATGCTGGACCAGATGCCGGGGGCCGCTGCCACGCGGCAGGACCACCTCGTGGTCCAGGACCGGGCCCAGAGTCCGCTCCGGTCCGGAGCCGACATTCCAGATCCGCAGCAGGTCGTGGCCGAGGTCGGTGGTCATCACCCTGCCGTCGGCAAGCATGAGTGCCGCATGAGCGCGGCTCGGCCGTTTTTCCCGTTCGCCGGGGCCGCCGCCGGGAGCCTCGCCGTACGGGTCGGGCGATTCGACGCCGGCCGTCCGGTCAACGATGCCGCCGTCGGCGTCGAGCTCATAGAACAGCACCTGGCCGTCGCCCCAGCAGCAGACGACGAGGAAACGGCCGGAAGGCTCGACGGCGACATGGCAGGCCGCGTCGCCGGCCGGCCACGCCGGGCCCGCGGGCTCCAAGCCAAACGCGCCGGCCCGGCGGTAGGCCCGGACGGTCCTGGCCTGCTCGGCCACGGCATAGACCACAGGGAGAGAAGGGTGGACCGCCAGGAAGGACGGCGAGTCGGCCGGCGCCGCAATACCCAGCCACCGCAATGTGCCGTCGGCCGCCGCGGCAACCGCGCCGATCCCCGTGCCGCGGCCGCCGGAATCTGCCGTGTAGGAGCCGGTCCAGATGAGATCGTGTGCAGGCAGGGAGTCCATGCTGCCATCCTGCCAGCCGCCACCGCCAAGGCATCCCAATCAGGCGTCACAATCCGCCGCCGCAATCAGCCGCCGCAACCCGCCGCCGCAAAACCCCGACCAATCACAGCAGACCCAATCACAGCTGGCCGCGGGCGGCTTCGGTAGCATGGGGCAATCGAGCAACTGCAGCAAAGGAGGTGGGTCCCGTTCACGCAAGTCCAGCAAGGATGCCCGCCCAGCAGTGCCCGCCGCGGCCAGCTCACGGTGAGGGCGTCTGACACCCGACCGAAAGGCGCTCCCATGCCAGTAGTCCGCCATCTTTCCCCGCACGAGATGCTCACGGCCAGACTCCGATCAGCCGGCTGCGTGTTTGCCGAAGACGAGGCCCGCCTCCTGATCGACGCGGCCCCGACGCCGGAGGCGCTCGAACGGATGGCCGCCCGGAGGGTCGCCGGCCTTCCCCTTGAACACATTCTCGGTTGGGCGGAATTCTGCGGACTCCGCATCGCGGTCGTCACCGGAGTCTTCGTGCCCCGCCGCCGGACGGAATTCCTCGTCCGGCAGGCCGCTGCGCTGCTGGACGCAAGCCGCATGGCGCGGGGCGACGCCCCGGCACCGGTCGTTGTCGATCTCTGCTGCGGGTCCGGCGCCGTCGGTACGGCGCTCGCGGCCCTCGCCGGCCCCGCCGAACTCCACTGCGCCGATATTGACCCCGCCGCCGTGTCCTGTGCACGCACCAACGTTTTGCCCCTGGGCGGGGAGGTCCACGAGGGTGATCTCTATGCTCCCCTCCCGCCAGGCCTCCGGGGCCGGGTCCGGCTGCTGGCCGTCAACGCCCCCTACGTTCCCTCGGCAGATATCGAAACCATGCCGCAGGAAGCGCGCGTCCACGAGCCGCGGGCCTGCCTTGACGGCGGCGCCGACGGGCTTCAGGTGCAGCGGCGGGTCGCCGCCGGCGCACGGCAGTGGCTGGCGCCCGGCGGCCACGTGCTGATAGAGACCAGCCGCCGGCAGTCCGCGCGGACTGCCGGAATCCTCCGCGGGCACGGACTGGCGGCCCGGGTGCTGCGCTCGGAGGAACTGGGGGCCACCGTGGTGGCCGGCGTGCTGCTGCCCTCCGGCGGGCGGTAGCCGGCAGCGGCGGCGACGGTGGCCCCTCAATTAACCCCTAGGGCAGTTTGTCCTCATTCACGTTGGTGGCCGGGCCCGCCGGGGTGGCACCGCCCTCGTCCGACCAGTCCTGGCCGGTCTGGTCGGTGAGCGCAGGGTCGGAATGGACATCGCGGGCCGCGGGCTCCGGCGTTCCGGGCGTGGCTGCTCCCTGTTTTCCTGGCGTGGCCGTTCCCGGCGTGGCCGCGGACGTGCTTCCGTGGCCGGCATCGCGGTGTACAGCGGAGCTTATGACGGTACCGGCACGGCGGGCGGCTTCGCCGAGATGCTCGGAGACCTCGGGGGCTTTGTCTTTGACCGTTTCTGCTGCCGCGGCCACCTTGTCCTGGACCGGCTGGCTGTGCCAGAGCTCTGCCGACTTGGCCTTGAGCTTGTCATAGGCTGCGCGGCCTGACCGCGATCCCAGGACGTACCCTGCTGCCAGTCCGGTGGCGAAAAGAAGTTTGCCTTTCATGCTGTGCTCCTGCTCCCTGACGTAGGTGAAAAGTAGACGTTGTTGTACAGTTCCTGGACAGTGGGCGGCGGTGCCGGCCCGTGCGGCCGGCAGGCCGCCTTGCTGTCAAAATAGTGCAAAAAACCGGCCCCGGGAACAACCCAGGGCCGGTTTCCGGTCAGCTTCCGTATTAGCGGGCTGAGCGCTTGCTGATCATGCCGTAAACGAGCAGGACGATGATCGCACCGCCGATGGCCAGCAGCCAGGTCGACAGCGAGAAGAACTCGTTGATGCCCACGCCGAACAGTGCGCTGCCAATGAATCCGCCGAGCAGGGCGCCGACGACGCCCAGGATCAGAGTGATGATGATGCCACCGCCCTGACGGCCCGGGAGGATAGCCTTAGCGATCGCGCCGGCGATGAGGCCCAGAATCAGAAATGCGAGAAAACCCATTTTTTCGTTCCTTCTTCTTTCATAGAGGAGGCACCCGGATCGCCGGGTGCGCTACATCCTTCTGCCCTAATACTAATCATGCTTAGTATCAAAGAGCCACCCGACACCCGTGGGTTCGGCGGGCGGGGTGCCAAAACAGCCGAATGCGCCCTACCATGCGTAGTCTTCCGGAGCCGTCCGGTGGCCCGGGAAAATCTCGTCGAGGCGCTTGAGCGCATCGGTGTCGAGCTTCAATTTGTGCGCCCTGACGGAGGCTTCGAGCTGCTCGAGGGTACGCGGGCCGATGATCGGAGCGGTGACTGCCGGCTGGTGGAGCAGCCACGCGAGTGCCACGTCCGCGGGTTCCTGACCCAGTTCGGCGGCGAATTCCTCGTATCGCCGGATCTGTTTCTGGTGCGACTTGAGCGCATCGAGGGCCCGGCCCGCGATGCGCCGGACGCCGTCGTTCTCCTTCTTCAGCACTCCGCCGAGCAGGCCGCCGTGCAACGGCGACCATGGCAGGATCCCCAGGCCATACTGCTGGGCGGCCGGGATGACCTCCAGTTCCACGTCCCGGGTCAGCAGGTTGTAAATGGACTGCTCGCTGACCAGCCCGTTGTAGTTGCGGCGGCCGGCGGTTTCCTGGGCCCGGGCGATGTGCCAGCCGGCGAAGTTGCTGCTGCCGGAGTATAGGATCTTGCCTTGCTGGACGGCGACCTCGATAGCCTGCCAGATCTCATCCCAAGGCGTGTTCCGGTCCACGTGATGGAACTGGTACAGATCGATGTAGTCCGTCTGCAGCCGTTTCAGGCTGGCGTCGAGCGCCCGGCGGATGTGTAGTGCCGAGAGTTTGGACTCGTTGGGCCGGTCGGTCATGGTGCCGAACAACTTGGTGGCAAGCACCGTGCGCTCGCGGCGCTCGCCCCCCTGGGCGAACCAGCGGCCGACTATCTCCTCCGTCCAGCCGCGGTGGCTGGACCCGCCATACACATTGGCCGTGTCGACGAAGTTGATGCCGGCGGCCTGCGCGGTGTCCAGGATGGCGAAGGCCTGCGTCTCCTCGGTCTGCGGGCCAAAGTTCATGGTGCCCAGGCAAAGGCGCGAGACTGTCAGGCCGGAGCGGCCCAGATGCGTATAGCGCATGAAGTTTTCCTCTCCGCCCTGGCCTCCTCTGCCCTGACGGGTTGCGGGTTTCTCCGGAGCAAGGCGGTGCGTGCCGGCCCGCTCCGGAGTCTGGCGTCAACGCTCCAGGCGGAACCCCAGCTTGATGGTGACCTGCCAGTCGGCGACCTGCCCGTTTTCAAGGTGGCCGCGGATCTCCTTGACTTCGAACCAGTCAAGGTTCCGGAGGGTCTTGGCGGCCTCGGCGATGCCGTTCCGGACGGCCGCATCGACGCCCTCGCTCGAGGTTCCGACAATTTCAGAAATGCTGTAAGTGTGATTAGACAACTTCGCTCCTCGTGATCGCCATCGATGCCCGGCTGTGGGCCGTTCCTGCAGACTAGCCGACCGAACCCGGCCGGACTAGGGGTTTGTGCCCGGAGTCCGGGACCCCGGGAGGCGGTCCGGGCAGCGGGCGTTTGGCCTGCCGGGGCGGGGCGTCTGCGCGCGGCCTGATCCGGCTCACCATCCAGGGCAGCATGTAGTGCGCCATCCAAGCCAGGTCGCCGGCCCGGGTCTCCCGCCAGTTGCCCGGCGGCATCGGCTTCGGCTCCAGCGGCCGCAGGCGGTGTGGCACGCTGAGCGTGTCCAGGACCATGGCCGCAATGGTGTGGTGTCCCAGCGGCGAGAAGTGCAGGCGGTCCGGATCCCACATCCGCGGATCGCTCAGTTGCCGCAGGGCCCACAAGTCGGCGATGACGACATCATGCCGGGCGGCGATGACACGGATGTTCTCGTTGAATACCGCGACCTTCCCCCGGATGTGTCCGAACACAGCGGTCTCGCCCCAGTCCGGCCCGGTGAACAGGACCACCGTGGCCCCGGTGGCGGAGAGGGCTGCCACGGCGTCGTCCAGGGCCGCGGCCATCCGGTCCGGATCGCCGCGATGAAACACGAGATCGTTCCCGCCGGCGGAGAGCGAGACGAGGTCAGGCTTCAGGTTCAGTGCCGGTCCGAGTTGCTGGTCGAGGATTTCGCGCAGGACCAGCCCGCTGATGGCAAGGTTTGCGTACCCGAACTCGCGGCGGCCCCCGCCGAGTTCCTCGGCGATGCGGTCCGCCCACCCCCGAATGCCCCCGGGGCTCAGCGGTTCCGGGTCGCCGACGCCTGCCGTGAACGAGTCGCCCAAGGCGACATACCGGCTCCAGGGCCGGGAACGCAGGTCACCGGCACGCCCGCGTGCGGAGCTCTGATCCCCTGGATGCCACGGCCCCGCGGCGGGGAGGTTGACGCCGGTACCGCCGGCGTCCGGCTCTAGGAACCTGGCGGCGTTCACATCACCAGCAATACGCCGATATTCCATGCCTCGCTAGGTACTTATGCCCCTAGCGGGGCGGCATGAGGCCGCGGCGGCCACCCCCGGCCGCCCGCCACCCGGGAGGCGAAATACTCAGGGGGGTATAATGTGGAGCCTGACGCATCGAACCGGAGGAACCAATGGAACTCGATCCCACCGACATGAAGCCTGTTATTAACCGGCTTCGCCGCGCCCAGGGCCAGCTCGCGGCCGTCACCAGGATGATCGAGGAGGGCCGTGACTGCAAGAGCGTCGTGACCCAGCTGGCGGCCGTGTCGAGTGCCCTGGACAAGGCCGGATTCTCCATCATTGCCACGGGCCTGCAGCAGTGCATGCAGCAGGAAGACCCCAGCCTGGACCGCGCCGAACTCGAGAAGCTCTTCCTCTCGCTCGCCTGAGCTCATCATCCGGGCAAAGCGCGGGTCCGCGTCAGGCGGGGCCGCCGGCCAGCACGAAGGTCTTCAGGTCGTCAAGGGTCTGCTGCATGTGGGCGTCCATGGCGTCGCGGGCGCGGTGCGGGTCGCGGGAGGCCAGGGCGTCAGCGATGTTCTGATGGTGCCCGATGGCGTGCTCCTGGATCTCCGGCACCTTGGAGGTTTCCGTCCGCCGTTTTTCCAGCACGCGGTGCAAGGGTTCGAATAACACGGCGACGAAGACGTTTTCCGAGGCCTGCAGGATGAGGTCGTGGAAAGCGAGGTCTTCCTCCACGAATGCCGCGAGATCATTCCTCTCGTGGGCCAGCCGCATCCTGTCGACGTGCGCGCGGAGGGCCTGGATATCCGTGTCCGACATCCGCCCGGCAGCCAGTTCGCAGGCGCCCGTCTCCAGCATCCGCCGGAGCTCGATGAGCTGGATTGCGGCCGAGGCGTCATTTGTGCCCTCCGAGGCTGCCCGCAGTACGGCGTCCAAGGAGCCCCAGCGGTTCACCGGGTTCACGAACGTGCCCCGGCCGCGTTCCACGCTGAGGATCCGCTGGGCTTCAAGGGTCTTCATGGCCTCGCGCACGGTCATGCGGCTGACTTCGTGCCGGGAGCTGAGCTCCAGTTCGCCGGGGACGCTCGCGCCGGGCGGAAACTCGCCGCCAATAATCCGGTCCAGCAGTTCGTCGGCCACAACGCCGACCAGCGATTTCCTAGCCAATTCTCCCCGTCCAGCGACTTGTTGCCTGATGGCGTGCTCCGTGATGGCCAAGTCTACTTGCGCGTCGTTGTGCCATATGCCACACTAGCATTCATATGCAAGATGTCTGACATCTTACATTTTGTTCCTGCTGCGGCTCGCGGAGAACCGCAGTTTTCCACTGACAGATCCACACACAATGGAGTGCATAGTGCCCCTCGAAGCAGACGTGCTGGCCGCTTTCCCCGCGGAAGTACAGATCCCCGCCCGGCTGGTGGCAGACAGCGTGGCCGCCTCCTCCGTGGCATCCCCCCGTGTCCTGGTCGTACTCGACGACGACCCCACCGGCACCCAGTCCGTGGCGAACCTGCCGGTCCTCACCCGCTGGGAAGTGGCGGACTTTGCCTGGGCGTTCGCCTACGAAGTCAACGGCCAGCGCCAGCGCGCGGTCTACGTGCTGACCAACACCCGCAGCCTTGACCCTGCCGAGGCGGCTGCCCGCAACGAGGAGATCGTCCGTAACGCACTCGCGGCCGCAGCGTCCGCTGAACCCGCGCTTCGGCTCAGCTTTGTCAGCCGCAGCGACTCCACCCTCCGCGGACACTACCCGCTCGAACCGGACGTCATCGCCGCCACCGTCACCGCCGTCAACGGCGAGAAGACGGACGGCGTCGTGATCGTTCCCGCGTTCCCCGACGCCGGCCGCGTGACGGTCGGCGGCGTGCACTTCACCCGCGGCACAGGCAAGGACGCCGGGCAGCTCACCCCCGTGGCCGAGACCGAATTCGCCCGCGACGCCAGCTTCGGCTTCGCCAACTCGGAGATGGCCAAGTACGTCGAGGAGAAGTCGAACGGCCGGTTCCCCGCGGATTCGGTGATCGTGCTGGATCTGGACATCATCCGGGCGTCCGCCGATCCGATGATCTCCGCCAAGGCCATTGCCGATGCCATCGATGCCGCCACGGATTCGACTCCGATCGTGGCGGACATCGTCACCGAAAACGACCTGCGGGCACTGGCCCTGGGCCTGGAAGAAGCGGAAAGCCGCGGCAAGAAGCTGCTCTACCGCGTGGGCCCGCCGTTTGTCCGGGCACGGATCGGCCAGGAAATCCGCACCGAACTCAGCGGCGAGGAAGCCTATGCGGGCAATACCCCCTCGGAAGCCGGTGGCCTGATCGTGGTCGGTTCGCACGTCGGTGTCACCACCCGCCAGCTCAACGCCCTCACCGAGCAGCACAGCGCGGCCCGGATCGTGGAGATCGACGTCGAGAAGCTCCTCGGCGACAACGCGGGGGAGTACCTGGACGAAACCGTGGACACGGTGGTCGCTGCACTCCGCGGCGGCGACGTGATCGTGCACACGAGCCGGCTCCTGATCAAGACCTCCGACGCCGCCGAAAGCCTGCGGATCGCCCGCACCGTCTCCGCCGCCGTCGTCGCGGTGGTGAACCGCACTCTGAAGACTTTCCCGCCCCGCTTCGTGATCGCCAAGGGCGGCATCACGTCCTCGGACGTGGCCGCACACGGCCTGGAAATCCGGCACGCGATAGTCCGCGGGCCCATGCTGCCGGGCATCGTCAGCCTGTGGGAACCGGTGGACGGACCGGCCAAGGGCATCCCGTACATCGTCTTCGCCGGCAACGTGGGCGACGACCAGTCCCTCGCCGATGTCACGCGCAAGCTCAGCAACACCTTCTAATCCCCGCCGGCTCCCAGCTTTCACAACCTCAGGCAGGGCCCCCGCCGGTATGGGCCCAGCACCACACGTCATTCGATGGAGAACACCATGACCAGCAACTACACCATCACCGTCCTTGGCCTTGGCGCCATGGGCCTGCCCATGGCCACGCGCCTGGCAAGCGAGCTCACCGTCCACGGCTTCGACATCGCCGAACCGCGCCTGAAGCTGGCCGAAGAGGCAGGCATCCGCACCTTCGCCTCCGCACGGGAAGCCTCGAAAGGCGCCGACGCGCTGCTGCTGGCAGTGCGCAACGGTGAACAGCTGGGCGATGTCCTGTTCGGCGAGAACGGCGTGGCCTCCGTGCTCAAGCCGGGCGCCGTCGTGATCCTCGGCAGCACCGTGGGCACCGACGCCATCCCGGCCACCGTCGACCGCCTGGCCGAATACGGCGTCGAACTGGTTGATGCCCCGCTGTCCGGCGGCCCCAAGCGTGCCGGCGAGGGCGACCTCCTGATCGTGGTGGGCGCCTCGCCCGAGGCCCGGGAAAAGGCCCGCCCGGCCCTTGAGCTGCTGGCCTCCACCCTGACCGTGGTCGGCGACAAACCCGGCGACGGCCAGGCCCTCAAGACCGTCAACCAGCTGCTCTGCGGCATCCACATCGCCGCTGCCGCCGAGGCGATGGCCCTGGCCGACGCCCTCGGCCTGGACCAGGCCAAGACCCTCGCCGCCCTCGAAGCCGGCGCAGCGGGCTCCTTCATGCTCTCCAACCGCGGACCGCGCATCCTGGAGGCCTACACCGAGGACGGCGCCGAAGTCCTCAGCCGGCTGGACATCTTCGTCAAGGACATGGGGATCGTCGGCAAGGCCACCCGCGCCGCCGGCCTCGCCGCCCCGGTGGCCGCCGCCGCCGAGCAGCTCTACCTCCTTGGCCAGGCCCAGGGCCTCGCTGCCGCCGATGACTCCGCCGTCATCAAGGTCGTCGCGCCCACCAGGCGCACCGCCTAACCAGCCATCCCATCCCCGGCGACGGCGGTCCCCCCTCCGCCGTCGCCGGGTCCCCACCCCACTGTTCCCGGCGACTGACTCGTTGGGCGACCTTCCTGTCAAAGGAGACACCTCTTCATGACCCCCCTGCTCAATTCCCTGATGGTGCGCGCCGCCGACGCGCCCGTCATCAAGCCGGCCGTGGAGCTGGGAACTCCGCTGCTGCTGACAATCGCGGCGGCCGGCGTCGCCCTGCTGCTGGTGATGATCATCCGCTTCAAGATCCAGGCCTTCGTTGCCCTGCTGACCGTCAGCATCCTGGTGGCCGTGGCCGCGCAGATCCCGCTCAAGGACGTGTTCACCGTGGTGGCCGCCGGGGTGGGAGGCACCATGGGCAAGGTCGCCCTCCTGATTGCGCTCGGCGCGATCCTGGGGCGGATGATCGAGGTCTCCGGCGGCGTCCAGTCCCTCGCCGACCACTTCACCGCCAAGCTCGGCGCCACCCGGGTGGCCGTGGCCCTCACCGCCGTCGGTTTCCTGGTCGCGATTCCGGTGTTCTTCGAGGTCGGCATCATTGTCCTGGTGCCGGTCGTCTACGCCTTCGCTAAAATCGCCAACGTCCACCCGGTGAAGTTCGGCCTGCCCATGGCCGGCATCATGCTGGCCATCCACGTGGCCGTCCCCCCGCACCCGGGGATTGTTGCCGGCGCCGGCGTGCTCGGCGCCGACATCGGGCTGATCGCCCTGATCTCGCTGACGATCTGCGTGCCGCTGGGCTTCCTGTCCTACTGGGTCGCCTCCATCATGAACCGCAAGACCTACGAGCTGCTGCCGGCCGTCAAAACCCAGGTGGACGAGTTCGGCTCCGCCACCATGGTCCGCGTTGGCCACGAGGGCCCGGGCAGCAAAGCCATCGCCCCGCCCCGTCCGGGACTGATCATCTTCCTCATCGCCACCCCGATCGTGCTGATCCTCCTCGGCACCGTCGGCACCCTGGTGATCGACAAGAACGACTTCTGGTACGGCGTCGCGGCGTTCGTAGGCAACCCCGTCTTCGCCCTGCTGGTGGCCGTTGCGCTCTGCTTCTTCCTCCTGGCCGTCCGCCGGCAGTGGTCGCTGACGGAAACCGGCGAAATCTTCGAAGGCGCGCTGCCTCCGATCGCGTCCATCCTGATGGTTGTTGCGGCAGGCGGCGTGTTCGGCAGCGTCCTGCAGGTGAGCGGAATCGGCAAGGCTCTCTCCGAATCCCTCGACACGCTCGGCGTTCCGCTGCTGCTGCTTGGCTTCATCATCTCCCTCGCCCTCCGCGCAGCCCAGGGCTCGGCCACCGTCGCGATCGTCACCACGGCCGGCCTGCTCTCCTCCGCCGTCGCCGGCGGCGGATACACGCCGGCGCAGACCGCCGTGATCGTGATCGCCATCGGATTCGGCGCCCTCGGCCTCTCCCACGTGACCGACGCCGGTTTCTGGGTGGTTGTGCGCTACTACGGACTGACCGTCGCCGACGGCCTCAGGACCTGGACCGTGCTCACCACCGTGCTGGGACTGGCAGGCTTCGCCCTGACATTCGTCGCCTGGATGCTGGTAGGGGGACTGAGCGCCTGATGCGTACCCAACTGGACACCCTGGTGACCGGCGCCCTGCAGCAAGGCTCTGCCGTTCCGGCGTTCACCTGTTACGACTTCACCACCGCGCTCGCCGTTGTGGGGGCGGCCGAGGAATCCGGCCGGGGCGCCATCCTGCTGGTCGCGCCGAAGACCGCGGCAACGCCCAACGGGCTGCGGCTGATCGCCGCCCTGCGCGGACTCGCCGACGCAGCCTCGGTGCCGATTGCGGTGCAGCTGGATCATGCCACCGACCCGCAGGTGATCGCCGACGCCGTCAGCGCCGGGGCCGACTCGGTGCTGGTCGACGGGTCCTCGCTGCCGTACGAGGACAACATCGACCTGGTCCGGAACGTCCGCGCGGCCTTGGCGGCGCAGGGCCGGGCCGACGTCGTCATTGAAGCAGAACTCGGCGGACTCGCCGGCGACGAGGACCGGGCCTTCGGGACCGACGCCGCGGATACCGCAGGCGACGCCGCAGATAACGCAGGCAACGCCGCAGGCAATGTGGAGTCGGACGCCCCCGCCGGGCTCACTGACTCCGCCCAGGTGGAGGACTTCGTGGCCCGCACCGGGGCGCAGTTGCTCGCCGTGGCTGTGGGCAATGTCCATGGCAAGTACAAAGGCGAGCCCCGGCTGCGCTGGGACGTGCTGCAGGACATCGCCGTGCGGACCCGGATCCCGCTGGTCCTGCACGGCGCCTCCGGCATTCCGGCTGAGGAACTGGTCAAGGCCGCCGCGATGAACGTGGGCAAGGTCAACTTCAACACGGAGCTGCGCACCGGCGTCCTGGCGGTCCTTGAGGAACAGACCGCAGCGCACCGGGCCGACGGCGAGAACCTCCAGGCACTGCTGGGCCTGTGGAATGCCTCGGCCAGGACCTTCGCGGCCACCGCCCTGGCCACACTCTCGCGCTGACACTGTGACTGCCAGAGCAGTATGGCCCGCCGCCGGCGCGCATCCGGGCCATACTGCTCTGGCAGCCAGGGCGCCCCGGCCCGACAATGATGGCACCACAGCCTGCCTTCCCGAGGGGTGCCATGCTTGCGCAGCAGCGGCCAGCCGGCGACCCGGCGCCGACGCCGGACCGAGACCCGGTGATCGACCTTGTCCGCTTCTTTTGCCTGGCATTGGTGGTGGTCGCGCACACCATGATGGTGAGTCCCGTCCTGCACCCGGACGGCACCGTGACGTCCGAGAACACCTTGGGCGATCAGCACTGGTTTGAACCAGTGGTGTGGGTCTTCCAGATCATGCCGCTGTTCTTTGTGGCCGGAGGCATCACCGGGCTGCAGTCCTGGCGCCGGCTCCGCGCCAGGGGCGGCAACGCCTTCGATTTCATGCAGGCCCGGCTGCTGCGCCTGATCCGGCCGGCCGCCGTCCTGCTGGCGGTCATGTTCGTTGGCCTGTCGGCGGCCCGCCTCGCAGGGGTTGACCCTCAGGTCGTCGAGCTTCTCACCAGCGGAGCCGGCATGCCGCTGTGGTTCCTGGCCGCATACCTCGCCGCGCAACTCAACCTTCCCTGGCTGGCGGCCCTCCACGCCCGCGCGCCATGGATGACCTTCGCCGGCCTCACCGCCCTGGTGGTGACGGTCGATTGCCTGCGGGGAGTGCTGCCGCTGCTGGCATACCTGAACATGCTGTTCCTGTGGTGCGCCGTGCAGCAGCTCGGATTCATCGTGGCGGATGGCCCGCGGCTGCTGCCGGGCCGGCCGGCGCACCTGGGCATCATGGTTGCCAGCAACATGCTGCTGGGGTTGCTAGTCCTGCTGGGGCTGTATTCCGGGAACATGCTGGTGAACCTCAATCCGCCCAATGTGACCCTGCTGCTCCTGGGCATCTCGCAGGCCGCCGCCCTCCAGCTCTTCCGGCCCGTTCTGTCACGGATCGCGTCCGTGGCCGGGGTGCGCCGGATGATGGGCGTGGCCGGCCGGCGGTCCATGACTGTTTATCTGTGGCATCTGCCCCTGCTGGCGGCGATGTCCGGTTTGCTGCTGCTGACGGATTTCCCGCAGCCCCCCGGGGGTAGTGCGGCCTGGTGGTGGGGGCGGCCCCTGGTGCTGTTGGGGGTCATCGCCCTGCTGCTGCCGGTGGTGGCATTGTTTGGCAGGCTGGAGGAGCGGCCGACGGCGTCCGGCCCGTCGCCGAGCCGGCCGGCGGCCGCCGTGCTGCTGGCCGCCGTCGCCGTTTTTGTCCCGGCAGTCAACGCCGCGCTCACCGGCCTCACGCCCGGGCTCCTCGGCGGGGGCGCCGCCTGCTTCGCGCTCGCCGTCGTGCTCCTGGGCCGGATTCCGGTTCGGCTCACGACGCCACCTGACGGGCAGGGCGGATCGGAACCGCCATTGCCACGCCCGCCATTAAGTGCCAATGTCGAACCATGACGGAGAACTCGGCAACCACGGAAGACACCTTCACCCCGGACGTCTCCACCACCCGGAACGACGAGCTGCACCGTTACGAACTCCGTGTCGGCGACAAGCTGGCCGTCCAGGTGCGCTTCATCGACAGGCCGGGCCATATCGACTTCATCCACACGGATACCGCAGAGCAGTTCCAGGGCCAAGGGCTCGCCAAAGTGCTGGCGCACTTCGCCCTCGATGACGTGGTTGCCTCCGGCAAGCGGATTATCCCGAATTGCCCGTTCATGTACCGCTACCTGCGCAAACATGAGTCGTACCACCAGTATGTGGACTGGCCGGAGCGGGTCCCCGAGGGAGCCTGAGCGCCTGGCCCGGGGGCCGGAACGGCGTCATCGGCCTGCCCGCTTGTGGGCAGCGGACCAACCTCGTAAAGTTTGACCAGAGTTATGCAGTTGGCTCTTGGACAGGTGACTTTGGAGTACCCCATGAACCATAAACTGCGTGTGCTTGTCCGGGTGGACGTCGATCCCGCACAGGTCACCCTCGAAATTACCGGCTGCGTTACCCAGTCTGACGCAGCAGCCCTCCTGCACATCGTGCGCCGCGCCTGCCGCCTCGAACCGGGCGCCGCCGTGGTCATCGACCTCCACGGCGCCTCCCACCTGGACCCTGAGGTGCTGCTGGACCTCCGGCGTCTCGCTGGTGCCGGACACCTGCCCGCTCCCGATGCCGGGGGCTCCGCAGAGGCCGGGCCGCTTCGTTTCGCCCTCGATGAGCCGGCGGTGCTGCCAATTTGCCTCGTGCACGTCGGCGCCGACGCCGAGGTCCTCGCCGGACTCGACACCGACCACCGCCCGGCCCCCGTCGCCGTCGCCGGGAACGGAGACAGCGAAGCTGCCGGACTGCTCGACGTCGGGCCCGGCTCCGGATCCGACTCCGGGCTGGGGGAGGCCAACAGCCCGCTGGCCGCGGAAACCGGCGGTCCCAGCGACCTTGGCTCCATCGACGGGCTGGCGCTTTCGGAGTACTTCGAGGGAACGCTGGATCCTGTGGCCACGGTCCGGGCACTGTCCGACACGGCGCTGTGCCGGCTCGCGGACGCTCTCTACCGCCACCTCGACACCAGCAGCCCGTCTTTCGGGGCGCACACCTGGTACGAGCTTGCGGCCGAAGAGCTTCAGAACCGCCACCTGCTCGATGACGGTGACCCGGCAGGGGACGAACTGGCGCAAGACACGGCCCTGGCCTGAGCCGGGACGAGACTAGGCTGTCGCTATGAACCCTCAAACAGCCTCTACATCCGGCAGCACAGCCCTGGTCACGGGCGCGACGGCAGGCCTTGGCGCCGAGTTCGCCCGCCAGCTCGCCGAGCAGGGCCACCGCGTGGTGCTCGTGGCCCGCGACGCCGGCCGCCTCGCGGCCACCGCGACGGAGCTGGGGAACAGCTACGGGACCGCGACGGAGACGATCGCCGCGGACCTGACCGACGACGCCGGGATTGCCGCCGTCGTCGCGCGCCTCAGTGACCCCGCGCGGCCGGTGGAGATCCTGGTCAACAACGCGGGAATCGGCCTGCTGCGGCCCTTCGAGGACAACGACATTGCCGAGGAGAAGAAACACCTGAAGCTCCATGTCGAAACCGCCATGGAGCTCAGCCATGCCGCCCTGCAAGGCATGCTCGGGCGCCAGTCCGGCAGGATCATCAACGTCGCCAGCGTGGCGGCCTTCCTGCCCCGCGGCACGTACTCGGCAGCGAAGGCCTGGCTGCTGAGTTTCTCGCGCTCGGCCAACATGGCCTATGCGGCGCGCGGGGTGAAGGTCACCGCCGTGTGCCCCGGCTTCACCCACACCGAGTTCCACGACCGGATGGGGATGGACAAGACGGCGACGCCGCGGTGGATGTGGCTCGAGGCCCGGCAGGTGGTCAGCGAGGGACTGGCGGATAACGCCAAGGGCAAGGCCGTCTCGATCCCCAGCAAGCGCTACAAAGTCCTGACCTCGGTTTCGCGGGTGCTGCCCTCAAAGCTCGTCGCCGGGCCGGCGCGGCGCGCCAAGTAACCGCCGGGTACGTCAGCGGACGGCCGGGCGCCGTCGGCGGATCAGTACGACGACGGCGATCCCGACGGCGGCGCCCACCAGTGTCTCGACGGCCCGTTCGGTCACCAGTACGGCGGGATTGGCCGGCGCGGCAAGCTGTCCGACCAGCAGGATCACCGGGGTGAAGGAGACCATGGCGAGGCCGTAGTGCCGGGTCATGAACAGCTCGGTGCTGAACTGCAACACGATCACGAGGCAGACCAGGACGGCGGCCTCCTGCCCGGGGAAGGCCAGCAGCGGTGACCCCGGCCACGGGAACAGGACCGCCGCGACCACCACGAGGCCGATCAGGGTGCCGACAATCCGGTGGATGCCGCGGTACACGCTGCTGGGCAGGTCCGCCCCGGCAAGCGGCACCGCCGCCGCGGCCATGGCCCAGTGCGGGTGGCCGCTGCCACTGAGGACCCCCAGGGTGCCGGCGCCGCCGACAGCGGTGACGTAGCGGGCGGCATGCAGCCACGCCGCCCGGCGCCCTGCCCCGCGCAGTATTATGACGTCCCGTCGCCTCCCGCGCTGCCAGGTGCGGCCGACAAACCAGCCGCCAAAGCCGACCAAGATGGAGAACGCGGCCGATCCCGCGGCGATGAGAAGGCCCGTGTGCCAGGGGGCTGCGGCGGGAACGGAGGCGCACGCGCCCAAGGCCAGGATCCCGAAGAAGGGACCGGCGGGTTTCAGGGCAGTCTTGTCCGTGAACAGCGAGCCCACGCCGGCGAACGCGGCCTCAATGATCACCAGGGCCCACGAATGAATGTGGTGGGCCGAGAGGAAGACGCCGACTCCTACGCCGGCAACCAGAAGGACAGCCGCCTGGCCTTGATGGCGGAGTCGGAGCTGGTGCGGCTCGGTGCGGCCGTACATGCCGGTCAGCGCGCCGAAAACGGCGTAGCCGGCCAGCTCGGGGCGACCGGCTGCCAGGAGCGCCAGGGACGGAACGGCCACGCTGATCGCCATCCGCCAAGCCGACACGTGGTCCTTGTTGGCCGGGGACAGGGTGTGCAGCGAACGGATGTGGTGCAGCAGGGACATCACGACCGCCTTTCCGGTTCCTGTGGTTTCAGTGGTTCCCCGGATCCCGGGGGTTGGCGGGGGCCCCGGCGCCCGGGTGCTGATAGCGGTTCGGACACGCCTAAGGCCTGCCCGGATGCGTCCCCCAACGGGTAAGTATCCGGAACAGGCCTCAAAGGGCGGGGCTGTCAGCTACGTAGCCTGGACTACTGCTGCCGGTCCGGTCGGACCGGCAGGCTTAGGCTGTGGCCGGGACTTTCTCGGCTTCCCCGCGCCCTGCGGTGGAATCGACGGCCGGTGCGACCATGGGCATGTCCATGTGCTCGAGGTCGATCAGCGGGTTCTCGTCCTGCGTCGCGACCAGCTCGCGGGCCTCAGCCTGGGTGTCCACGCTCGGCATGGAGCCGGGCAGCGGCATCTGGGCGGATTCCTTGAGGAAGTAGATCGCTACTGCGCCGATCGCCGAGGTGGCCATCAGGTAGTAGGCCGGCATCATGTCGTTGCCGGTTGCGCTGATCAGGGCGGCAACGATGAACGGCGTGGTGCCGCCGAAGATGGCCACCGAGAAGTTGTACGCGATGCCCATGGCGCCGTAACGGCTGGCCGTCGGGAACTGGGCCGGCAGGGCCGACGCCAGGTTGGCCACGTAGAACGTCACGGGGAAGGCAATCAGGGAAAGGCCGGCCAGCGTGGACCAGATTTCACCGATGCCGATCAGCAGGAAGGCGGGGGTGGCGAGGACGACGGTGCTGATGGCGCCGATCCACAGCACGGGGCGGCGGCCGATCCGGTCGGAAAGCTTGCCGGTCAGCGGGATGCAGAGGCTCATGATGACCAGCACGGGGATGGTCAGCAGCGTGCCGTGCAGCTCGTCGTAGCCCTTGGATTCCGTCAGGTACGTCGGCATGTAGGAGGTCAGTGCGTAGCCGGCGGTGTTTGCCGCCGCGACCAGGATCATCGCGACGATGAGGGAGCGCCAGTACGCCTTCACGATGCCCACCGGGCCCTTGGAGGCTGTGATGTCCGAGGCGGTTGCGTCCTTGGCGAGGTTCTCCTGGGCATCCAGGGTTGCCTGGAACTGGGGGGATTCCTCGATCTTGCTCCGGAAGTACACGGCGATCAGGCCGAGCGGGCCGGCAAGGAGGAACGGGATGCGCCAGCCCCACTGCTCCATGGTGTCCTGGCCGAGGGTCAGCTGCAGCACCGAAACGAGGGCCGCGCCAAGGGCGAAACCGAGGTAGCTGCCCATGTCCAGGAAGCTGGCGAAGAATCCGCGGCGCTTGTCAGGGGCGTACTCGCTCACAAAGGTCGTGGCGCCGGCGTATTCACCGCCGGTAGAGAAGCCCTGGATAACTTTGAACAGGACCAGCAGGACCGCAGCCCAGATGCCGATCTGTGCGTAGCCGGGCAGGAGCCCGACGGCGAAGGTGCTGGCGGCCATGATCATCAGGGTCGCGGCGAGGACCTTCTGGCGGCCGATCTTGTCGCCAAGCCAGCCGAACACGACTCCGCCGAGGGGGCGGGCGATGAAGGTTGCGGCGAAGGTTCCGAGCAGGAACAGGGTCTGGACGGACTTGTCCGCCTCCGGCAGGAACACCGGTCCCATGGTGGTGATCAGGTAGCCGAACACGCCGACGTCGTACCACTCCATGGTGTTACCCACGATGGTGCCGCCGAGTGCCTTCTTGAGCATCGGCTGGTCGACAACGTTGACGTCGGACTCGCGGAGTCGACGGCGACGTAGCTTCGGTTTCTTCACACCCTTGGGTGCGCCTTGGTTGGTTCTGCTGGCGTCGATGACGCCTGCTGAAGAGTCGGTCGTGCTTCGGTCTGTGGGCATTTGGGAAGCTCCTAGGGAGATCATTTGCTTGCGACTTGTAGCTGCCCCGCTCTGGGCAGGCTTTCAATTTTACGGGAATTCTCTGGAGTTTCCGAGTTGTGTGCCGTATGATCGCCCATTTCGGGTGCGAATTGGGGGCAATTCACTAATTTCTTTGCCCGCTTTCACCGCGCGGATACTGGGAACCGGCCATCCCTGCGGCGCCGCGCCCAAAATTTTCCGCGCCAGCCCTCGATTGCGGGGGTTTCCGACGGGATTCGGGCTGCCGGAAAGTCAGACGGCGGGCGCTACAGACATCTCCCCGGGGCAGTCCTACGATTGATGGACACTTCATTTCACAGCGGTTAATTACAGCGGAAAGGAAGATCAATGGCGGATCATCAGTTCGGAGAAGAAATCGAGCCCGAGGTCGCGAGCCATCTGGCGCAGTCCATGGCTGAAGCCCCGGGACCCGAGGCCCTGCACCACGCTCCCCCCGGGCCCGGCCAAGGACAGCAATGGCCGGACGGCAGCGGCAAGCAGCGGCACCCCAAGGACCGCGACAGCGCCCGCGGGCGGCAGGGCCAGCAGGTGGCCGCCGGCGCCATGCACCGGCAAAGCCGTCCGCAGCTGCCCCACCACGACTAGCCCCATCACCGCTGGCCCCCACACGGCTAGGGGCCGGCGGCAGGGTCTGCGACGACGTCGGCTGGCGCCTTATCCAGGCGCCAGCCGCGCCACACCGGGTGCCGGAGCCTCCCGCTGCCGGTCCATTCCCCGAAGGTGACCTCACCGACGAGTTTTGCGCTCACCCAGTTGGCGTCTGCCGCGTCAGCGTCCGGCACGTCCCGGAACGGGGAGGTCTTCCGTGGCAGGGCGTCGAGTTGTTGCCTGAGTTCCTTGAGTTCACGGGTGCTGAAGCCGCTGCCCACCCGGCCTACATACCGTAGTTTCGAGCCGTCCGGAATCCCCAGCAGCAGCGAGCCCACGGATTCCCGGCGGCCCCCTTTCCCGGGCCGCCAGCCGCCCACCACCACCTCCTGGGTCCGTTCAACCTTGAGCTTGAGCCAGGACCGGCTCCGCTGGCCGACGTAGCGCCCGTCCGTGCGCTTGGCCATGACTCCCTCGAGCCCGAGCTCGGCGGCGCTTTCCAGGATGTGCGCGACGTCGCCATCGATCACGCCGGAGAGCTCCACCGGGGCGGCGGAAGAGCGGAAGAATTGCTCCAGCCGGCTGCGCCGCTCACTCAGCGGCTGGCGCCGCAGGTCCTGGCCGGCGTCGAAGAGCAGATCGAACAGCATCAGCCGCACGGGCGTCGACTCCTGCGCCCGGGCGACGTCGGCGGCCCTGCTCAGTTTCATCCGGCCCTGCAGCAGCCCGAAGTCGGGCCGGCCGGAGCGGCCGACGGCGATGATCTCGCCGTCGGCGACGAAGCCCTGCTCCGGCCAGCAGGACCGGGCCGTCAGCTCGGGGTAGCTCACTGACATGTCGATGCCGTTGCGGCTGATGAGCCGGACCGTCGTTGCGTCGCCGATCACCAGGGCCCGCACCCCGTCCCATTTGAGCTCGATCTGCCAGTCCAGGTCCGGAAGGTCCGCCAGGGTCCCGGAGGTGGCCAGCATCGGGCTGAACCCGGAGGCGTCCGGGGCTCGTTCGGTGCCAGCGGCGGTTTCCGCTCCGCCCTCGCCGTGGCCGCGGCCGTCCGCTGAGCCGTCCTCCCCGCCGTCGTCCGCGGCCTCGTCGGTGTCTTTCTCCGTATTGTCCGCCGTGCCGGCCGGGCGCGGCGGCCCGGGACGGCCTTGCGGGCCCGCGGGGTCCATCAGGTGGATCAGCCACTGGTCATCGGCCCGGCCGGTGTGGATCAGGGCGAACCTGCGCGGTCCGCCGAGGCCGCCGCCCTCCGCTCCGGTCAGGGTGGCGATGACCTCCTTGCCCGCGATCCATTTTTCGCATTCGTAGTGTCCGTGGTCCCAGATGCTGACCGTCCCGGCGCCGTACTGGCCCTTGGGAATGTCACCCTCGAAGTCGGCGTAGTCCAGCGGGTGGTCCTCGGTCTGGACCGCGAGGTGGTTCTTGGTTTTGCTGGTCGGGACGCCCTTGGGCAGCGCCCAGGACACCAGCACGCCGTCGCGTTCCAGCCGGAAGTCGTAGTGCAGCCGGCTGGCGTGGTGCTCCTGGATGACGAACTTCTCCCGGCGTGTCCCGCCGTCGTCCCCGGCGTGGTGCCGGTCCGCGGTGAAGGGCTCGGGAGTGGCCGACCTGTCCCGTTTGGTGCGGTACTTTTCCAGCCGCGGATCGGTGTCGCCGCCGTCGCCGGCCGGCTCGGGAGAGATTTCTGCCAGTCCGCTGAGCCGGTGGTCCGCCCGGTGGTCCGGCGCGTGCGCCGGGGCTCCGGCGCCGTGCCGGCCGCCGGAAACCGGGGCGAACGGATCCTTGCCGGCTGCGACGCGCTTCATCACCTCCTGGAAATCCAGCTGGTGCAGCGACGCGGAGCTGAGTTCCCTCCATGTCCGCGGGGCGGCCACCGTAGGCCGGAGCCGGCCGCGCAGCGAGTACGGCACGATGGTGGTCTTGGCGGCGTTGTTCTGGCTCCAGTCCACCAGCACCTTGCCCGTGCGCAGGGTCTTTTTCATGTCACTGACAGCGAGATCCGGGTGGTCTGCCTCGAGCGAGCGGGCCAGTTCGCGGGCGAAGTCGGAAATCCGGTCCGAGCTCTGGGACCCGTCCAGGGCCGCGTAGAGGTGGATGCCCTTACTGCCGCTCGTCACCGGCACGGGGTCCAGGCCAACGTCCTGGAGGATGGTGCGGGCCAACCTGGCCACCTCCACGCACTGCGCCAGACCCGCGCCCTCGCCCGGGTCCAGGTCCAGCACCAGCCGGTCGGGCGGCATGGCGTTGCCGTGGGAGTCAACCCGCCACTGCGGCACGTGGATCTCCAGGGCCGCGATCTGGGCCAGCCAGGTGAGGGTGGCGGGATCATTGACCAGGGGATATTGGATGGTCCGGTCCTTGTGCGTGATGGCGGCACGGGGCACCCAGCCGGGCGTTGAATGGTCCAGGTGCTTCTGGAAGAACATGTCCCCGGGGGCATCTGCGGTCCCGACGCCGTGGACCCAGCGCTTCCGCGTGGCCGGCCGGTTGCGGGCGGCGGGGATCAGCACCGGCGCGACGGCGGCGTAGTAGGCCAGGACGTCGGCCTTGGTGGTGCCCGTCTCCGGGTACATGATTTTTTCCAGGTTGGTGAGCACCAGTTCGCGCCCGTCCACGCGGACGCGTTCCTTACCGTTGGGCAAAACCCTTCACCTCCGCGCAACTGTGATGTTCACTTGATCCATGAGAGCCATCTGGAAAGGCGCAATAGCGTTCGGGCTGGTCAACGTGCCGGTCAAGGTCTACAGCGCCACCGAGGACCACGACATCAGCCTCCACCAGGTCCACAACGCCGACGGCGGCCGGATCCGCTACCAGCGCCGTTGCGAGGTCTGCAGCAAGATCATCGACTACGAGGACATCGACAAGGCCTACGAGGACGACGGCCGCACGGTGGTCCTGACGCGCGACGAGCTCAAGTCCATCCCGGCGGAAAACAGCCACGAAATCGAAGTGGTCCAGTTCGTCCCGGTCGACCAGCTCGATCCGATGATGTTTGAAAAGAGCTATTACCTTGAACCCGACTCCAAGTCGCCCAAGGCGTATGTGCTGCTGCGGCGCGCCCTCGAGGACACGGACCGGGTGGCAATTGTGCAGTTCGCGCTGCGGGACAAGACCCGGCTTGGCGCGCTGAGGATTCGTGACGAGGTCCTGGTGCTGCAGTCGCTGCTGTGGGCCGACGAGGTCCGTGAGGCCAGCTTTCCCGCACTCGAGACCTCCATCCGGATCTCGGCGCAGGAACGCGAGATGTCCGCGGCCCTGGTTGACTCGATGGCCTCCGACTTTGAGCCGGACCAGTTCACGGACGATTACCAGGAGCAGTTGCGCCAGCTGATTGAGGCCAAGCTGGACAAGGGGGAGTCGCTGGACACGGAGGAGACCTTCGGCGCCCCCGCCGAGGCCGGCGAGGGCGAAGTTATCGACCTGATGGAAGCCCTCAAGCGCAGCATCGAGAAAAAGCGCGGCGGTGGGCCGGCGGAGACTCCTGCCGGGGACTCCGGTTCTGCTGCGAAGGCCGCCCCGAGGACCTCCGCCACGACGGCGGCAGCCAAGTCCACAGGCACTAAATCCACGGCCGCCAAGACGGCGGCAACCAGGACTGGTTCGAAGACTGCGGCGGCTTCCAAGACTGAAGCGGCGCCTAAAGTGACGGCGTCGAAGCCGGCGCGAAAGCGTGCCTGAGCCCGGATGCCGGTTGGCGCCGTCGTGCACGTTAATCAGGAGTTCCGCAGGGCGGAGATGAGTTCGCTCTTCTTCTTGGCCGAGTAGCCTTTGAGGCCGATATCCTTGGCGCGTGCCTTCAGCTGCGGCACCGTCCAGTCCTCGTAGCCTCCGGCCTTGCCGCCCTTGCGGCCGACCGAGGAACGGCCCCGCTTGGCGGCGGCGTTGGAGATCCTGGCGGCTTTTTGCTTGGAGGCGCCGTCCTCGAGCAACTTCTCATAGAGCTCGGGGTCCTTGATGCTGGGGCTCTCTGAGCCTTGGGGCTCGCCCTTCTTCGTTGGCATGGCTGCGCGATCATCTCCTTCGGCCGGGAACCACATGGGCGGCGGCCCGCGGTCGGTGCCGCCGGGGATTCCAAACTAGCCGCGCCTCGGGGCCGTGACAAGCATTTGCTAAGGCCCCTTATAAAAGTTGCCCTGACGGTCCGCCGCCAGAGCAACGCGGCAGGCAACGCGAAGGCCCGGCCGGCCCCTGATCGGGGGGCGGCCGGGCCAACTGAAGCTGCCGGTGTTCCGGCGCGGGGCCGGAAGGTGAGGCTATTCGGCGTCGTGATCCGTCTCAAGGATCTGCACGAGGCGGTCAAGTGCGGCGTCGGCGCCCTCCCCTTCGGCACGCAACACCACAACTTCGCCGTGCGATGCGCCGAGGCTCATCAGCGACAGGATGCTGGCGGCGTCCATCGCCTCGTCCTCCGGCTCGCCCAGCCGGGCAATCGTGATCTCGAGGTTGTCGAACTCGCCTGCAGCCTCGGCGAAGATGGCGGCCGGACGGGCGTGCAGCCCGACCCGGCTGGCAATGGTGGCGTTACGTTCGGTCATTTCTGCTCCTTGAAGTCAGCTTGGGTGTTTGTCAGCTGTCAGCTTGGGTGTTTGTCAGCTGTGAGTATCTGCTGGGAAAAGCGTCCTGGTTCAGGCGGCTACGGGAACCGTTTCCACCGTATCAACCGGCTTCTTGACTGCCCAGCGCTTGAGCCCGATCACGGCGAAGGCGCCGACAACGGTACCGGCTGCAATGGCGATGCAGAACCACAGGAACGAATCGATCGCGAAGAAGACGAAGATTCCGCCGTGGGGGGCCTTCGAGCCCACGCCGGCCGCCATCGAGATGGCACCGGTCACGGCGCCGCCGAGCATGCTGGCGGGGATGACGCGGAGCGGGTCCGCGGCGGCGAACGGGATGGCGCCTTCGGTGATAAAGGAGGCCCCCAGCAGCCAGGCAGCCTTGCCGTTTTCCTGTTCCGCAAGGCTGAAGAGCCTCTTGTTCAGCACGGTCGCGGCCAACGCCATGGCCAGTGGCGGGACCATGCCGGCGGCCATGACGGCCGCCATGATCTGCCACGGGGCCTGGTTGGTGATGGAGGCTGCGCCCAGGCCGGCGACTGCGAAGGAATAGGCAACCTTGTTGACGGGGCCGCCGAGGTCGAAGCACATCATCAGGCCCAGGATGACGCCCAGGGCGATGGCGCTGGCACCGGTGAGGCCGGACAGGAACTCGTTGAGCCCGACAGTGACCCGGGCGATGTAGGCGCCCAGGAACACGAACAACAGGCCCGACGCCGCGAGCGACGCCACGAGCGGGATAACGACCACCGGCATCAGTCCGCGCAGCCAGCGGGCCACTTTAAGCTTGCCGATCGAATGGGCCACGTAGCCGGCGATCAGGCCGCCCACGATGCCGCCGAGGAACCCGGCACCCATGAAGACGGCAACGGCGCCGGAAACGAAGCCCGGGGCGATGCCGGGCCGGTCAGCAATGGCGTAGGCGATGTAGCCGGCCAGCGCGGGTACGAGGAAGCCCAGGGACAGGGCGCCGATCTTGAAGAGCACGGCCCCCAGGTAGGCGCCCAGCGGGCCCCAGGCCAGTTCCGGGTACGCGGTGGGCAAGTTCGTGAGGCTGTTCTCCGCCAGGATCTTGTCCGCGAAGGCGGTGATGTTGTAGCCCCCCAGCAGGAAGCCGAGGGCGATCAGCAGACCGCCGCCAGCCACGAACGGGATCATGTAGCTGACACCGGTCAGGAGGGCCTTCTTCAGCTTCGTGCCGATGTGCTCACTCTTTTCCTCGGCGGCCATCTCGGCCTGCTCCTCGGCGCCGAAGTGGGGCACGCGGTGGGCGTGCGGGTTGTCCGCTGCGGCGAGAGCCTCGGCGACCATCTTGTCCGGTTCGTCGATGCCGCGCTTGACCGGCGCGTTGATCACCGGCATGCCGGCGAAGCGCTCCTTGCCGCGCACGTCGACGTCCACGGCGAAGATCACGGCATCGGCGGCGGCGATCACGGCGGGGTCGAGGGCCTTGGCGCCGGAGGATCCCTGGGTTTCGACCTGCAGGTCCACGCCGACCTCCTTGGCCGCGGCGACGAGCGAGTCGGCGGCCATGTAGGTGTGGGCGATGCCGGTGGGGCACGCGGTGACGGCGACGAGGCGCTTGGGCCCCTTGGCCTTCGCCGCGCCGGCACCTTCACCGGTTGCGGCCGCCGCGGCTGTGGCGCCGGCCGCGGATGCGGCGCCGGTCGCTTCGGCAGCGGTGTGGGCGGCCGGCTTGTCCGCCAGGGCGGCGTCGACGAGGTCGACAATTTCCGCCTGGGAGGTCGCGGCGCGCAGGCTGGCCGTGAAGTCCTTCTTGATCAGCGACCGCGCCAGCTTCGAAAGCAGCTTCAAGTGGTCCTGGTCCGCGCCCTCGGGAGCGGCGATGAAGAAGATGATGTCCGCGGGCCCGTCCTTGGCGCCGAAGTCGACCGGCTGGGACAGCCGCGCCATCGCCAGAGTGGGTTCGGTGACCGCCGTCGAACGGCAGTGCGGGATCGCGATGCCGCCCGGGACGCCCGTGGCGGTCTTGGATTCCCGGGCGAAGGCGTCGGCGAAAAGCCCTTCGGCCTCGGTGGCGCGTCCGGTGGCTGCAACCCTGCCTGCCAGATGCCGGATCACGTCCTCGGGCGAGCTGCCCAGATTCTGGTCGAGCTCGACCAGTTCGGTAGTAATGAGCTGTGTCACTGTCAATCCTTCCGGAGGGCCGTGATGGTTACGGCATCAGGGGTGGTTTGGTTGACTGCCGGGACAGTGGAGCCAGGCAGGGAAGCGGCGGCGGCACCATGGGCCACCGCCTGACGGAGGCAATCGACCGGGGCGGCGCCCTGGCTGGATGCGAGCAGGTATCCGGCCAGCGAGGAATCGCCGGCGCCGACAGTGCTGACCGCGGTGACCGGCGGGTGCGTGGCCAGCCACGCGCCGTCGGCCGTCACAAGAACGGCACCCTTGGAGCCGAGGGTGGCCAGTACGGCACCCACTCCGGAGCGCACGACGGCGGAGGCGGCAGCTGCTGCAGCTTCCGGGTCCGCTTCGAGCTCCTCGGCAGACTTGTTCGTGGCGAAACCGGCTGCGGCAGCCAGTTCCACCAGTTCCTCGGCGTTGGGTTTCAAGAGGTCCGGTTTTCCCGAGGTGTCGCCGGAGACCACTGCGGCGAGGGGTCCGCCGGATGAATCGACGGCGACCCGTGGTGCGGCCTCGCCGTCGAACAGGGAACGCAGCCGCCGGGTGACGGTCGCGTAGAAGTCGGCCGGGACCCCGGGTGGGAGCGAGCCGGCCAGGACTACCCAGGCGGCACCGCGGGCGTGGTCCAGCAGCAGGCTGATCAGGGCCTCCTGCTGGTCCTCGCTGAGGGCCGGTCCGGGTTCATTGATCTTGGTTGTGACGCCGCCGGGCTCGGTGAGGGCCACGTTGCTGCGCAGCGGCTCGCCAATCGGCAGGGCCGCGAACGGAACGTCGGTCTCCCGCAGACCGGTGAGGACGGGGTCGGCCTCGGCGCCGGGGAGAACGGCGACTGTCTTCAGCCCCGACGCGACGAGGGCGCGGGAGACGTTGACTCCCTTGCCGCCGGATTCCTGGCGGACGGAGATGGCCCGCTGAACTTCCCCGCGGAGGAGGGGGCCGGGCAGCGCCACGGTGCGGTCCAGGCTGGGGTTGGCGGTGAGGGTGACAATCACGCGACCACCACCTCCACTCCGGCTTCCGCAAGGGCGTCGGCGAGTTCCCGGCTGGGTTGCGAGTCTGTGATCACGGTGTCCAGATCTTTCAACGAGGCGAACTGGACCAGCGTTTCCGCGTCCAGCTTGGAGGAGTCAGCCAGCACCACAATGCGGCGCGCTGATTGGACGAAGGCAGCCTTGACAGCGGCTTCTTCAGGATCGGGTGTGCTCAGCCCGAAGGCTGCATGGATGCCGTTGGTGCCGATGAAGGCGATGTCCGGGCGGATCCGGCGGGCGGCTTCCACCGTGGACTGGCCGACCGCGGCCTGGGTCAGGCCGCGGACCTTGCCGCCGAGCAGGTGCAGGGCGATCCCGGGTCCGCCGGACAGCCGGGACGCGATGGGCAGGGAGTGGGTGATGACGACGAGTTCGGCGTCGGACCCAGATGCCGCAACGGTGCCCTGCGCGGCGGCTCCGGCGGCCCGGGCGGACAGGAGTTCGGCGAGGGCCTCCGTGGTGGAGCCGGCATCGATCAGGATGCTGCCGGTGAGGCCCTGGGGAATGAGGGCCAGGGCGGCCTCGGCGATCCGGGTCTTCTCGGGCTGCCGCTGGACGGTCCGTTCCAGGATGCTTTCTTCCGTGGTGCTGAAGCGGTCCGGGGAGACCGCGCCGCCGTGCACCCGGCGGACGCTTCCGGAGGCTTCCAGGGCGGCGAGGTCCCGGCGGATGGTTTCGGTGGTGATGCTGAAACGCTCGGCCAGGTCCGTGACACTGGCCCGGCCGCTGGCGTAGATGAGCCCCACGATCAGCTGCTGGCGTTCTTCGGCGAACACTTACCCTCCATTGCGTACTGCGTCTGACTTGTTTTCTGTTCTGGCCGTGCGTTGGGCTGGAAATGCGCCCCGGCCGCTTCGGTGACTCCCGTCACATGAAGTGGAATTATTTGACTTTATCTTTGTTCTTGTTGGTTTGTCAATGAAAAACCACATGAACGCAGAAGGGTGGGCTTCGCCGCGGGACATGCCCAGTGGCCCGGCCGGTTTCGCCGGGGACATGTCCAGTGTTCGGGCCGCGGAGTGGGCACTCGGGGCATATGTCCATGGGCTGCCGCGGGGGTTGGGCATGTGCTGCGGTTGGGGTCGTTGCGGGCCGGGCGCCGGGGGACATGTCCAGTGTTGGGGCCGGGCATCTGGGGGCATGTCCAGTGTTCGGGCCGCGGAGTGGGCATTTGGGGGATATGTCCATGGGCTGCCGCGGGGGTTGGGCATGTGCTGCGGTTGGGGTGGTTGCGGGGCGGGCGCCGGGGGACATGTCCAGTGGTCGGGCCGGGGAGTGGGCCCGGATGGCGGAAGCCGGGCCCGACCTCGAGGTCCGGCCCGGCTTCCGGGTCGTTGGATTCCGCGCCGCTTAGTGGGTGCGGGGAAATCTCAGATGCCTGCGTCGCGGCTCTCATTGCGGGTGATGGTCTCGCCGGTGTTGGGGTCCACTACCGTGCGGCTTTCGCTGACCCGGCGCGTGCGGCCCCGTCCTGGGCCGGCGAGGACGAGAGAAGCGATGAGTCCAATCACGCCGACCGCCATCAGGATGTAGCCGATCATGGCCTGGTTCACATTGGGGATCAGCCCCGGGGCGACGGCCCAGGCGAGGATGGCGCCGATGGCGATGAGGAAGATTGCGGAACCGATTCTCATAACGTGCTCCTTGATGCCCGGGGGCGGGCTGATGATGGTAAGCATGCTGTCCAGCGTCACGCTACAACCCCGCCCCGGCTGTTTCAATGAAGCGCCCTCCGCCCCGCGGGGAAATTTCCGCGCCGGTTTCGGCCAGCCGCGCCTTTTCCGGACGGATGCGCCACGGATCCGGGGGGGCGGAGGTCCGCTTACGCCGCGGAAACCGCGGAGCGCGGCCCGTGCGGGGCGGGACGCGTGGCGGTGCTGGATAGGCTGAGCCAATGGAGACGGTGATCTGGTCGAAACCCGAACACGAACGCGGCGGCACCCCGCTGCTGGTGATGCTGCACGGCTACGGTACGGACGAATTCCGCATGTCCAAGCTGTTCGCTTCCCTGCCGCCCGAGTTCAGCTGCGCCGCCCTGCGTGGACCCAAGGACATTGGAGACCACTACGGCTGGTTCCTGCTGGACTATTTCCTCACCCACGACTTTGCCGACGTCATCGCCTCCACGAACGCGGTCTTCGCCTGGATTGAGTCGGTCAAAGCCCGGCACAGCAGCGTCAGCCTGTTCGGATTTTCGCAGGGGATGGCGATGGCCAGCACGCTCCTGCGGCTCCGGCCGGAACAATTCCGCGCAGCTGTGGGGCTCTCGGGTTTTGTCCTGGACAACGAACTGCTGGCGATGAGCGAATCGTTCACCGCCCGGCCGCCGTTCTTTTGGGGCCGGGACAAGGGCGACGTCGTCATCAACGACGCGGCTACCGAGCACACCGAGGCGTGGCTGAACCGGAATACCCAGCTCACGGCCAGGACTTATCCGGGCATGGGCCACACGATTTCGAAGCCCGAACTCGTGGACGTCAGCGCGTTCCTGCGGCACTACGTCCTGCGCTGACCGGGCGCTACATCCTGCGTGACCAAGGCGCTACCAAGGCGCTGACCGGGCGCTGACCAGGACGCCCGCCGGGCCCTGCCAACCCCCGGCCAAGCGGGCCTGCCAACCCGCTCCCAATCCGCTGCCAAACTCCGGATCATCCACTTGCATGCCAAATATGTAAGCGCTTACAATCGACCTCGGCCATGAACACCGGGCCCACTACTTCGGGGGGAAGAAAGGGCTGAGCCCGTGCCGCAGGCCAACACCCCGCGCGTGAGAATCCAGGACGTCCCCGCGCTCCCCGGACTCTCCATCTGCACCGTCTCCTCCGGACCTCGTGCTCGACGCCGGCTCCGGCATCGAAGGCGGCGGGCTGGCCATGGTGGAGCCTGTGGAAAACCCAGGGATGCCGTCCGCGATCCTCGCTCGTTGCGACGGGACAGCCTGCTGTGTGCTCATGGCCATGCGGGAGCCCGGTTTGTCAGCGCCGGAAAACGTGTCCATCATAGGAATAGACGATCATCAGATGAGTTGGTTCCTGGGCCTGACCACAATTGCCCAGCCACTGGCCGACCAGGGCGCGTTCGCGGCCAACCTGCTGATTGAAAGACTTCATCGCTCAGGACTTGCCAATCCGCCGCCTGCCAGTCCGCCGTCGAACCATCTGCCGGACACCACATTCGTAGAGCGCACCGGCACACGCCGACGCTGATCCGCACGGCGTCCGACGCCGGAACGGCCCCAAACGAGCAGCCCTGAACTGCCTGCCTTAGACCATCGCTTTGACCAAACCGTCTTGCCTGCCCGTCGTCTGAAAGGACCTCGACTCATGACTGTAGTTCCCGACACCTCCGGCCTCGCCGGTGCGCTCTCCGGTGCAACCGCCATCCTTTTTGACCTCGACGGCGTCCTGACCCCCACCGCCGTGGTGCACGAGCACGCCTGGAAGCAGCTCTTTGACGGCTTCCTGGCCTCGGTCCCCGGTGCTGAGCCGTACCGTGAGAGCGACTATTTCGACCACATCGACGGCAAGCCGCGGTTTGACGGCGTCCGGGACTTCCTGGCCTCCCGCGGGATTGTGCTGCCCGAGGGCCCGGTGAACGACGAGCCCGCGCATGACACGGTCCACGGACTCGGCAACCGCAAGAACAAGGTCTTCAACGACATCGTCGAGGCCGGTGGAGTCCAGCCGTACGAGGGCTCCGTCCGGCTGGTTGAGGCCGCGCTGGCCCGCGGGCTCAAGCTCGCCGTCGTCTCCTCTTCCCGCAATGCCCCTGCCGTGCTGAAGGCTGCCGGCCTGTCCGACTACTTCCCGGTGGTGGTCGACGGCGTCGTCGCCGTCGCCGAGGGACTGCCCGGCAAGCCCAGCCCGGCCACCTACGAATACGCCGCGCGGCTCTTGGGCCTGCCGAGCCAGGAGTGCGTCGTGGTGGAGGATGCCGTCTCCGGCGTCCAGGCCGGCAGCGCGGGAGACTTCCGCTCGGTGATCGGCGTCGACCGCGGCGCCGGCCGGCAGACCCTGCTCGACGCCGGGGCCACGGTCGTGGTCAACGACCTCGCCGAACTGCTCTAGCCCGGCCCGCTCACCCCACCGCCCAACCCACTGCCACTCCCGCCGAAGGAACCCCCCAAACCATGGCTCTCATCACCTCGGACCGCGCCCGGTTCCCCAACGATCCCTGGCAGCTGGTCGAGACCGTTCACCTCCCCGGCAATGCCGGCACCCTGGAGACCCTGTTCAGCCTCGGCAACGGGCACCTGGGCATCCGCGGCGCGCACTGGGGTGCCGCGGACGCCGAACTTCCGGGAAGCTTCATCAACGGCTTCCACGAGACCTGGGACATCAAGCACGCGGAAAACGCGTACGGCTTTGCCCGCACCGGCCAGCGGATCCTCTACGTCCCGGACGCCAACAACTTCACCGTCATCATCGACGGCGAGCCGCTGAGCCTGGAGGAGTCCACCGTGCTGGACTACCGCCGGTCGGTGGATTTCGCCACGGGTATCTACGAGTGCCGGATCACCTGGCAGTGCCGTTCCGGTGCGACCGTGACCACCACGGAACGGCGCGCCGTCGGTTACGCAACCCGCGGGGCGCTGGGCATCAGCCTCGAAGTGGCGGCCGACCGGGATATCTCCGCGGACGTCACGTCCTCGGTCATCAACCGCCAGGACCAGCCGGTGGAGGACCACTCCGCCCATGATCCGCGCCGCGCCGGCCGGCACGCCGGCCGCGTGCTGCTGCCCCTTCGGCTCGACGGCGGGGACGGCTCCCTGCGCCTGTCCTGGGAAGCCTCGGAATCCAAGCAGCGGCTCGGGATGGCCGTGGATCACTGGACCTCGGCCGGCGTGCAGCCGTTCGACACCCAGGTGGACCAGGACGACAGCAGCGTGCGCTACGTGCTCGCCGTCAGCGCGGACGCACCGTTCCTGCTGGAGAAGAGCGTCAGCTACGCCGTGGGCCAGGCCGCCGAGGACCTCGCCGACAGTGCCGAAGCCAGCCTCAAGCCGGTCAGCGAGATCTTCGCCGAGAGCGAGGACCACTACCGCGCCTACTGGAGCACGGGCGACATCGTCCTGGCGGGCCAGACCGAGCTCCAGCAGGGCGTGCGCTGGAACCTCTTCCAGCTCGCGCAGGCCACGGCCTGCGCCGATGTGGCCGGCATCCCGGCCAAGGGCGTGTCCGGCTCCGGCTACGACGGCCACTACTTCTGGGACCAGGAGGTGTACCTGCTGCCCTACCTGACCTACACGAACCCGGGCAACGCCCGCCAGGTCCTGGAATTCCGCCACGACCTCCTGCCCGAGGCGAAGATCCGCGCCAAGGAACTCAGCGTCGACGGCGCGCTCTTCCCCTGGCGCACCATCAACGGACTCGAGGCCAGCGCCTACTACGCGGCCGGCACAGCACAGTTCCACATCGCCGCCGCGATCGCCTTCGCGACCAACCGGTACATCTGGGCCAGCGGGGACGCCGAGTTCCAGGCCACCCTGGGCTCCGATCTGCTGATCGAGACTGCACGGATGTGGGTCTCACTCGGCTTCTTCGGCAAGGACGGACTGTTCCACATCCACGGCGTCACGGGCCCCGACGAGTACACCGCCGTCGTCAACGACAACCTGTACACGAACGTTATGGCGCGCTTCAACCTGCGCGCCGCGGCGGCGCTGGACCACCCGGAGATCGACGACGCCGAACGCCAGCTCTGGGAGCAGGCAGCCAACCGCATGCAGCTGCCCTACGACGAGGACCTCCAGGTCCATTCCCAGGACAACGACTTCATGACGCTGGAACCGTGGGACTGGACCACGCCCCGGTCCAAGTACCCGCTCCTGCTGCACTTCCACCCGTTGGTGATCTACCGGCACCAGGTCCTTAAGCAGGCCGACACCGTGCTGGCCATGTTCCTGCAGTGGCAGGACTTCACCGCCGAGGAAAAGCGGCGCGCCTTCGATTTCTACGACCCCATCACCACGGGCGACTCCACGCTGTCCGCCTGCGTCCAGGGCATCATGGCGGCCGAGGTCGGCTATGGCAAGGCCGCGCTGGACCACTTCACCCACGCCCTGTTCATCGACCTCGACGACACCCACGGCAACACGATCGACGGCGTCCACATCGCCTCCACCGGCGGGGTGTGGAGCTCGCTGGTGAGCGGCTTCGCCGGGCTGCGGGACCAGGGCGCGGTGCCGTACTTCGATCCCCGGTTGCCTGCCGAATGGGACGGCCTCGAGTTCCACCTGAAGATCCAGGGCAGGCTCCTGCACGTCGGGCTCGAGCAGGATTCGATCAGCCTGACCGTCCGCGACGGCGCGCCGCTGGAGGTCGACGTGCGCGGGGAACTGCTCACGGTCGACGGCGGCCCGGTCCGGGTCCCGCTGGCGCCCGTCACCGCCCCGGAACCGACCATCTTCCCCAGCGGCCTTCCGACGTCGTCGATCCCGGTGGTGCGCGCCGCAGTCTAAACCGGGCCGGGCTGCCCTGGTCCGGAGGATTCGGCAGGGGTCGGGGCGTCGGCGGGCTCCTCACCGCCGGCAAGGGGGTGGGCCAGTTCATCGGCCGGCATCCGCGCCACGGCCATCGCGACGACGGCCATCGCCGGGCACACGGTCCCGGCGACGAGGAAGATCAGCCACACCGGCAGCACCTCGGCGGCCGGCCCGGCGAGTGCCATGGAGACCGGCATGAGGGCCAGGGATACAAAGAAGTCCAGGCTCGAGACGCGGCCCAGCAGATGCGGCGGCACCCGGCGCTGGAGCAATGTTCCCCAGATCACCTTGCCCACGCCGCCGGTGGCGCCGAAGATGAAGAGGGCGGCGGCCACGGCCCAGAAACTGTCCATGATTCCGACGGCGGCGATCGGCAGGCTTCCCGCTCCCCAGGACACCATCATCACGGTGAGGTAGCGGCGCGGGAGGGGAAAAGAAGCCGTGGCCAGCGAGGCTGCGGCACCGCCCACGCCCATGATGGCGAGCAGGAAACCGAACATGCGCGCGTCCCCGCCGAGCTGGTCCCGGACCACGAAGGGGATCAGGACCTCGATGGGGCCGATCAGGAACAGCACCGAAATGCAGGCCCAGAGCAGGGTCCACAGCAGCCAGGGCGTCCGGACGGTGTAGCTGACGCCCTCGCGGAGATCGTGGCGCAGGGACGCCTTGGCCCGCGACTGGCCAGATTCGGTAGCCTCTCCGCTGACCGGGACCCCTGCCGCGGGCTGGCGGTGGAGGAGGTTCAGGATGCAGAAGGCCACCAGATGGCAGGCCGCCACTCCGGTGACGGCGTAGGCGGGGGACAGGGCCGCCACCAGGATGCCCGCAACGGCCGGTCCGGCGGCCTGCTGCAACAGCGGCCGCATGGTGCCTTCCAGGCCGTTGGCCGCCAGCAGGTCCTCGGGCGGCAGGATCCGCGGCAGGATGGCGGAGTAGGCGGGGAAGAAGAACGCAGCCCCGACGCCGAGCACGAAGGCCCCCAGCGCGAGATGCCACAGCTCGAGCAAGCCGGCCAGGGCCAGCCCGCTGACAGCGGCAACGACGGCGAGGTTGGCGCCCTCGACCGCGATGATCAGGAGCCGCTGGGGCAAACGGTCCGCGGCGATGCCGCCGGCCAGCAGAAACGTCACCAGCCCGACGCTGCCCGCCGCGGTCACGACCGAAAGCTCCAGCGGTCCGCCGCCCAGGTGGATCACCTCGTAGACCATCGCGACGGCCCACATCCCGGAACCGAAGATGGAGATGGCCAGCGCCGTGATCAGCACGCGGTACTCCCGGTGCGCGAAGGGGCGGAGGGCTCGCAGGGCGGGCATGGGCCCAGTCTAGTAGCCAGCCGCGCGGCCGGGCTGAGACCCCTCCGGGGCGCAGCGGCGACCCCGCCTGCCTGCCCGTGTGTAGTGTTAAGTGCACTTAGTTTTATGGTTCCGACGAGAGGCGATCATGGCCAAGCGCAGCAACCCGGCAATGAAGATTGCCCAGGAAACAGCCCACAGCGCGATGTTCGACGCCGCAGGCCAGCCCCGGCCCGGCCTGCACAAGGTGCTCCTGCGGGCGGTTGAAGTCCAGCGGCCGCTGGTGCTGGCCAATATCCGCAGGCTTCAGCGCAGGCATCCGCACGCCACCGCGGCGCAGCTCGCCGCCATCCTGGAGCGCGACTACCTGCTGGCCGTCACCGGCGGCGGTGCGCTGGTCGGCGGGGCCGCCGTGATTCCGGGCGTCGGAACTGCGGCCGCACTGGGTCTCTCGGCCGCCGCAGCAGTCGGGTTCCTCGAAGCCACCGCACTGTATTCCACGGCTCTTGCTGAACTGCACGGCATCCGGATGGTGGACCCGGACAGAGCCAGCACCCTGGTCATGGCGGTCATGCTGGGCGAGGAAGGCACCCAGCTGCTGAGCTCGCTGAGCGGACAGGCGGCGGGCCGGGGCAAGGGGCCCACCCAGGCGTGGACCGCGGCCTTCACCCGCCGCGTCCCTCTCGCCGGCTTCGGTACAGTGCGGGCCAAGATGCAGACGATGTTCCTGCGCTCCCTGCTCAAGACCCAGGGCACAGCCTGGCTGGGCCGTGCCCTGCCCTTCGGTATCGGCGCCGTCGTAGGCGGCGTGGGCAACCGGGTGATGGGCCATGCGGTCGTCGCGAACGCCAAGGAAGCCTTCGGGCCCATCCCGGACACGATTCCGGGAGAACTGCAGGCCCTTGCGGAAACCACCGGCCCGGCCGCGCTCTACGAAACTTCCCTGGACGCGCAGCCGGACGGCGGCGCGTCGGGCGGCGGCACCCAGGACAGCGGCCGCCCGGACGGCGGCACCCGGGGCAGCGGCGCTCCGAAGACTTCAACGAAGGACGGCGGCACGTTTTGGATCTGAACACTGACCTGGGGGAGTCCTTCGGGACCTGGACCAAGGGCGCCGACGCCGCGATGTTTCCGCTGGTCACGAGCGCCAGCGTGGCCTGCGGGATGCACGCCGGGGACCCCGTGACCATGCTGGACACCTGCCGGGCGGCGTACGAGCTCGACGTCAACGTCGGTGCCCACATCGGCTACCCGGACCTGGCCGGCTTTGGCCTGCGCTCGCTGGATATGACCTTTGACGATCTCTTCGGCGCGGTCCTCTACCAGCTCGGGGCGCTCGACGGCGTCGCCCATGCCGTGGGCGCCTCGGTGGACTACGTCAAGCTGCACGGGGCGCTCTACGACCGCACCGTGCACGACGGCGAGCAGGCCTCCGCCGTGATCGCCGCTATCCAGGCCTACGATCCCGGACTGCCCGTCCTCGGCTTCCCCGGCTCAGCCCTGCTGGAAATCGCCAAGGAAGCCGGGCACCCCGTCTTCTCCGAGGCCTTCGCCGACCGTGCCTACTTCCCCGACGGCACCCTCGTGCCGCGCACCGAGGTGGGGGCGGTGATGCTCGACGCCGGACAGGTTGCCGAGCGGGCGGTCAGGCTCGCCACAAAGGGCGAAATCGAGGCCGTCGACGGCACCGTGCTCCGGATCGAGCCGCAGTCGCTGTGCCTCCAGGGCGACACCCCCGGCTCCGTTGCCGCGGCGACCGCGATCCGTGCGGCGCTGGAGGCTGCCGGCGTCGAGCTGGAAAGCTTCGCCTGAACCGCTGGCCCTGACCCGCTGGCCCTGAACTGCGGGGCCGGCCGGGCAGCTCCCGGGCCGCCCGGACCCGGGGCTGCCACAGTGTCCTAAGGCCCTGTTCCGGCCAGAAGGGGCACCCTAGCTTGAAGGAATGACTGCCGGAGACGCGGCGGGGCTGGACGGGCCCGCCTCGGATGCAATGTTGAAGCTGGGCCGATTCTTTACGAAATGGGACCAGACCGACGACGGCAGGGCGGTGTTCCGCGAGGGTGGCCGCAAGGGCGACATCTTCTACCGGGACCGCTGGAGCCACGACAAGGTGGTCCGGTCCACGCACGGGGTGAACTGCACCGGCTCCTGCTCCTGGAAGGTGTACGTCAAGGACGGCATCATCACCTGGGAATCCCAGCAGACCGACTACCCCTCCGTGGGGCCGGACAGCCCGGAATACGAGCCGCGGGGCTGCCCGCGCGGCGCGGCCTTCTCCTGGTACACCTATTCACCCACCCGGGTGCGTTTTCCGTATGCGCGGGGCGTCCTCGTCGAGATGTACCGCGAGGCCAAGGCCCGGCTGGGTGACCCGGTGCTGGCCTTTGCCGACGTCGTGGGCGACCCCGAGCGGCGCCGCCGCTACCAGCAGGCCCGCGGCAAGGGCGGCCTGGTGCGGGTCTCCTGGCAGGAGGCGATCGAAATCGCCGCCGCCGCGCACGTGAACACCATCAAGGCCTACGGCCCGGACCGCTGCGCCGGGTTCTCGCCCATCCCAGCGATGTCCATGGTCTCGCACGCCGTGGGGACCCGCTTCATCCAGCTGATCGGCGGGGTGATGACGTCCTTCTACGACTGGTACGCAGACCTCCCCGTGGCCAGCCCACAGGTGTTCGGGGACCAGACCGACGTCCCGGAATCGGGGGACTGGTGGGACGCCCGTTATCTGATGATGTGGGGATCCAACGTCCCCGTCACCCGCACCCCGGACGCGCACTGGATGGCCGAGGTGCGGTACCGCGGCACCAAGGTGGTCACGGTCAGCCCGGACTACGCGGACAACACGAAGTTCGCCGACGAATGGCTCCCCGCGCAGGCCGGAACCGACGCCGCGCTGGCCATGGCGATGGGGCACGTCATGCTCAAGGAATTCTTCGTCGACCGTGAGGTGCCGTTCTTCGCCGACTACGTCCGCCAGTACACCGACCTGCCGTTCCTGGTCCGTCTCGAACGGCGCGACGACGGCTCCCTGACACCGGCCAAGTTCCTCACCGCCAAAGACCTTCCCGCCGCTGCCGGGGCCGAGGACGCCGCGTTCCGCACGGTCCTGTTCGACAAGAAGACCGGGCTGCCGGCGGTCCCCAACGGCTCCATGGGCTTCCGCTACTCAGAGAGCGGCGAGGGCAAGTGGAACCTGGACCTCGGAGCGATCGAACCGGCGCTGTCCCTCCGGGAAGTGTCAACGGAAAGCGCCGAGATCCTGCTGCCGTGCTTCGAGGACGCCGGCGGGGACGGCAGCGTGCTCCGCCGCGGCGTGCCCGTCCTGGAGGTGGAAGGCCAGCTGGTCACCACCGTCTTCGACCTCATGCTGGCCCAGTACGGGGTCGGCCGCGACGGGCTCCCGGGGGACTGGGCCGCCGGCTACCACGACGCAGCGACACCCTACACGCCGGCCTGGCAGGAGGAGATCACCTCCGTCCCGGCGCAGGCCTGCATCCGGGTGGCCCGCGAATTCGCCCGCAACGCCGAACAGTCCAAGGGCCGGTCCATGATCATCATGGGTGCCGGGATCTGCCAGTGGTTCCACGGCGACACCACCTACCGGGCGGTGCTGGCCCTGGTGATGCTGACCGGCTGCATGGGCCGTAACGGCGGCGGCTGGGCGCACTACGTCGGCCAGGAAAAGACCCGGCCGGTCACCGGCTGGCTGTCGCTGGCCAACGCGCTGGACTGGTCCCGGCCGCCGCGGACCATGATCGGCACCGGCTACTGGTACATGCACACGGACCAGTGGCGGCAGGACGGCTACTGCGCGGATGCGCTGAAGTCCCCGCTCTCCACCGGGGCCCTGGACGGCATGCACACCGCGGACGCCCTGGCCCAGTCCGCGCGGCTGGGCTGGATGCCGTTTTACCCGCAGTTCGACCGGAACCCGCTGGACCTCGCGGACGAGGCCGGGGCGGCCGTCGCCGCCGGCACCGCGACGGACGCCGCCGGCTACATCGCCGATGCCCTGAAGAGCCGCACCCTGAACCCGGCGATCGAGGACGTGGACGCCCCGGAAAACTGGCCGCGGACCCTCGTGCTGTGGCGCTCCAACCTGTTCGGCTCCTCGGCCAAGGGCAACGAGTACTTCCTGCGGAACCTGCTGGGAACCCACAACAATGTCCTGGGCCAGGACCATGCCGAGGGGCTCAAGCCCAAGGATGTGAAATGGCATGAGCAGGCGCCCGAAGGGAAGCTGGACCTGCTGGTTTCCGCTGACTTCCGGATGACCTCCACCACCCTGCTGTCCGACGTCGTGTTCCCGGCCGCCACCTGGTACGAAAAGCACGACCTGTCCTCCACCGACATGCACCCGTTCGTGCACGCCTTCACCCCCGCGATTGACCCGCCGTGGGAGACCAAGACGGACTTCGACACCTTCCACCTGCTGGCCCAGGAGTTCTCCCGGCAGGCCAAAACCCACCTCGGCGTCCGCCGGGACCTGGTGAGCGTGCCGCTGCAGCACGACACGCCCGGCCAGCTGGCCCAGCCCGGCGGGATTGTGCGGGACTGGCGGGACATGTCCATCCCCGCGGTTCCGGGTCAGAACATGCCCATTTTTTCCGTCGTCGAGCGGGACTACACCGCCATCGCGGACAAGCTCGCCGCCGTCGGGCCGCTGGCGGACAAACTGGGCTTCACGGTCAAGAACGTCACGTACAAACTTGCCGGCCCGTTGGACCGGCTCAGCCGTTCCAACGGGGTGATGCTTGGCGGGGCAGCGGACGGCCGCCCCGCGATCGACACGGACGCGAAGATGGCCGAGGCCATCCTGGCGTTCTCCGGCACCACCAACGGGGCGCTGGCCGTGCAGGGCTTCAAGGACCTGGAAATCCGCACCGGGAGGAAACTGGCGGACCTGGCCGAAGGCTCCGAAGAAAAATTCATCACTTTCGCCCAGACCCAGGCCGGCCCTGTTCCGGTGATCACCTCGCCGGAATGGTCCGGCTCCGAGACCGGCGGCAGGCGCTATGCGCCCTTCACCATCAACGTCGAGCGGCTCAAGCCCTTCCACACGCTGACCGGCCGGATGCACTTCTTCCTGGACCACGACTGGATCCGGGACATCGGCGAGTCCCTGCCGATCTACCGGCCGCCGCTGGACATGCACCGGCTCTTCGGCGAACCCAAACTCGGCCAGGACGGGAAACTGGAGGTGGTGGTCCGCTACCTGACCCCGCACTCCAAGTGGTCCATCCACTCCGAATACCAGGACAACCTGCTGATGCTCTCGCTCTCCCGAGGCGGCCCGACCGTCTGGATGAGCCCCGCCGACGCGGCGGCCATCGAGGTCAAGGACAACGACTGGGTGGAGTGCCTGAACATCAACGGCGTCCTGGTGGCCCGGGCGATCGTCAGCCACCGGATGCCGGCCGGCGTGGTCTACGTCCACCACGCGCAGGAACGCACCATTGACGTGCCCAAGTCCGAGGCCACCGGCCGCCGCGGCGGCATCCACAACTCCGTGACCCGGCTGCTGGTCAAGCCCTCGCACCTGATCGGCGGCTACGCCCAGCTCGCCTACGCGTTCAACTACCTTGGCCCCACCGGAAACCAGCGCGACATGGTGGCCACCGTCCGGCGTCGTTCCCAGGAGGTGCAGTACTGATGCGTGTCATGGCCCAAATGGGCATGGTCATGAACCTGGACAAATGCATCGGCTGCCACACCTGTTCCGTGACCTGCAAGCAGGCCTGGACCAACCGTGCCGGCACCGAATACGTGTGGTTCAACAACGTCGAAACCCGCCCAGGGCAGGGCTATCCGCGCCGCTACGAGGACCAGGAGAAGTGGCACGGCGGCTGGGCGCTGAACAAGCGCGGGAAACTGGTGCTCAAGGCCGGCGGCCGGGTCAAGAAGCTCTTCGGGATCTTCGCCAGCCCGGTCCAGCCCCAGCTCAAGGACTACTACGAGCCATGGACCTACGACTACAAGACCCTCGTTGACGCGCCCCTGGGCGACGACTTCCCGGTGGCCCGGCCCAAGTCCCTGATCACCGGGGAGGACACCAAGATCACCTGGTCCGCGAACTGGGACGATGACCTCGGCGGCTCCGCCGAGAACGGCCACCTGGACCCGATCGTGGAGAAGGTCCGGCGGGAATCCGAGGACAAGATCAAGTTCGCGTACGAACAGACCTTCATGTTCTACCTGCCGCGGATCTGCGAGCACTGCCTGAACCCGTCCTGCATGGCTTCCTGCCCCTCCGGCGCGATCTACAAGCGGGTGGAGGACGGGATTGTGCTGGTGGACCAGGACAAATGCCGCGGCTGGCGCCAGTGCGTCACCGGCTGCCCCTACAAGAAGATCTACTTCAACCACAAGACCGGCAAAGCCGAGAAGTGCACCTTCTGCTACCCGCGGGTGGAGGTGGGGCTCCCGACAGTCTGCTCCGAGACCTGCGTGGGCCGGCTGCGGTACCTGGGGCTGTTCCTGTACGACGCCGACGCCGTCACCGCGGCGGCCGCCGTCACGGACCCCCGGGAACTCTACGACGCCCAGATGGACGTGCTGCTGGACCCGAACGACCCCGCCGTCCAGGCCGAGGCCCGGGCCCAGGGCATCCCCGAAGACTGGATCGACGCCGCCGGGCGCTCGCCGGTCTACGCCCTGGCCAAGGTCTACAAGGTGGCGCTGCCGCTGCACCCGGAATACCGGACCATGCCGATGGTCTGGTACGTGCCGCCGCTCTCACCCGTGGTGGACCTGCTGCGCGACCAGGGCCACGACGGCGAGGACACCGGCAACCTTTTCGGCGCCATCGACGCGCTGCGCATCCCGGTGGAATACCTCGCTGAACTCTTCACCGCCGGCGACGCGGACCGGGTCACCGCGGTGCTGAAGAAGCTCGCAGCCATGCGCTCCTTCATGCGCGGCATCAGCCTCGGCGATGACCCGGACGACGCCATCCCGGAGGCCGTGGGGATGGACAGCCAGAGCATGTACGAGATGTACCGACTGATGGCGATCGCGAAATACGAGGAGCGCTACGTCATCCCGAAGGCCCACGTGGAACAGGCCCACGACCTCGAGGAAATGGGCTGTTCGCTCGACTTCGAGGGCGGCCCCGGCATGCAGGATACCGCCCGATTCGGCGAAGCCAGCGGCCGGCCCGTCCCCGTGGCGGTGGAAACCTTCAACGCCCTCCGGGACCGGCAGACCTCCGGCTCCGCGCCCGGCGAAACCACCCTGCGCGGCAGGGTGAACCTGCTGAACTGGGACGGCACCGGAGCACCCTCCGGGCTTTTTCCGGAAAAGGCGTTGCTTCCGGAAAAACCGCCTCCGGCGGAACCGCCGCCGCCGAAACCGGCGGGCCCCGCGGAATCCCCTCCGGCGGGGGAGCAGCCATGACCCGCCGCCAGCAGGTCCTCTACCTCGCTGCGGCCTGGTGCCTGTCCTACCCTGACGAGGAACTGACCGGCCGGGTCCCGCTGATGCGGGCCGCGCTGGCAGAGTTCCCCGGCGCCACGGCGGACTTCGTGGCGGTCCTGGACCAGCTGGAGTCCACGCCGCCGATCCAGCTCCAGTCCCAGTACGTGCGCGAGTTCGACCTCGGAAAGCGCCACGCCCTGCACCTGTCCTACTGGACTGACGGGGACACCCGGCGCCGCGGCGAGGTTCTGGGCAATTTCAAGAAGACCTACCGGCAAAGCGACATCC
This sequence comes from Arthrobacter sp. P4_F11, assembly GCF_056401395.1. Classification (NCBI taxonomy): domain Bacteria; kingdom Bacillati; phylum Actinomycetota; class Actinomycetes; order Micrococcales; family Micrococcaceae; genus Arthrobacter; species Arthrobacter sp. P4_F11. Next base: position 162,025 of record NZ_JBFUJK010000007.1, read on the forward strand.
TCGTGGACACCCACGGCGAACTGCCCGACTACCTCCCGATGGTCCTCGAATACGCCGCGCTGGTGGACCTGGCGGCCGGCCGCGAGCTGCTGACGCGCTTCCGGGCGAGCCTGGAGATGCTCCGCTTCGGGCTGCTCCGGGACCAGCTGCCGCACGCCCGGATCCTGCAGGCCGTCTGCGCCACGCTGCCCGGGAAATCCCCGGCGGACGAGCAGGCCGTCATGCGGATGGCCGGCTACGGCCCGCCCACCGAGGCCGTGGGCCTGGACCCGTACGATCCGCGCCTGCTGCCCGTGAAGGGGGCCTGAGCATGCTGGCATTCGAAGCGGAACCCGGATCCGCCGTCGGACTCTCGGCACTGGACATCGTGGTGTGGGGCGTTCTCCCTTACGTCATGGTGGTGGTCTTGGTCGGCGGACTTCTCTGGCGCTACAAGTACGACCAGTTCGGCTGGACCACGAGGTCTTCCCAGCTCTATGAGTCCAGGCTGCTGAGGATTGCGTCCCCGTTGTTCCACTTTGGCCTGCTCGCCGTGATCGCCGGTCACTTCTTCGGCCTGGTCATTCCGATGGCGTGGACCCAGGCGGCCGGGATGAGCCAGGAGTTCTACCACTTCAACGCCCTGCTGGTCGGCGGGATCGCCGGGGTGGGAACGCTGGGCGGGATCCTCCTGCTGATCTACCGCCGCCGGACCACCGGGCCGGTCTTCATGGCCACGACCGGCAATGACAAGACCATGTATGTGGTGCTCACCGCGGCCATTGTGTTCGGGCTGTGGACCACCTTGGCGAGTGTTTTCGAGGGCGAGCACGGGCACAATTACCGCGAGACCGTGGCCCCGTGGTTCCGTTCGCTGTTCATCTTCCAGCCAGACATCGCGGCGATGGCCGCGGCGCCGTTCTCGTTCCACCTGCACACCCTGGTAGGCATGGCGCTGTTCGTGATCTGGCCGTTCACGCGCCTGGTCCATGCCTTCACGGCCCCGTTCCACTACCTCTTCCGCCCCTACATCGTTTACCGCTCCCGGGACCGGGACACCGGCGGGGCCGGGGCCAAAGGCACAGCTGGCGCCCGGAGCTCCACGGCCGGCGCGCGGCGGGGCTGGTCCGCCGTCGGAACCCGGGACCGGGACACCAGGAACCGGTGACCCGGCGCCATCGCTGAAGCTGCGTTACTGAAGCTGCGTTGCTGAACCGCTGTTGAACCAGGAAGGAGACCGCCGTGGCCGGAGCAGTGTCCCCGCCCGTCGCCGCCCCTGCGGGCCGGGCGCTCAATCTGACGCTCGCCACCTCGACCTCCGTGGTGTGCTTCTGGGCCTGGAACTCCATCGCCACGCTGAGCGCGTTCTACACCCAGCATCTGCACCTCAATCCGGCCACCACCGGCGTGCTCGTGGCCATGCCCGTCTTCGTCGGCTCGCTGGGGCGGATCGTCGTCGGCGCCTTGACGGACAAGTACGGCGGCCGCGCCATGTTCACTTTTGTCCTGCTGGCCTCCATCGTCCCGATCCTGCTGGTGGCCGTCGGCGGCAGCCTCGACTCCTTCGCCCTGGTGCTGGCTGCCGGCGTGCTGCTGGGGGTCGCCGGAACCGTCTTCGCCGTCGGGATCCCCTTCGTCAGCGCTTGGTACGAGCCCGCCCGGCGGGGTTTCGCCACCGGCGTCTTCGGCGCGGGCATGGGCGGAACGGCGCTGGCCGCTTTCCTGAACCCCCGGCTTGTCGCCGCCATCGGCTACGTTCCCACCCACCTGCTGATCGCCGCGATTCTGGCGGTCATGGCCGCCATCATCTGGTTCCGAATGAAGGAGGCGCCGGGCTGGACCCGCAGCAACGCGCCCGTGATGCCCAAGCTGATCGACGCCGCGAAGACCCCGGTCACGTGGAAGCTGTGCTTCCTCTACGCAGTCCTCTTCGGTGGCTTCGTTTCCTTCGCCACGTATCTGCCCACGTACCTCCGGGATGTCTACAGCTTCGATCCCAGCGCGGCCGGCGCCCGCACCGCGGGTTTTGCGCTCGCCGCCGTGCTGGCGCGGCCGGTGGGCGGCGTACTCGCCGACAAGATCGGTCCCAAGCCCGTGGTGATCGCCGCCCTCGCCGGCGTCGCCGTCCTCGCCTGGGTGGTGAACCTGCAGCCCGACGGCGATGTCCCCGCCGGCCTGACGTTCGTCGCCATGGCGGCGGCGCTGGGCCTGGGCACGGGCGGGGTATTCGCCTGGGTGGGCGTGCTCGCGCCGGAGGGCAAGGTCGGCAGCATCAGCGGGGTGGTCAGTGCGGCCGGCGGCCTGGGCGGCTACTTCCCGCCGCTGATCATGGGCGCCACCTATGACGCCGCGGCGCACAGCTACGCGATCGGGCTGCTGCTGCTCGTCGCCACAGCGCTCGCGGCGCTGGTCTTCACCATCTTCGCCATGCACGGCAGGACCAAGGCCAAGGTTGCGGCCGCCTAGCGCAGCCAAGGGACTAGCCGAACAGCAGGGTGGCCAGCGTAAAGATGGCCAGCCCGGCCAGGGCGCCCACCACCGTGCCGTTGATCCGGATGAACTGCAGGTCCCTGCCGACCTGCAGCTCGATCTTCTGCGACGTCTCTTCGGCATCCCAGCGGGCCACGGTGTCCGTGATGACCCCCGCGATGTCCGAGCGGTAGGTCTTCACGAGGTAGCCTGCCGCGTCGCCGATCCAGGCGTTCACCTTGCCGGCGAGCTCGGGATCGACCAGCAGCCGGGTGCCGAAGTCATGCACGGCCGCCTTGAACTTGACGGTCAGTTCGCTGTGCGGGTCATCGACGGCGGTGAGCAGGGCCGTCTTGATGGTGTCCCAGGTGCGGGAGGCGAGCTCGCGGACCTCCGGGTCGCCGAGCACCTGGGCCTTGATGCCCTCGGCGCGGGCGATCATGACAGGATCATGCTGCAGGTCCTGCGCGAGTTCCTTGAGGTACTTGTCGATCGAGAGGCGCACCTGGTGCTGCGGGTCGGACTGCACGGCGCGGGTGAACTTGAGGATCTCCACGTACACCTTGTCGCCCACCAGCCCGTCCACGAACGAGGGCACCCACGTCGGGGACCGGTCGGTGACCAGCCTGTTGACCGTCTCCTGGTTGTCCCGCACCCAGTCCACGGTGCGGTCCACCATTAGGTCCACCAGCGCATGGTGGTGCCCGTCGTCGAAAATCCGCTCGGCGAGGCGGCCCACCGGCGGCCCCCACGGCGGGGTGAGCAGGTGCTTGCGGACCATGGACTCGATCACGGCCTGGACGTCGTCGTCGTTGAGGACCTTGAACGCGCCGCGGATGACGGCGGCACCCTCCTTGGCGACCCGGTCCGGGCCGCCGGGGCTGGACAGCCAGGCGCCGGCCTTGCGCGCAATGTCTGCGGACGCCAGCTTCTCCTGGACCACCTGTTCGGAGAGGAAATTGGTTTCCACGAATTCGCCCAGCGAGGCGCCGATCTGGTCCTTGCGGCGCGGGATGATCGCGGTGTGCGGGATCTTGATGCCCATGGGGTACTTGAACAGGGCCGTGACGGCGAACCAGTCCGCGAGGGCACCGACCATGCCGCCCTCGGCCGCGGCGCGGACGTATTCGAACCCCGGGTACTGCTTCTGCAGGGCGAACGCGACGATGAAGACCACCGCCATGACGACCAGCAGCGAGAGGGCCAGGAGCTTCATCCGGCGCAGCGCCGCGGCCTTCTCGACGTCGCTGGAGGCAGCGGAACGCTGTCCGGGGGGACCGCCCGGCCGGGCGCCGCCCGGACGTCCCGCGGCGCCGGTCAGGGAAGTTGACTCAGTATTGACCTGCATGAGCCCAGCCTAGCCCGCCACCGAAACGGACGGTCCGCTAACGTGGCACCATGACCACTGATGAGCCTGCCGCTGCCCGGCCTTTGGTCTATGCCCACCGCGGCGCCAGCGGAACCTTCGCCGAGCACACCCGGGCCGCGTACCTGCAGGCCATCGCCGACGGCGCCGACGGCGTGGAATGCGATGTCCACCTGACCCGGGACCAGCACGTGGTGCTCCTGCACGATGCCACCCTGGACCGCACCTCGGACGGCACCGGCCAGGTGGCCGACCGGACCCTGCAAGAACTCCAGGAACTGGACTTCTCCTCCTGGAAGGGAGCCCGGATCCCGGAGGCCTACGGCGCCAAGTCCGGGCAGTTCCTGACCCTGCCGGACCTGCTCGACATCCTGCGCGCGGCCGGCCGCGGGATCGGGCTGGCGATCGAGTTCAAGCACCCGAGCCCGTACCAGCTCAGACTCGAGGACCGGGCCCTGGAGGTCCTGAGGGCCGAGGGCTGGGATCCGCGGACGTCGATGCTGGAGAACATCACCGTTTCCTTCATGAGCTTTAGCCCCGACTCCGTAAAACACCTCCTGGAGTCCGTGCCGGCCGCGGCCGTCTGCCAGCTCGTGGACGACGTCAATGTGGCGGACATCCGGGAGGAACTGGGCCTCGGTGCCCTGACCGGCGGGGCGCTGGCCAACGTGATGAAGGCCGCCCAGGCTGAGGGGGAACGGATCCTGGCGGCGGCCGAGGCGGGCATTGCCGGCCCCGGCATCGGGTACGTCCGCACGCACGCCCCGGCCGTTCAGCGCTGGCTCGCCTCGGGGCTGCGGTGCCGGGTGTGGACGGTCGACACCGAGGACGACGTCGAACGGTGCCGGAAACTCGGGATCCAGGAGATCACCACCAACTGGCCGGCCCAGGTCCTCTCCCAGCTCATGGCGGACAGCCGGCCCCCACGCTAGCCGCCTGGCCGCTCCAAGGAACCTGGGCTCACATCTTCACATCCCCTGCGTCCCCGCGGATTACGGCCGGCGTGGCCGCTGTGGTTGAGTTGTTGCATGCCATTTCGCCGGCCCGTCCCGGACCTCCAGACGCTGTCCGCGGCAGCGATGAGCGCGCTGCTGCTCACCAGTGCCGCCAAGCACTTCCGCGAGCCTGAATTTTTCCACCCGGTGGTACCCGACTTCCTGTGCCGGGACGACTCCGGCGAGCAGCCGAACGGGCCCCTGGCCGTCCTGTCCCGTGAGGAATGGGTGGCAGTGAGCGGGCTGCTGGAAGCCGCCGCCGCCGTCGGGCTCCTGGTCCCGGCCACCCGGAGGGCCGCCGCGGGCTGTGTCACGGCGCTGTTCGCCGCCTTCCTCGCCGGCCACGTGGACGCCCTGCGCAAAGCCTACGGACCGGAGGGCTCGCCGCGCCGGCGACGCGTGCACACCCTGCGGCTCCCGCTCCAGGCGCCCCTCATCGCATGGGCCTGGACTTTGACACGGCGGAACCGGCGCCCGTGAAAATCCTGCAGTCACCGGCGGTGCGGATCGGTTTGTCGATCAGCATCGCCACCGGCCTCTACGGCGTCTCCTTCGGCGCGCTGTCCGTAACCTCAGGCCTGGATTTCTGGCAAACCATGGCGCTGAGCCTGCTGCTGTTCAGCGGCGGCTCGCAGTTCGCCTTCATCGGCGTGGTGGCCGGAGGCGGGTCCGGCGTCGCCGCGATGGGCGCCGCGACGCTGCTGGGCATGCGCAACGGCATCTACGGCATGCAGATCAACGCCCTCCTGCAGCCGCGCGGGTGGCGGAAGTTTGCCGCCGCCCAACTGACCATCGACGAGTCCACCGCCACCAGCACCGGGCAGACGGACCCCGACGAGCAGAAACGCGGCTTCTGGACCGCCGGAATCGGCGTCTTTGTCCTCTGGAACCTGTTCACCGCCCTCGGCGCACTGGCCGGCGGAGCACTCGGGGATCCCAAACAGTGGGGACTGGACGGCGCCGCCGTGGCGGCCTTCCTGGGCCTGCTCTGGCCGCGGCTGAAAGGCAGGGAACCTGTGGCCATCGCGGTGGTCTGCGCGCTGGCCACCGTGCTGGCCGTGCCGTACGTGCCCCCGGGAGTGCCGATCCTCGTCGCCGCCGTGGTCGCGGCAGGGATCGGCTGGTTCAGCCACGGCCGCAGCGACGAGGGCCTGGAACCGGACGTCGATCCGTACGCGGAGGACCACGTGCGCCACCACCACCACGACCCTGCCCGCGATTCCCGCGGCGAACGCTCCGGAGACGACGCATGAACCTTTGGATGTGGCTGCTGCTCTCCTGCCTGCTCGCCTACGCCTGGAAGCTGCTCGGCTACCTGGTGCCGGCCAGCCTGCTCCGCAACCCGCGGATGTCCAGGATGGCCGGGACCATGACAATCGGGCTGCTGGCGTCCCTGACGGTGGTCAATGCCGTCGCCTCCGGCCAGTCGCTCGTCCTGGACGCCCGGCTGGGCGCCTTGGCGGCGGCGGGCATCGCCTTATGGTTGCGCGCGCCGTTCCTCGTGGTGGTGATCGCCGGTGCGGCCGCGGCCGCCGGGCTCCGGCTGCTCGGCTGGGACTGACCCGTTCGTGGGACGCCTGACCGCGCTGGGCCGCGGACCGGCTGTGGGTGGGCCGGAACGGTCTTTAGTCCCTACTTGGTGCCGGGATCGCATGGGAGCATTCGAACATGACTGAACACGACGGCGAGCTGCCGGCTGCCGACCGGGAGGCTGCCGACGAGCAGGCCGCGGAGCAGCAGGCCGCGGAGCAGCAGGCCGCGGAGCCGCGCAAGGATCAGCGCACCAAGCAGCACGAGCCGTATGTTTCCGGCGGGGCTGAGTCCACCCGTGAAATGCGCGAAATGTCCCGCCGCCGTCGGGAAGCCGAAGAGAAGCTTCAGCAACACCTTCTCGAAGCCAAGGAAAAGCCGGCCGAAGACTAGCGCCGGGCACCGGGCTGTCGGGGCACCTGCAGGAACCGGCGCTTATGGGTGCTAGCCGAGAACGGCGTCGAACGCGGTGCCCGTCAGCGGGGCCTGCGGCGGCAACGCCCGGTCCGGCCGCTCCGTCCGGATGGCGTCCTCAACCAGCGCCACGGGCCGGCGCCACGCGTCGGAGCCCGGCTCCATGGTGTCCACGACGCCGATCAGCATGGCCAGCAGGCGGATCATGTCCGTCATGGAAATATCGCTGCGCAGGGTGCCCTGCCCCTGGCCCCGGCCCAGCAGCACGGCGATGGATTCAATCAGGCCGCCCGTGATCCCGGTCAGCAGCCCGCGCCGGCCCGCGACAGCTCCCAGCAGGTTGGCTTCTTCGCTGGCGACATGCATCGTGGCATCGATGACCCGAAAGAGCCCTGCGGCGGCGTCAGGATCGGCCAGGGCCTCATCGATGGCCGGATCCACCTGCAGCCGGAGCTGCTGGTTCAGGGCAGCGAGCACCAGCTCTTCCTTGTCGGCGAAATTCCGGAAAAGGGTGGCGGGACCCACGCCGGCGGTGACGGCAATGGTCTGCAGCGGCACCTCGGGGCCGTGCTCGCGGAAGCACTGGCGGGCCGCGGCGATGATTTTGTCCACGTTGCGCGCGGCATCTGCGCGGAGCGGCCTGCGGTCTACTGCCCGGTTCATTTGCCTAGGGTAGCAACGCGAAGGGTGCGCGAACCTGTTACCGGCGGGTAGTGACTTATGTGACGGTGGCGGAGGTGCCCCCGGCCGCTGCCGGGCTGGAATCGCGTGAAAGACTAGTGCCGGACAGCCCGGAAGTTTTCGCCCCCGGTGTCCTGACTGAGTGAAGGGAACCACCACATGCTGGTCGCATTCTCCGTAGCACCCTCCGGTGACCCAGCCAACGCGCAAGCGCCCGGCGACGCGTCGGTCCACGACGCCGTCGCGGCGGCGGTGCGGATCGTCCGGGAGTCGGGCCTGCCCAACCGGACGAGTTCCATGTTCACCGAGATCGAGGGCGACTGGGACGAGGTCATGGACGTCGTCAAGCGGGCCACGGACGCGGTGGGCGCCTACGGTTCGCGCGTCTCGCTGGTCCTCAAGGCGGACATCCGGCCGGGCTACAGCGGCGAGCTGACCGGCAAGGTGGAACGGCTGGAAAACGCCATCGACGGGCAGGGCGCCGGCGGGACCGGCCCGCAAATCCCAACCCGGCCGGGAAACTAGGCGTACTGAGCCGGACCGGACGCCGAAACGCCGGCGGGAACGGCGCGCCCGGAGGGGTACCGCCGGGCGCGGGCGGCTGGAACACTGGGGGCATGATCGAGCATCAATCCGCCCCCGGCTGGGTCGCCGTCGAGAACTTCCTCTCCGACGCGGTGGTCCGCCCGGACCGTTCACTCAAGCGCGCCGTCACCAGCGCGCTTGAGGCAGGCATGCCGCCCATCGAAGTCGCCCCCAACGCCGGCAAACTCCTGAAACTGCTGGTCCAGCTCTCCGGTGCCCGCCGCGTCCTGGAGATCGGCACGCTGGCCGGCTTCAGCACCATCTGGATGGCCCAGGGACTGCCCGACGACGGCCGGCTGGTCACCTGCGAATACCTCCCCCTGCACGCCCGCGTCGCGCGCACCAACGTTGACGACGCCGGGCTGGGCCACAAGGTGGACATCCGGGTCGGCGCGGCGCTGGACACCCTGCCCGAGCTGGAAAGCGAGGCCGGGCCGCCCTTCGATTTCGTGTTCATCGATGCCGACAAGGAAAACAACCCGCACTACCTGGACTGGGCCATCCGGCTTGGCCGGCCCGGCACCACCATCGTGGTGGACAACGTCGTGTGGGAGGGTGCGGTGCTGGACGCGTCGATGGACCCGGTCAACGCCCCCGGAATCATCAGCACCCTCCAGATGATGGGCGATGACCCTCGGCTGGACGGCACCGTGATCCAGACCGTGGGTTCGAAAGGCTGGGACGGCTTCGCCCTCGCGATCGTCCGCTAGGTGCAAGAGATTGTCCGCCGGGGCGAACGCGCCGGTGGCAGCCGACCCCGTGAAGCGCCCGGCCACCCCCAAGTGCTAAGTATGCTTAGATTACTTGTCGACGGCGCCAGCGATGGCGGCGCGGCCGCGGACGCGCAGGACTTCAGCCACGTGGCCGGGCCCAGCCCGATCCGCCCAGCCCGATCCGCCCAGCCCGATCCGCCCAGCCCGAAGGAACACAGGCCGCCGAAATGAACGGGATCCCCATCTCGCACCACCCCCTACCTGTCCGGATCAGCTCCGCGGCCGCGGAGCTGGAGACGATCAGCCCCCTGCTGTCCGAGGCGCAGGACGCCGTCGGCGATGTGCCGGCGCTGCTGGAGCTGGCCAAGGCGGCCGCGGCGGCGGCGCCCAAACCAGGGGACGGCCGGACCGCGTTCCTGTGGGAGATTCTGGCCTCCGCGACCGCCGTCGATGTCGCCGCCGGACGGGTGCTGGAACCACACCTGGATGCCGTGGCGATCCTGGCCCAAGCCGGCGATGAGGCGGCACGGCACGGCCGGGACTGCCCGGACCCGGACGATGCCGACTTCGAGGGGACCTGGGGTGTGTTCGCCGCCGAGGTGCCCGGCCTGCGGCTCGAAGCCAAGGAAGCCGCAGATGGCTGGATCCTGCAGGGATCCAAGCCCTGGTGCTCGCTCGCCGCCCAGCTGGACCATGCCGTGCTGACGGCCCATCTGGAGGCCGGCGGCCGGGCCGCCTTCGCCGTCGACCTCCACGCGAACGGGGTGGGCTTCGCGAATCCGGAGTGGACCAGCCGGGGGCTGCGCGAGATTCCCAGCGGCACAGTCCACTTCGAGGCCGTTTCCGCCGTGCCCCTCGGCGGCGCCGGCTGGTACTATCAGCGCCCGGGTTTCGCGTGGGGCGGCATGGGCGTGGCCGCCTGCTGGCTCGGCGGCGCCGTCGCCGTGGCGCGCAGCTTCGCCGACTCCCTGCGGCACGCCGCCGACGGCGGACGGGAACCGGACCAGATTGCACTGGCCCACCTCGGCGAGATTGACCGAACGCTGGCCGCCCTGACCGCCTACCTGGCCGGCACGGCCGCGAGGATCGACGCCGGCGAACTCTCGGACCGCGGTGCGTGGCAGGAAGCCCTGCGCGTGCGCGGCAGCGTGGCCGCCGCCGTCGAACGCGTCCAGACGCTCGTGAGCCAAAATCTCGGTCCGGCCCCGCTCGCCTTTGACGAGCGCTACGGAAAACGGATGGCCGATCTCGCCCTGTACATCCGCCAGCACCACGCGATGCGCGACGACGCGCAGCTGGGCGCCCTGGCGCTGGCCGAAAGCAACCCATGGTGACCTTCACCCACAACGACGCCGGGACCACCGAGGCCGCCTGGGCCGGCAGCCGTGCCGCCGGGCTGCCGGACCTGCCGCTGGATGACGCGGCGCTCGCCGGCCGGGCCTTCGTTGTCCTGGCCGCGCACCCGGACGACGAGTCGCTCGGGGCCGGCGGGCTGCTGGCCCGGCTGCACGCCGTCGGTGCCACGGTCCGGGTGCTGCTGTGCACGGCGGGGGAAGGATCCCACCCCGGCTCGCCAACGACGACGCCGGAACAGCTCGCGGCGGTACGGCTGCAGGAGTTCGGCGATGCCCTGAAACGCCTTTCCGGGGTCGGGAACGGGGCCGGGGACGTGGCGTGGCAGTGCCTGGGCCTGCCCGACGGTCACCTCGCCGGGCACCGGGAAGAGATCCGGAAGGCCGTCCGGGACGCGGTCCGGGAGGCGGCGGCCGTGTGCGGTCGCGCCGCGGACGAGGTGGTTCTCGTGGCGCCTTACCGCTCTGATGGACACACCGACCACGACGTCCTCGGATCCGTTGCCGCCGGGCTCAGCGCCGCGGCGGGCCACGCCCTCCTCGAGTACCCCATCTGGTACTGGCTGTGGGCGGCACCAGGCGCGCCGGATGCCGGCGGCGACCCGGCCGGCGGCGCATGGCGCGGCTGGTTCCGGCTGCCGCTGCGCCCGGCAGAGCTTGAGGCCAAGGCCGCCGCGATGGCGGCACATGTGTCCCAGGTCCGCCCGCTCTCCGGGCTGCCGGGCGACGAGGTGCTCCTGCCTCCGGCCTTCCTGGCACACTTTGCGCGGACCTGGGAGACATTTGCCTGGCACCCCGCGGTCGCGCCGGCCGACGGCCACGGCGACGGTCATGCGGACGGCACCGGCGACGGCGGGGCGGATGGCGGGTCCCGGCGGCCCTTCGCCGCGGGCGACGCGGAGCGCGTGTTCGATGCGGTCCACGCCCGGGAGGAGGACCCCTGGCAGTACACGTCGAGCTGGTACGAACAGCGCAAACGCACCCTCACGCTCGCCGCGCTGCCCGGCAGCAGCTACACGTCCGGGTTGGAGATCGGCTGCTCCATCGGGACTCTGAGCGTGGAACTCGCGCCGCGGTGCGGAAGCTTCCTCGCCGTCGATGCCAGCGGCGCCGCGCTGGACCGTGCCGCCAGGCGGCTCGCGCACCTGCCCGCGGCGACGACGCGACACCTGACCGTCCCGAACGAGTGGCCGGACGGATCGTTCGACCTGATCGTGGTTTCAGAGGTGGGCTACTACCTCTCACCGGCAGAGCTCGCGGGACTGTTCGACCGGATTCAAGGCTCGCTCATGCCTGGCGGGACCCTCGCGCTGTGCCACTGGCGGCACCCCATTTCCGGCTGGGAACTCGACGGCGACGCGGTCCACGCCGCGGCCCGGCGGCACCTGGGCTGGGCCGGCAGCGGGACTTACCAGGAGCGCGACTTTGTGCTCGAGGTGTTCCTTGCCCCGGACGCTGTACCGGGTGCCGTGCCGGGCCTGGGCGGCCCGGAACGGATGCGGTGACCCCGATGACGGCGCTGCCGTTGCCGCGCGGGCACCGCATCGACCGGGTCGCCGTCGTCATGCCCGCAAACAACGAGGAAGACCACCTGGAACTGGCGTTGGAGGCCGTCCAGCGATCCGCGGACGCCCTGCACAGGGTCCGGTCCGACGTCGAGACCCGGGTGACGGTGGTACTGGACAGCTGCACGGACGGCTCCGCCGCCGTCATGGCCGGCTTCGCAGCCTCGGACCCGCGTTTCAGCGCACTGGCGGTCAGCTACCGCAGCGCCGGCGCCAGCCGGGCCGCTGGCGTCCGGGCCTCCGGCATCGGCGTGACCCGGCGGCGGCCGCCCGGCCAGCGCTGGACGCCGCCGCCCTGGGCCGGTCGGACCTGGCTGGCCAACACCGACGCCGATTCCCGCGTGCCGGAGAACTGGCTGGTGCACCAGCTGGCGTTCGCCGAGGCCGGGGCCGACGCCGTGCTGGGTTCCGTGGAACCGGACCCCGCCGGGATGGACCCTGAGCTGCTCCGGCGCTGGCACGAACGCCACCCCTTCCGCGAGGACCACCCCCATATCTATGGCGCGAATTTCGGGGTCCGGGCTTCCGCCTATCTTGCCGCCGGAGGGTTCGCCCGGGTCACGTCCGAAGAAGACCGGACCCTGGTGCACAGCCTCCGCAGCCGCGCCTTTACGGTCACCGCAACGGACAGCATCAGGGTCATGACCTCCGGCCGGACCCATGCCCGGGCGCCCCACGGCTTTGGCACCTACCTGCGGAGCCTGGGCCACCTGCTGCCGCCTGCCGGCTGAAGATTCATTGACGCCGGGACCCGGCCGCTCCACACTGAAGAAGTGACGGACGATGCGAAAGAACCCAGCATTGATCAGGTTGTCGAGCGTCTGGCTGCCAGGTTTCCGCACGTACCGCGGATGCACATCGCCGGGATCGTCGGCGAGGAATTCGATGCCCTGAACGCAGGCCGGATCCGGACCTACATACCCACACTGGTTGAGCGCGGTGCCCGCGTGCGGCTCAAGAGCGAGTTCGGGATCAGCGCCGCCGAAGACTAACGCACGTGACGCCGCCCCCTAGCCGCGAGTTCGCCGGATGCGCGCGACCCGGCACCCCCCGCACCCCGCGCGACCCCGCACCCTCGAGTTCGCCGGATCCGCCCGACATCGCCGTATAGTTCCGGCGATCCCGCAGGTGTCCGGCGATTTCGACGGCGGCGGCCCGGGGCAGCCGGCACAGTAGCCGGAGGGGGCGCGCGGGTCCAAAGCCCCTGACCCAGGAACACCGATCCCGCGCAGTATGGGTCCACCGACAATCCACAGGAGTGCTGTGATGGCTGAATCGCCCGTGATGTGGTTTGACGAGATCGGCATGGCCGACGTCCCGCTGGTCGGCGGGAAGAACGCCTCGCTCGGCGAGCTCATCCGGACCCTCCAAGGCGAGGGGATACGGGTCCCTGACGGGTTCGCCACCACAGCCGCCGCGTACCGCTCGTTCGTCGCGGCCAACGGGATCGACGCCGCCATGCGATCGCGCATTGCCGCCTACCGGGCCGGGGACGCCACACTGCGCGCCACCGGAGACGCCATCCGGGACCTGTTCCTGGCCAGCGAGTTCCCCGGCGACATCGCCGACGCCATCCGCGCCCACTACCGGACCCTGGGGGACCGGGCCGGCATGGACCGGCTCGCCGTGGCCGTGCGCAGCAGCGCGACGGCGGAGGACCTCCCGGACGCGAGCTTCGCCGGGCAGCAGGAGACCTTCCTGAACATCGCGGGTGAGCGGGAACTGCTGGACGCCTGCCGCCGCTGTTACGCCTCACTCTTCACGGACCGGGCCATCAGCTACCGCGAGGTCAAGGGCTTCGACCACATGGACGTCGCCCTCTCGATCGGCGTCCAGCGGATGGTGCGCTCCGACGTCGGCGCCTCCGGGGTGATGTTCTCCATCGATACCGACTCGGGCTTTCCCCGCGCCGCCGTTATCAGCGCGGCCTGGGGCCTTGGCGAAACCGTCGTCCAGGGCACCATCAATCCGGACAAGTACCTGGTCTTCAAGCCGCTCCTGACAGAGTCCGCGGCCGCGGAGGGCATCACCCCGATCATCGAGAAATCGCTCGGCTCCAAGGCCCGGAAAATGGTCTACAGCCGCGGCGGGAGCGCCCGCACCCGGATGGTGGACACCTCGGAGGCCGAGCGCCGGGCCTTCGTGCTGGGCGACGCCGAGATCCTCGCCCTCGCCCGCTGGGCCGTCACGGTCGAAAACCACTACGGCCGGCCCATGGACATGGAATGGGCCCGCGACGGCGAGACCGGGGAACTCTTCATGGTCCAGGCCCGGCCCGAGACGGTCCAGTCACGCCGGACCGGGCCGCAGTTCACCATCCACCACCTGCTGGAACAGGGGCCCGTGCTCGCCACCGGATCGGCCATCGGCGACTCGATTGCGCACGGCACGGCCTGCGTCATCCGGACCGCGGCGGACATCGCGGCGTTCCGCGACGGCGCCATCCTCGTGACCGAAATGACCGACCCGGACTGGGTGCCCATCATGAAACGGGCAGCCGGCATCGTCACGGACCACGGCGGCCCCACGAGCCACGCGGCGATCGTCAGCCGGGAGCTGGGTGTTCCCGCCGTCGTCGGAACCGGCAACGCCACGGCCGTCCTGGCCGAGGGCCGGCCCGTGACGATCTCCTGCGCCGAAGGTGATCTGGGCCGGGTCTACGACGGCACCCTGGCGTTCGAAACCGAAGAGGTGGACCTCGGCGCGCTGCCTGCGACGCGCACGGCCGTCATGGTCAACATCGCCAGCCCAGCCGCGGCCTTCCAGTGGTGGCGGCTGCCGGCGGACGGCGTCGGGCTTGCCCGGATGGAATTCATCATCAGCAGCCTGATCCGCGTCCATCCCATGGCGCTTGTCCACCCGGAACGGGTCACGGATCCGGCCGAGGCGCACCAGATCCGGGAGCTGGCGCAGGCCTATGCGGACCCGGCCGAGTACTTCGTGGACGCCCTGTCGCTGGGGATCGCCAAGATCGCCGCGCCGTATTACCCGCGCCCCGTGATTGTCCGGCTCAGCGACTTCAAGACCAACGAATACGCCCACCTGCTCGGCGGTGGCGCCTTCGAGGAACCGGAAGAGAATCCCATGCTCGGGTTCCGCGGCGCCTCGCGCTACTACGACCCCCGTTACCGCGAGGGGTTCGCGCTCGAATGCGCCGCGCTCAAACGTGTCCGCGGGAAGCTCGGGTTCACCAACGTGATTGTCATGGTGCCGTTTTGCCGCACGCCGCAGGAGGCGGACAAGGTCCTGGCCGTGATGGCCGAGCATGGTTTGGTCCGCCGCAGCAACGGGCTGCAGGTCTACATGATGTGCGAAATCCCCTCCAACGTGGTCCTGGCCGAGAAGTTCGCCACGCGGTTCGACGGGTTCTCGATCGGCTCCAACGACCTCACCCAGCTGGTCCTGGGCGTGGACCGTGACTCCGGCCAGCTCGCGGCGCTCTTCGATGAGCGGGACGAGGCCGTGATGGCGATGATCAGCGAGGCCATCCGCAAGGCCCACGCCGCCGGCATCAAGATCGGCATTTGCGGGCAGGGACCGAGCAACCACCCGGAGTTCGCCGCGTTCCTGGTGCGCGAAGGGATCGACTCGATCTCCCTGAACCCGGACAGCTACCTCAAGACCGTGCCGCGGATCGCGGAAGCGGAGACTGAGTCAGCCGTCGCGGCAGCAGAGACAGAGTCAGCCAGGAAATAGTCATCCCGGTAGCGGGGCCTGCCGCGCGCTTTCCCGGGACCGCACCGGGCTGGCGGCGCCGTGGCGGCCGGGGCCGAGTGAACGCAGGGCATTGAGGATCGTGGCGAGGTCCACCAGTTCCTGGGACAGGGCGCCGGCGATGGCCGGCACGTAGCCCGCGGCCGCGGCCAGCATGAGGGCCACGCTCAGGCCGATGCCGATCCAGATGCTCTGCAGGGCCACCTGCACGGTGCGTTGCCCGATCCGGACGGCGGTCCCCACCTTGGAAAGGTCATCGAGGATGATCACGACGTCGGCCGATTCGCCGGCCGCCGTCGAGCCGCGGGCGCCCATGGCGATTCCGACGTCGGCGACCGCCAGGACGGGGGCATCGTTGACGCCGTCGCCGACCATCATGACCGGACGGTCCGGCAGCGACCTGACGGCCTCGACCTTGTCCCGCGGCAGGCATTCGGCGCGGACGTCGGTGAGCCCTGCCTCGTCCGCGATGTGCCGGGCCGTGGCGAGCGCGTCACCGGTCAGCATGACCGTTCGGCGTACGCCCAGGGCCTTGAGGTCGGCGAGGGTGCGGCGGGTCTCTTTGCGGATGGGATCGCTCATCACCAGGGCGCCCACGAATTTTCCGCCGGCACCGACGTAGATGGCGAGCTCGCCGCTGGCCAGCCCCTCCTCCGCCACGCCGGACGCCCACTCTGCGACGAACGCGGGCTTGCCCACCACCACGTCCTGGCCGTCGAACCTGGCGCGGACCCCGTGGGTGGCGAATTCGGTGGCTTCGGTGGCGGCCGCGAAGGGCAGGGCCCGGTTCCGGGCGGCCTCCATCACCGAGGCGGCCAGGACATGCGAGGAATACTGTTCCGCGGACGCCGCCAACTGCAGGACCTCGTCCTCTGCGAGGGGCCCGGCGGTCCGGATACGCAGCAGGGACGGGCGGCCGTACGTGAGGGTCCCTGTCTTGTCGAAGGCGGCCGTTTTGATCCGGCTCAGCTGTTCCAGCACCCCGGCGTACTTGACGATGACACCGGAGTGCGCGGCGCGGCTCATGCCGCCGAGGAACGCCACCGGCGCTGCGATCAGCAGGGGGCACGGCGTGGCCACCACGAGGACCTCGGCGAAGCGTTCCGGGCTGCCGCTGATGATCCAGCCCACGGCGCCGAGCACGTACGCGAGGGCCGTGAACGGCACGGCATAGCGGTCGGCGAGCCGGACCATGGGCGCCTTGCTGTCCGCCGCCTCCTGCACGAGGGCGACGATCCGGCTGTACTGCGAATCCTCCATGCGCGCCGTGACCCGCATCCGGACCGCGGCCTCACCGTTCAGCGAACCGCTCATGAGCCCGTCCCCGGCGGACCGCTCCACCGGCAGGCTCTCCCCGGTGAGCGAGGACTCATCGAAAGAGCCGGTCTCGGAGAGCAGGACGCCGTCCAACGGGACCACCTCGCCGGGTCTGACCAGCAGGATGTCCCCGATCTCGACGTCGGCGGCCGCCACGTCCTCGTGTTGGCTCTCCGTTGGGGTTCCGGCGGCGGCGGGGGTTCCGGCTGTGTGGGTTCCGGCGGCGGAGCCGTTGCGCTCCCGGTGGGCCGTCTGCGGGACGCGTTCGAGCAACGCGGTGAGTTCGCCCTTGGCCCGGCCGGCGGCGTAGTCCTCAAGGGCAGTGCCGCCCGCGAGCATGAGTACGACGATCATCGAGGCGACGTACTCGCCCACCAGCACGGTGCTGACGATTGCCGTGACGGCCAGGATGTCGATGCCGAACTGGCCGCCTGCGAGCCGGCGCGCCATCCCGACGGCGAGGTAGGCCGCCACGGCCAGGGCATAGACGCTCGCAACGGCCCGGGCTATGCCTTCCTGCCCGGAGAACAGCAAGACCAGCACGGCCAGCAGGACGACGAGGGTCCCGGCCACGAGCGGATACCGGAGTACGAATTTCACGGATGTTCCGCCTTAGCTTCGTATCAGTTTTGGCGTCTCCCTGAATCCTACTGCGCGGCCGCGACCGGCTTGCCGGGACGGCCTCCCGGACCGTCCCCGGACCCCGGCATGAGAGGCTGGACGAGCAGCCGTCCCGATCAAGCGGGCCGGCGCGCAGGGACCCGATACATGCAATGGGCGCGGCGCAGCACAAGCGATGCCAGGAGGAATGACGTGCGAAGCAGTTCAGAGACCGTCGACACCCGGACCGCCCTGGTGGTGGGGGCAAGCGGAATTGCCGGATCCGCCCTGGTGGACAGGCTCGCCGAGGAGGGCTGGGACGTGGTGGGGCTCTCCCGCAATCCCCTCCGCCGCCGTGACGTACGCCATGTGAGCGCGGACCTGACATCCGTGGAGAACCTGCGCCAGGCCCTGGCAGGTGTTTCGCCCACCCATGTGTTCTACACCGCCTGGTCCAGGCGGAAGACCGAACAAGAGAACATCGACACAAACGCGGGCATGCTGCGGAACGTCCTCGCCAGCCTCAACGGCAAGCCTGTGAAGCACGTCGCCCTCATGACCGGGCTGAAGCACTATCTGGGCCCGTTTGAGGCGTATGCGGCCGGGGAAATGCCGGACACCCCCTTTCGGGAGAGCGAGCCGAGGCTGCCGACGCCGAACTTCTACTACGCCCAGGAAGACGAGTTGTGGGCTGCGGCCGCGAAGCAGGGCTTTGGCTGGTCCGTGCACCGGGCGCATACGGTGATCGGGCATGCGGTCGGGAACGCCATGAACATGGGGCTCACCCTCGCCGTTCAGGCATCCATCTGTAAGGAACTGGGCCAGCCGTTCATCTTCCCGGGCTCCGAGACGCAGTGGAACAGCCTCACGGACATGACCGACAGCGGACTGCTGGCGGACCACATGATCTGGGCGGCCACAGCGGACAACGTTGGCGACCAGGCCTACAACATCGTCAACGGCGATGTCTTCCGCTGGCGGCGCATGTGGCCTGCGCTGGCCGACTACTTCGGGGTCGAGCCGGTGGGTTACAGCAACGAACCGCGGCCATTGGAGCAGCAAATGAGCGGCATGGAAGGCGTGTGGTCGGGCATCGCCGCCCGCCATGGGCTGGCCGAACCCGACCTCGCGCAGGTCGCCTCCTGGTGGCACACGGACGGCGACCTGGGCCGGAACCTCGAGGTGGTCACGGACATGAGCAAGAGCCGGCTCGCCGGTTTCACCGGGTACCGCCGCACGGAAGACGCCTTCCTGCAGCTGTTCGACCGGTACCGTGCGGACGGCCTGATTCCAGCTTGATTCCGGCTTGATTCCGGCGTCCTCCTACGCTGCGACAAGGCCGCGCGGGCCTTTCAGCACTGGACCGGCCGTGACCGGTGGGGCCACAGTGAACCATGCGGTCCATGATTAGCGGCGGCCGGCGCCGGCTGATGATGATCGCGGCCGTCGTGGCTGCGCTCGGGCTGCTCGCCGCCGGCGTCGCGGTCCTGCTGTTGCCGGGGACGCCGACGGCGTTCCCGCCCGCATTTACGCCTGTCACCGCGACGGCATCCGGATCCGCCTCCGCAACTGCCTCCATCCCCGCAACTGCCTCCGCCTCCGAGACACAGACCCCTGCCTTGACGACCGCGGCATCGCCGCCCCCGGGCACCAGCCTGCCTGCGCCGGCCGTGCCGGTTCCCGTCCCGCCGCCGGCACCAGAACCAACCGAAGCCGCTCCCGTGCCGCCTGCGGTGCCCCCCGCGGCGCGGTTCCCCGCCGCGCTCGCCGGCCACGACGTCGAGAGCATCCCGGGCGCCGGAACCGTAGTGGCCCTGACCTTCGACGCCGGCGCCAACGCTGCCGGACTGCCGAGCATCCTGCAGAGTCTCGCCGCCGCGGACGTGCGGGCCACGTTCTTCCTTACCGGCAGCTGGGCTGCCGCGAACCCCGGAGGAGTGGCGGCGATCGTCGCCGGCGGGCACCGGGTGGGCAACCATTCCATGACGCATCCGGCATTCACCGGGCTGCCCGACGTCGGCATCAAGGACCAGGTCCGGTCGGCCGAAGAGGCCATCCGGACGGCCGGGGCTGACCCGCGGCCGCTCTTCCGGTTTCCCTTCGGCGACCGCGATGCCAGGACCATCGCCACCGTCAACAACCTCGGCTACCTTCCCGTCCGCTGGAGCGTCGACACCCTGGGCTGGAAAGGCACCAGCGGCGGAGTGACGGCGCAGGTCGTGGCGGACCGCGTCCTGTCGGGCCTGCAGCCGGGGGAAATTGTCCTGATGCACATCGGCTCCAACCCCGACGACGGCACCACCCTGGACGCCGCTGCCCTGCCCCAGGTCATCAGCCGCATCCGCCAGGCCGGCTACGGCTTCACCACCCTCGATGCAGTCCTGGGCTGAGCGCGGCCGGGCCAAAGGCCGCTGTTACTCCGCAGCGACCGCCGGTAGGACTGGGCCATGACGGAGTCGCCCACAGCTGCCGCCGCGCTGGCGTGTCCCTGGCGTCGGTGCGGTGACTTGCTTGGGGTGGTTCCGGGCTATGTCGCGTCCATGTGCAGCACGGCTGCTCCGGTGATCCGGTCCTCCGCCAGGTCCCGCAGGGCCCGGTCCGCGGCCTCGAACGGGTACGGCACAGTGGTCGGGCGGAGCGGGATCTCGGCGGCGAGCCGGAAGAACTCCTCGCCGTCGGCCCTGGTGTTGGCTGTGACACTGCGCAACTGGCGCTCTTCGAAGAGCTCGTCGGCGTAGTGCAGCGACGGAATATCGCTCAGGTGGATGCCCGCGACGGCGAGCGTCCCGCCGCGGTCCAGGGCCCGGAGCGCAACCGGCACCAGCCCGCCCGCGGGGGCGAAGAGGATCGCGGCATCCAGGGGATCGGGCGGTTGTTCCTCGGCCCCGCCCGCGAACGTCGCGCCCAGGTCCAGGGCCAGCGCGCGAGCCTGCGCGGACCGGGTCATGACGTACACGCGCGCACCCCGGTAAAGGGCGATTTGGGCCGCCAGATGCGCGGAGCCGCCGAACCCATAGATGCCCAGCCGTCCGCCGATCGGCAGTTCGGCCCGGGTCAGGGCCCGGTAGCCGATGATGCCTGCGCACAGGAGCGGCGCAGCCTCCTCATCGCTGAACGTCTCCGGGATCCGGTAGGCGAAGTTCTCCGCCACGGTGATGAGCTCGGCGTACCCGCCGTCGCGGTCCCAGCCGGTAAACGTGGGGGACAGGCAGAGGTTTTCCTGGCCGCGCAGGCAGAACCGGCAGGCGCCACAGGTGCCGCCCAGCCAGGCCACGCCCACCCGTTCGCCGATGCCGAACCTGGCGGCCCCCGGTCCCTGCCCGATCACCTCACCCACTACCTCGTGGCCCGGGATGACCCCGGCATGGCGCGGCGTGAGGTCGCCCTCGGCCAGGTGCAAGTCCGTGCGGCACACACCGCAGACCCGCACTTTCAGCAGGACTTCGCCGCGTCCCGGCACAGGATCCGGGCGGTCGGCTGCCACGAGGGGGCCGGTGGACATGGGGCCCGGAAGTCCAACTTGCCATGCTCGCACCGCGGCCTCCTTCTTGCAGCGTCTGCAGGTCCGAATCGGTTGCGCTGGCGGCGGCTAGCGGGTGACTAGCACGTTGCAGCGCGCCTTGTGCAGCACGGCGGAGACCGTGTTGCCGGCTCCGGCCGCAGGGTTGTGGGTCCCGAGCACCAGCACGTCGGCGTCGTCCGCGGCGTCGAGGAGCTCCCGGGCCGCATGGCCCTCACGCAGGACGCCGGCAACCTCCAGCCCGGGCGCCATCCCGCGGGCCTCGTCGATGGCGCGCTCGAGCAGATCCTGGCCGTGGAGCAGGGCATGGCGGCCGTGCTCTTCCCGTGCCCCGCCGCGCAATGGATCGACGTGGACGAGGTGCAGCGGGGCGCCGAGGACTTTGGCCAACCGGATGGCCTCGGCCACCGTGGCGGGGCTGCGGGGCGAGGCGTCGACTCCCACGACAACGGGGTGGGCCCGGCGGCGCGGGCGCCGGATTATCATCACCGGGCAGGGTGCCGAGCCGGCCAGATCGACGCAGACCGAGCCGGCCACCTGGCCCAGGACGGCGCCGAGGCCCCGGCTGCCCACTACCAGCAGCCGTGCGTCCCGGGAGGCGTCGCGCAGCACGGGCGCCGGGAGCCCGGCCTCCATGACGCCGTCGACGGCGGGGCCCGGACGTTCCGGCTGTTGCCCGGTAACGGCGCGCTCGGCCCCCAGCGGTGCGCCAGCGGCCGCTTCGCGTGCGGCGCCGCGTGCCAGCTCGATGCCCTCGGCGAGGACGGCTTCCGCGGAATGCCGCAGCCCGCTGCCGGCCACGCCCTTGACAGGGCCCAGGTTCTTCGTGAAAACCGGCCACACCCAGGCGTGGATCACCAGGAGGTCCAGCCCGGCCGCGGCCGCGTATTCGGCCGCCCAGCGAACAGCGAGTTGGGCGGCCCCGGATCCGCCGTAGCCGACCGCCACGGTGCCGCCCTGCTGCCCTGTGGGTGCCGACATTTTTCCTCCCGGCTCGTCGGACGCACCCCTTCGCCCGGCACTATGTGCAGCCCCAGTAGAACCCTGCGGCCCGGGAATGTGTAGGGGCTTTGGTCCCGCGGGCTGGCCGCGTCCGGGGCCGCGTCAGGGGCTGCCGGTGAACTAGGGTTGAAACATGCACAATGCGGGGGATAGCTGATGGCCAAGCGGGGCAAAGGGCGGGGCGTCCAAGCCGCCGGGCCGGGTGTTGTGGAAGTGCCCAAGGGTTCCCGCCCGGCCGGTCCTTTGGCCGGGGTGTACTACATCGATACCGGGGACTGCGAGCTGATCCCGGACCAGGACAATTCCACCGGCTGGCTCCTGCGCATCAACGGCGTCATGAGCTCGCACATTGACCTCGCGGACCCGTTGTTCCTCGACTTCGAGTACATGCGCTGGATAGCAGCCCTGGTGGAGTCGCGCTGGCCGCGGGAGCCTGGGCCCAAGCTGCGCGCCCTGCACCTTGGCGGGGGAGCATGCTCACTGGCGCGCTATTTCCACGCCGCCTACCCGGACGCCCGCCAGGTGGTGGTGGAGCTGGACGGCAAGCTCGCCGACTACGTCCGGGGCTGGTTCGACCTGCCCAAGGCGCCGTTGCTGCGCCTGCGCGTGGGAGAGGCCCGCGAGGTCACCGAGAGCCTGACCCCGCAGACCCGGGACCTGATCATCCGCGACGTCTTCGCCGGCTCGCTGACCCCGCGGCCGCTGACCACCCGGGAATTCATCGAGCACGCCAAGCGCGTCCTGGCCCCCGGCGGGATATATGTAGTCAACTCCGGCGACGCCCCGGACCTCAAGAATGCCCGCGAGGACGCCGCGACCATCGCCGACGCCTTTGCCTACACCGTGATCATCGCGGATCCGGCCATGCTGAAGGGCCGGCGCTTCGGCAACATGGTCATGGCCGGCAGCGATGTCCCGTTCGACGACGACCCCGGCCTCGCGCGGCGCCTGCTCGGCGGTGCGGTACCGGCCCACATCTGGAACGACGAAAAGGTGCGGGCGTTCGCGGCCGGCGCCGCCGTCCGGCATGACCCGAAGTCGCCCGTGCCCGCTGAGCCGGCCGCGGAACCGCCCGTTCCCGCTCAGCCGCCCGCCGAGCCCCCGGCCGGGCCCCGCGCAGGGACGCCGACTGCTCCGTAGCGGCCCTTTTGCGGCACTATATTTGCGGCACGATAAAGGCGGCTACGGAGCAATCGATGGGGCTGCTCCCCGTCCCAGCAGGGCATCGCGGTGCGCCGCGGTCTGCTCCCGCAGCGCCTGCACGAGCGCGGCCACCGCCGGCCGGCGCATCGAATCGGGCCGGAGCACCATCCAGTAGGGCAGCAGCTCCGCGAATTCGTCCGGCAGGAGCCGGACGAGGTCCGGATGCAGGTCGGCCGCGAAACAGGGCAGGAACCCAATCCCGGCGCCGGCCCGGGTGGCCTCCACGTGGACGAAGACGTTGGTGGAGCTCAGCCCGTCCCGCATGGTGGGCACCAGCCGCCGCGGGGCGTCCAGATCGTCCACCTGCAGCATCGAATCGACGAAGTAGACCAGTGAGTGGGCCGTCAGCTCCTCCACGGTGGCCGGGGTGCCGTACTCGGCGAGGTAGCCGCGGGAGGCGTACATCCCCAGCATGTACTCGCCGAGCCGCGCGGCCTCTGCCCGGTGCACCTGCGGCTCGCCGACCACCACCTCGATGTCCAGGCCGGACCGCTGCTGGAGCGCCCGGCGCGTCACGGTGATGATCTCGACGCTGAGGCCGGGATGGTCGCGGCGGAGCCGGGCCACGGCCGGGGCGGCGATGTAGGCGCTGAATCCATCCGTCGCGGTCATCCGAACTACGCCGGTGATGGGGTCCGGGGTGTGCCCGGGCTGCTCGAGGGTGCGCACGGCACTCTCGACCTGCTCGGCCACCCGAACGGCCTCGGCACCGAGTTCGGTGAGCTCCCAGCCTCCCGAGGCGCGGGAGAGCACGCGGCCACCCAGCGCCTTCTCCAGCGCCGCGATCCGGCGGGAAACGGTGGTGTGGTTCAGTCCGAGCGTCTGTGCCGCCGTCGTGAATTTAGCCGAACGGGAGACCGCGAGCAGGACCAGCAGGTCATCGGGATTGGCGTTCATATCTGCAATTCTGCACATAGCGGGTGCTGGTTTGGCCATTGAATCGCCGTGGATGTGCGGCAATACTCAATGAAGCCATTTCAGTGCTGTGCGTCACAGCGCGTGTCACCGTGGACACTAAGGAGAATCAGATGAGCGTAAACGAACGCTCTGCAACAACCGCCGCAGCACCCGCATCCAAGGGTTCCGGGCTCAAGAAAATCGTCGCCGCATCGATGGTGGGAACCGTCGTCGAGTGGTACGAATTCTTCCTCTACGCCACCGCCGCCACCCTGGTGTTCGGCAAGTACTTCTTCCCCGCCACGGGCAACGAACTGGACGGCATCATCCAGGCGTTCCTGACCTACGCCGTCGGTTTCGTGGCCCGACCCCTGGGCGGCATTGTCTTCGGCCAGATCGGCGACAAGCTCGGCCGCAAGCCCACCCTGCAGCTCACCATCATCATCATCGGTGTCTCCACCTTCCTGATGGGCTGCCTCCCGGGCTTCGCCACCCTCGGCTACCTGGCGCCGGCGCTGCTGGTCCTCCTGCGCTTCATCCAGGGCTTCGCCCTCGGCGGCGAATGGGGCGGTGCAGTCCTGCTCGTCGCCGAGCACAGCCCCAACAAGTCCCGTGGCTTCTGGTCCAGCTGGCCCCAGGCCGCCGTTCCCGTGGGCAACCTGCTGGCCACCCTGGTCCTGTTCATCATGTCCAACGTGCTCAGCTCCGCCGACTTCCTCAGCTGGGGCTGGCGGGTGGCGTTCTGGCTTTCCGCCGTGATCGTGTTCGTCGGTTACTACATCCGCACCCACGTCTCCGAATCGCCCATCTTCCTCGAGGCCAAGGCCCAGCTGGAAGAGGATCAGTCCGCCAGCTACGGCGTCCGCGAAGTCATCCGCAAATACCCCAAGGGCATCCTGCAGGCCATGGGGCTCCGGTTCGCGGAAAACATCATGTACTACCTCGTGGTCAGCTTCGCGATCGTCTACCTGAAGTCCGTGCACAAGTACGACACCTCCTCGCTGCTGCTGGCCCTGCTGATCGCCCACGTCGTCCACTTCCTGGTCATCCCGCAGGTCGGGCGCCTCGTGGACAGCTGGGGCCGGAAGCCGGTCTACCTCATCGGTGCTGTCACCGGTGCCACCTGGCCGTTCTTCGCCTTCCCGATGTTCGATACCCGCAACCCGGTGATCATCGTCCTGGCCGTCACGATCGGCCTGTGCCTGCACGCCTTCATGTATGCCGGCCAGCCGGCCCTCATGTCGGAGCTGTTCCCGACCCGGATGCGCTACGCCGGGGTCTCCCTTGGCTCGCAGGTCACCTCGATCTTCGCCGGTTCGCTGGCGCCGCTCCTGGCCACCCAGTGGCTCAAGGACACCGGCTCCTGGCTGCCTACCGCGATCTACCTGCTGGTCGCCTGCGCCATCACCACCGTCGCAGTGCTGACCCTGAAGGAAACCAAGGGCATCGCGCTGGAGGACGTGGACCGGGCCGACGCCGAACGCGAAGGCCTGCCCGTAGCAGCCACCCGCTGAGCTGCTTGAGTTTTGGGCCGGCTCCAGCCACGCTGGAGCCGGCCGCCTCATCGAATTTTTGACACGGAAGGCTGAGTTATGGAAAACACGCTGAACGGACGCAAGGCCCTGGTCACCGGCGGCGCCGGCGGGATCGGCGCGGCGAGCGTCCGGGCCCTGGCTGCGCGCGGGGCCAAGGTGGTGATCGCGGATATGGACGAGGCCGCAGCCGCCGCGCTCGCCGACGAGGTCGGCGGCACCGCGTGGGCCGTCAACCTGCTCGACGTCGAATCCCTCCAGACGCTCAGCCTGGACTGCGACATCCTGGTGAACAACGCCGGAATCCAGCGCATCAGCCCCATCGAGGAGTTCGATCCGGCCGACTTCCGCCGCATCATCACCCTCATGCTGGAGGCCCCGTTCCTGCTGATCCGGGCCGCGTTGCCGCACATGTACGCCAACAACTTCGGCCGCATCATCAACCTGTCCTCCGTGCACGGGCTCCGGGCCTCGCCGTTCAAGAGCGCCTACGTCTCGGCCAAGCACGGGCTCGAGGGCCTGAGCAAGGTAACGGCCCTCGAAGGCGGGGCGCACGGGGTCACCTCCAACTGCATCAACCCCGGCTACGTCCGCACGCCCCTGGTTGAATCGCAGATCGCGGACCAGGCCAAGGTTCACGGCATCCCGGAGTCCGAGGTGCTCGCCAAGATCATGCTGACCGAATCAGCGGTCAAGCGGCTCGTGGAGCCCGAGGAAGTGGCGTCCCTGGTGGCGTGGCTGGCATCCGACGACGCCGGCATGGTCACCGGCGCCAGCTACACGATGGACGGCGGCTGGTCCGCGCGGTAGCCCGGGCCGGGCTGCCGTGCGGGCGGCACGGACATGGTCCGCGTGCTCGCTCGTTCCTCCCCGCCGTCTCCCTGGCCTCGCAAGCTCGGCCAAGGAACCCGGACGGCGTGGGCCCTGCTTAGACGCACGCTTCCACATGCCCGCCGCCGCCCGCTTCCATCTGCTGGGCGACAGGAATCCGCTAGTTCTTGTTGCCCACGAGCGCCAGGGTGCCGCCCAGCCCGATCATCATCACGCCGCCGGTGGTGCTGAGAGCGGCGATCCGCCGGGGGGAGCGCGCAAACCAGTGCCGGGCCGTCCCGGCCGCGAGGGACCACGTGCTGTCCGAGACCAGGGCAATGAGCAGGAAGACCGCACCCAAGGCGGCGAGCTGCACGGGAATCGCTCCGGCCGAGTAGTCCACGAACTGGGGAAGCACGGCCACGAAAAACACAATCGACTTGGGGTTGGTCGCGCCGACGATGAAGCCCTCCCGGAGCACGCGGGCGGTCGAGGCCGGGTTCGAGGACGACGCCGCCGCCGCGCCGCCGCCGCGGTGCCGGATCGCCTGGATCCCGAGGTAGACCAGATAGGCGGCGCCGGCGAATTTCACCACGCTGAACAGCAGCAGGGACTGTGCCAGCACCACGCCGACGCCCAGGGCCACGGCGGCGATCTGCACCACCTCTCCCGCCGCGTTTCCCATGACGCTCAACAGCCCGCCCCTGCGTCCCAGGGCCAGCGTCCGTCCGATCACGAACAGCACGCTGGGCCCCGGGATGGCGATGAGCACGAGGGCGGCAAGGGCAAAGGCCAAGAGGTTGGTGGCGGGGACCATGCCTGATCCTAACCCCGTGAGGGCCCGCCCGGGAGCGTCTTAATCCCTTGGGTGCGAGCCCCCATCACCGCCCGGCGGGAACCTGCGGGAGCTGGGCGGTTTCGTCGACCAGTTCCGCCCGCGCCCGGCCGTGGCCGCGGACCCAGAGGCGGTAAGCAAGTACCAGGACGCCCAGCCAGACGGCGCCCACGTACAGCGCCACCCGGGTGTCCTCGAAGGCGCCCAGAATCACGATCACCAGGGCCATGAACGCGATGGTCAGTATGGAGGCGGCGGGCCACCACGGTGACGGGAACTCCGACGCCGGCAGGGACTTGCGGGCGATCTCGCGTTTCATGGCGACATGGGAGGCCAGGATCATGGCCCAGACCCACACGGTCGCGAAGGTGGCGATCGAGGCGATCAGCAGGAAGACGTCTTCCGGGATCACGGCGTTCAGCACCACCCCCACCAGCAGGATGCCGGTCATCATCACCACGGTCATCCACGGCACCCCGTGACGGGAAACCTTGCCGAAGCTCGCCGGTGCGTGGCCCTGCCGGGCCAGGCCGAAGAGGATCCGGCCGGCGCCGAAGATGTCGCTGTTGACTGCCGAGAGCGCCGCCGTGATCACCACGGCGTTGAGGATGTGGGGTGCGGCCGGGATGCCCAGGCCGCTGAAGATCTGCACGAAGGGGCTGCCGTTGCTGCCAATTTCGTCCCACGGGAACAGGCTCATCAGCACGCCGAGGGTCAGCACATAGAACAGCAGGACCCGGACGGGCACGGTGTTGACGGCCTTGGGGATGACCTTTTTCGGATCGGCGGCCTCACCTGCGGTGATGCCGAGGGTCTCCACGCCGCCAAACGCGAACATCACCACGGCGAAGGAGGCAAGGAGTCCTTCGAACCCGTTGGGGAACAGGCCTCCGTGATCCACGAGGTTGCCGAGCCCTGGTGCCACGGTGGCGCCGCCGGCCTGGAAACCGAAGACGATGATCGCAGCCCCGCCCGCGATCATGGCGATGATGGCCGCCACCTTGATCAGGGAGAACCAGAATTCCAGCTCGCCGAACACCTTGACGCTGAGCAGGTTCAGGGCAGCCAGGAAGAAGATGATGGCCAGGATCCAGACCCAGCGCTCCACGCCGGGGAACCAGAATCCCATGTAGATGCTGAACGCCGTGACATCCGCGATGGCCACGATCGCCATCTCAAAGACATAGGTCCAGCCCGTCACAAATCCGGCCAGCGGTCCCAGGTAGCGGCTCGCGTACTGGCCGAAGGACCCGGACACCGGATGCCGCACCGCCATTTCGCCGAGGGCACGCATCACCATGAAGACCGCGGCGCCGCCGATCATGTAGGCCAGCAGGACGGCGGGCCCGGCCTTCTGGATGGCGGAGGCGGAGCCGTAGAACAGCCCCGTGCCGATCGCCGAGCCCAGCGCCATGAAGCGGATGTGGCGGACGTTGAGTCCCCGGCTGAGTACGGAGTCGACGGCTGCGCCGACGGCGGTGGCAGCGCTGCCGGTGCCGGCCTCGGCAGGAGCCGCCTTCGTGGCGGTTTGGGCTTGTTGCATGCGAATACCTTCTCGTCATTGGGAGGGGGATCGCCATCCAGCAGACCACGTCCGGCCTTGCTGTGAGGAGTCTCACGGGAACTTCGTGTCTTTGATTTCAGACTGTGCGGCGCCCCCGCGCGGCGCCGGTCGCCGGCGTCGTCGAACCCCAACCGGCGGGGGAGCGGCGAAAGAGCTTGACAACATGTCAGGATTTCTTCACATTCAAGGTGTCGCGCGGCGCCTGCGGTTACGGAATGGCGAGCTGACCCAGAGGAGAAGCACCATGAAAGCGATCGTCCAGGATGTTTACGGTTCCGTTGAAGTGCTGGAACTGCGCGACGTCGACGCCCCCGTGCCCGGCGACGACGATGTGCTGATCCGGGTCCGGGCAGCCGGTGTCGACCAGGGCGTCTGGCACCTCATGACGGGCCTTCCGTACCTGACCCGCGTGGTCGGCTACGGGCTCAGGAAACCGAAGACCCGCATCCGGGGCCGGGCCGTGGCCGGCCGGGTGGAGGCTGTCGGCCGGAATATTGTCGGCTTCCGGACCGGGGATGAGGTGTACGGCACCTGTGAGGGATCCTTCGCCGAATACGCGTGCGCAAAGGAAGGCCGGCTCGCGCTGAAGCCGAAAAACCTCAGCTTCGAACAGGCCGCCGCCGTCCCGATCTCGGCCGTCACTGCCCTGCAGGCGCTCCGGAACGCCGGCAGGATCCAGGCCGGGCAGGAGGTCCTCGTCATCGGCGCGGCCGGCGGTGTCGGCGCGTACGCGGTGCAGCTCGCCAAGGCGTTCGGGGCGCAGGTGACGGGGGTGTGCAGCACCGCGAAAACCGATCTGGTCCGCTCGATCGGCGCGGACCACGTCATCGACTACACACATGACGATTTCGCAGACGGATCCCGGCAATTCGACCTCATTGTGGACACCGCCGGCAACCGCCCGCTCACCGTCCTGCGGCGGGCGCTCAAGCCGAAGGGCACGCTCGCGATCGTCGGCGGGGAAGGCGGAGGGCGGCTGACGGGCGGATTTCAACGCTCGCTCGGCGCCGGGCTGCTCTCCGTGTTTGTCGGCCAGCGGCTCAGGGGCGTCATGGCCGCAGAGCGGGCGGAGGACCTCCGGTTCCTGACCGGGCTCATCGAGGCGGGCGCGGTGACCCCGGTCATCGGCAAGAGCTACGCCCTGGCGGACGCGCCGGCGGCAATCCGGGACCTGCGTGATGGACACCTCCGCGGGCAGGCCGTCGTCACTATTTGAGCCGGAGCGGTCAGGCCTTAGCCGCCGCCTACGGTGTGCCGGCCGGGAAGCGGGCGACGTACTGCCGCTGCCACGGGGTTTCCACTGTCCGGCGCCGGTACTGGCGGCGGACGTAGGACACAGCCTGGCCGGGCGGGACTCCGTCCAGGATCGCGATGCAGGCCAGCGCAGTGCCGGTCCTGCCGATCCCGCGCCAGCAGGCCACTTCAACCCGTTCGGCCTCGGCCCGGCGCCAGGCCTCCCGGAACGCCTCCAGGGCGTCCGGCTGGTCGACAGGCAGCCGAAGGTCGGGCCAGGGCACCCATCGGGACTCCCACCCCACGGGCGGCGGCTGCTTGCCCAGCAAATACACGCCGAACTCGGGAAACGGCCCGGCCGGAAGGGGGTAGTGCAGGCCGCGGCCACGAACGAGCCGGCCGGACGGAAGAGCCATGATGCCGTCCGCGGAAGCTTCCCACGTGTGCTTCATGAACCGATCGTAGTCCGTCCTGCCGCCGGTTGTCCGTGACCAGGAAGGGGCGGATGTCAGCGGTATCCGGCGGCATCGGCGTCGAGTCCTGCTTCCTGGACCTCAACGAGGTACCTCCAACAGTCCGGCTGCGAGCCGTCGGTGTCGGTGAAGCCGTACTCGCGGGCCAGCGCGCCGGACGAATACGAGCCGCCCGTGCGGCCGAGCACATTGGGATCCGCCGCCAGGGCCGCGACCGCACGCCCGACGAACAGCGGGCTTTCCGAGATCGCGGCGAAGTGCGGTTGCGTCCCGGCGGACTCCCGCCAGTTTGCCTCGGTGACGCCAAAGTGTTCGAGCATCATCTCCGAACGCATCCAGCCGGGCGTCAGCGCCACCGCCGCGCAGCCGGAGGATCTCAGCTCCTCCGCCTGGCTGAACGCCAGGCGGAGCACCGCGGTCTTGACGAGGTCGTAAAACACGGAGACCCGGTAGTGCTCTGCGTTGTACTCGCGCGTGCCGTCGGTCATCTCCACCACCAGGCCGCCGGGGCGGCGGGTGAGCAGCGGCAGCGCGAAGTGGCTCGTAATGAGGTGGGTGTCCAGGCCGAGGTGGAGCATCTGCAGCCCGGAATTCAGATCGTGGGCCCAGCGCGGAGTGTTCCATTCGATGAAGTCCTCGCCGCCCCAGATGTCGTTGACAAGGATGTCCAGCCGGCCCTGCTCGGCGTCGATCCGTTGCACGAGGGCTTCCACCTCGGCGGTCTGGCGGTGATCGACCTCGACGGCGATTCCAGTGCCGCCCGCGGCGCTGACAAGCCCGGACGTCTCCTCGATCGTCTCGGGCCGGTTGTAGTCGGAACGGTGGCGGGAGGTGGTGCGCCCGGTGCAGTACACCACCGCTCCGGCCTCGCCGAGGGCGACGACGGTGCCGCGCCCCGCGCCCCGGGTGGCCCCGGCAACCAGGGCGACCCTGCCCGACAGCGCTGCATTCACGTCTGTGCCTTCCCTCCGGGACCTTACGGGCCGGGCTCAGCCGGCGACGGGCCGGCTCCTATGGCGGGGTCCGATGGCGGGGCACGCACCGGAAAGCCGGCGCCCATGTTCATCGGAACACCGGGGGTCGGCCCGGGCTAGGGGCGGAAGGCCCGCCATCGGAACGTGGCACTTGTCCGGCATTCCAGACAGCCGTTCCTGTGGGAGGCTGTCGGTTGACCGTCGCCGGGCGCATGCTTAAGTACGGGATACCGGACACCGCCCGACCGTGAAGAGGATCAATGCCACCCACCAGCACCGCAGTGAGCCCCGCCGCCGCCACGTTGTCCGCAGCGCCGGACACGCCCGCGCCCAAGGCCGTCCACAGGGCCGCCGGAACCAAGGCGGCGTCGAAGGTGCCGGCCGCCGAGAACACGCTGCGCATCCTCAAGCTGCTGGCCTCCCGGCGCGGGCCGATGGCGGCGTCGAACATTGCCACCGCGCTGGGACTGCCGCGCTCCAGCGTCTACCACCTGCTCGGGGTGATGGAGGCGAACGGCTTCGTGCTGCACCTGCACGAGGAGCAGCGCTACGGCCTGGGCATCAGTGCATTCGAGCTCAGCTCGGCCTATTCCCGGCAGGAGCCGCTGTCCCGGCTGGGCCGGCCAATGCTCGCCTCGCTCGTGGACGTGATCGGCGAAAGCGCGCACCTGGCGGTGCTGCACGGCCGCGACGTGCTCTACATCGTGGAGGAGCGGGCCAAGAACCGGCCGTCCCTGGTGACCGACGTCGGCGTCCGGCTGCCCAGCCATCTGACCGCCAGTGGACGGGCCATCCTCGCCGCGCTGCCGAAGTCGCAGGTGCGGGCGCTGTACCCGAACGCTGCCGCCTTCACGGCCCGGCACGAAACCGAATCGCCCATCATGAAGTACTCCGCGCTGTCTTCGCATCTGGACCAGGTCCGCCAGCGCGGCTACGCCACCGAACATGGCGAGGTGACCCCCGGATTCGGTTCGATCGCCGCCGCCGTGACCGACCACGTAGGGTGGCCCACCGCCGCCGTCGCCGTGACGTTCCTGGAGGACAAGCTGCCCGCGGATCAGTGGCCGGCCCTGGCCGCCCGGGTCCAGAAGGTCGCCAACGAGCTCTCGGTCCGGATCCACGGCCGCCCCGCCTGACCGGTTGCCCCATCCCACCCCTATCCCCACCCCCCGGTTGCGCTGTCACTTAGGGCTCCCATTCGCCCTTTTTAGCAACCGGAAGTGATCGCGCAACGGGGGAGGGGAAGGGTCTGGAATCCCGGACAGCACCCCTCCGGCAGGCCTGTTTCCGCGGCCGCGAAGGGGCTTTAGTTGATACAGAACCTCATTCCTCCGGATACACCAGGACACCCGTCCGAACAGACATCATCCGGCCACATATCCAGCGACAAAGGAGACCCTCATGGCACCCGCCGATTTCACCACCGGTGCCCGCCCGGTCAAAGCAGCCCGCGGCACCGAGCTCACCGCCAAGAGCTGGCAGACGGAAGCCCCGCTGCGCATGCTCATGAACAACCTCGATCCCGAGGTCGCCGAGCGCCCCGATGACCTGGTGGTCTACGGCGGCACCGGCCGCGCCGTCCGGTCCTGGGCCGCGTTCGACGCCATCACCCGCACCCTGGAAACCATGGAAAAGGACGAGACCCTGCTGGTCCAGTCCGGCAAGCCGGTCGGCGTCTTCCGCACCAACGAATGGGCACCGCGCGTGCTGCTGGCCAACTCCAACCTCGTCGGCGACTGGGCGAACTGGCCCGAGTTCCGCCGGCTCGAGGCCGAGGGCCTGATGATGTACGGCCAGATGACCGCCGGGTCCTGGATCTATATCGGCACCCAGGGCATCCTGCAGGGCACCTTCGAGACCTTCGCCGCGATCGCCCGTAAGCTCACCGGGGACGAGAACGGCACGCTCGCCGGCACCCTGACCCTCACCGGGGGCTGCGGCGGCATGGGCGGCGCCCAGCCGCTCGCCGTCACCCTGAACGACGGCGCCTGCCTGATTGTCGACGTCGACGAGACCCGCCTGCGCCGCCGGGCCGGGAAGCGTTACCTCGACGAGGTCGAAACTGATCTCGACGCCGCGATCGCCAAGGTCCTGAAGGCCAAGGAAGAGCGCCGCGGCTGGTCCGTGGGCTACGTCGGCAACGCCGCCGAGGTCTTCCCCGAGATCCTGCGCCGCCACAACGCCGGCGAGCTCACCGTCGATATCGTCACGGACCAGACCTCCGCGCACGACCCCCTGAGCTACCTGCCCGAGGGCATCACGGTCGAGGAATGGCACAGCGAGGCCGCGGCCGATCCCGAAGGCTTCACCAAGAAGGCCCAGGCCTCGATGGCCAAGCACGTCCAGGCCATGGTCGAGTTCCAGGACGCCGGCGCCGAGGTCTTCGACTACGGCAACTCCATCCGTGACGAGGCTCGCAAGGGCGGCTACAACCGCGCCTTCGAATTCCCCGGCTTCGTCCCGGCCTACATCCGGCCGCTGTTCTGCGAGGGCCTCGGCCCGTTCCGCTGGGTGGCCCTCTCCGGCGACCCCGAGGACATCGCAGTCACAGACAAGGCCATCAAAGAGCTCTTCCCCGAGAACAAGCATCTGCACCGCTGGCTCGATGCCGCCGCCGAACGGGTCGAGTTCGAAGGCCTGCCGGCCCGCATCTGCTGGCTCGGCTATGGCGAACGCGCCAAGGCCGGCCTGCTGTTCAACCAGCTCGTCAAGGAGGGCAAGGTCAAGGCGCCCATCGTGATCGGCCGCGACCACCTCGACTCCGGCTCCGTCGCCTCCCCGTACCGCGAGACCGAGGCCATGGCCGACGGCTCCGACGCGATCGCCGACTGGCCGCTGCTCAACGCCCTTCTCAACACGGCCTCCGGCGCCACCTGGGTTTCCATCCACCACGGGGGCGGGGTCGGCATCGGCCGCTCCATCCACGCCGGCCAGGTCTCCGTTGCCGACGGCACCGATCTCGCCGCGGAAAAGCTCGCGCGCCTCCTGACCAACGATCCCGGCATGGGCGTCATCCGCCACGCCGACGCCGGCTACGACCGCGCCGTCGAGGTCGCCAAGGAACGCGGCGTCCGCATCCCGATGAACGAAAAGAAGTAGGAACACCATGACTGTTACAACCCACGAACCGCTCACCGTCACCCTCGGCTCCAGCGGTGTCACCCCCGAGGACGTCGTGGCCGTTGCCCGCCACGACGCCCACGTCACCATCGCCCAGGACGCCCTGGACGCCGTCGCCAAGGTCCGTGCCCACATCGACGACCTCGCCCACAGCGAGGTCCCGGCCTACGGGATCTCCACCGGCTTCGGGGCGCTGGCCAACCGGCACATCCCCAACGAGCTGCGCACCCAGCTGCAGAAATCCCTAATCCGCAGCCACGCCGCCGGCATGGGCCCGGCCGTGGAACGCGAAGTGGTCCGCGGCATCATGTTCCTGCGTGCCAAGACCCTGGCCTCCGGCCGCACCGGCGTCCGCCCGGTGGTGCTGCAGACCATGGTGGACGTGCTCAACGCCGGCATCACCCCGGTGGTCCGCGAATTCGGCTCCCTCGGCTGCTCGGGCGACCTCGCGCCGCTGTCCCACTGCGCCCTGGTCCTGATGGGCGAAGGTGAGGCGACCGGCCCCGACGGCACGCTGTACGGGAGCAAGGATGCCCGCCCGGTCGCCGAGCTCCTCGCCGCGCACGGCATCGAACCCGTCACGCTGGCCGAAAAGGAGGGCCTGGCCCTCGTCAACGGCACCGAGGGCATGCTCGGCATGCTGCTGATGGCCATCGCGGACATCCGCCAGCTGCTTACGACGGCGGACATCACCGCCGCGCTCAGCGTCGAGGCGCTGCTCGGCACCGACCAGGTGTTCCTGCCGGAGCTGCACGCGGCGCTGCGCCCGCACCCGGGCCAGGCCGCCGCCGCGGACAACATGCTCCGTGTGCTGTCCAACTCCCCGATCGTGGCCTCGCACCGGATCAACGACACCAAGGTCCAGGACGCCTACTCGCTGCGCTGCGCACCCCAGGTGGCCGGCGCCGTCCGCGACACCGTGGACCATGCCGCCCTGGTCGCCTCCCGCGAACTGGCCGCCGCGATCGACAACCCGGTGGTCCTGCCCGACGGCCGGGTCAGCTCCAACGGCAACTTCCACGGCGCCCCGGTGGCCTACGTGCTGGACTTCCTGGCGATCGCCGTCGCGGACCTGAGCTCCATCGCCGAGCGCCGGACCGACCGGATGCTGGACCCGGCCCGCTCGCACGGGCTGCCCGCCTTCCTGGCCTCGGACCCCGGCGTCGACTCCGGCCTCATGATCGCCCAGTACACGCAGGCCGGCCTGGTCTCGGACAACAAGCGGCTGGCCGTCCCGGCGTCGGTGGACTCGATCCCGAGCTCGGCGATGCAGGAGGACCACGTCTCCATGGGCTGGCACGCGGCCCGCAAGCTCCGCCGCGCGGTGGAGAACCTGCGCCGGGTCCTGGCGATCGAACTGGTGACCTCGGCCCGGGCGCTGGACATCCGCACCCAGCTCTCCGGCGGCGAACTCACGCCGGGACCTGCGGGCGCGGCCGTGATCGCCGCGCTGCGCGACGTCGTCGACGGTCCGGGCACCGACAGGTTCCTGTCACCGGAGCTCGAAGCGGCGGATGCCCTCGTGGCCTCGGGCAAGGTCCGGGCGGCGGCCGAATCCGCCGTCGGAAATCTCGCCTGAGAAGAAACAAAATGCAGGGCAGCTGAACAATTCCCGGCGCCCCCGAAATCTTTGGCGACACGGACGGCGGGGGCCCGGGAACTGTAGTACAAATGGAGAGTCCACACCAACGAAGTTGTGGCAAAGAACACATACAAAGGGGTAAGAGTTCTATGAAAGCACGCGGCACGGTACTGTCCAGGCGCCTAGCATCCGCAGCTACGGTTTCCGACTGGAGCGGCCTCCGGGTCGGCGAACGCGTCGAAATTGTCAAGCACGCACAGGTCATTGCGGCCGGTGAGGTCGAAGAGGTCTCGGTAAGCGGGAATGTGCTCTGGCTGGTCCCCGCGGGGCCGTCGGAAACGCAGCTTTTCCTGCAGTCCGACGGCGTGCAGGTCCGCCGCAGCTAGGCTGGCCGGGTTTTACGCGTTCACGCGTATCGTTGGGTGAGGGGCGCCGTTCCACAGGGACGGGGCCCCGACTCATCCCCCGGGCATCCGGGCCCGGGCAGGAGGACCACGCAGTGTTTGAGGCTCCCAGCATCGTTTTTGCCGCGGCAGGCATGGCCGTTTTCGCCGCCGCACTCCTGCCCAAGCTGCTGCGAAACGCGCCGCTGTCCATGCCGATGGTCTTCCTGGCCGCCGGCATACTCGCCTTCACATTCATCCCCGGCCTGCCGGCGCCAGATCCCCTGCAATATGGGGAGTTCACCACCCACGTGACGGAAGTCTGCGTCATCATTTCCCTGATGGGCGCGGGCCTCGCACTCGACCGTCCCGTGGGACGACGCGAATGGTCCACCACCTGGCGGATGCTGGGGATCGCCATGCCGGTCTGCATTGTTGCACTGACCCTGCTGGGGCTCTGGGCGCTGGGGCTGGGGCTCGGAGCGGCACTGCTGGTCGCAGCCGCGCTCGCCCCAACCGACCCGGTGCTGGCCTCTGAAGTGCAGGTGGGCGAGCCCGCCGACGACGAGCACGAAACCGAGCGTGGCGAAGACGAGATCCGTTTCGGCCTCACCTCCGAGGCAGGCCTGAATGACGGGCTGGCCTTTCCGTTTGTCTACCTGGCCATCGCCATCAGCCTGTCCGGGTCGGCGCCGTCCGAGTGGTTTTGGCCCTGGTTCCTCACCGATGTCCTGTGGCGGATCGGCATGGGGCTACTCGTCGGCTGGCTGGCCGGGAAAGCGTTGAGCCAGCTGTTCTTCTCCGCCCGCGACAGCATCCGGCTGTCCAACCACTCGGAGGGCTTCGTGGCGCTGGCGGCGACGTTCCTCGCGTACGGGGTGACGGAAATGCTGGAAGGCTACGGGTTCATCGCCGTCTTTGTATGCGCCGTGACCATTCGGGCCGCTGAACGCACGCATGGGTTTCACCGTGTCATGCACGCCTATGTGGAGCAGCTCGAACGTCTCATGACGGTGGTCATCCTGGTGCTGCTGGGCGGCGCGATTGCACGAGGTCTGCTGGCCGGCATTGGCTGGGCGGAGGTTCTGGTGGCGCTGGCGTTCCTGCTGCTCGTCCGTCCGCTGGCCGGCTGGACCGGCCTCGCCCGGGGTAAGACCGGCCCGCGGGAACGGATCGCCATCGCCTTTTTCGGCATCCGCGGCATCGGCTCGCTCTACTATCTCGCATACGCGCTCAGCAACGGCGACTTTGGAGCCCAGGCCGAGGAATTGTGGGCGTTCATCGGCCTGGTGGTGGGGATGTCCATCGTGTTGCATGGGGCGACAACGGCTCCCGTCATGAACCGGCTGGACCGGCTACGCGAACGGAAGGCTGTGCAGCAACATGGCGACGAGGGCAAGGCGCCGAAAACGCCTATCTGAGGCGGCGGCTGACCGTTCCCGCCGCCCCGCCTATCCCAGCAGCGTATTGACCAGCCGGGCGGCCACTTTGGCGGTGCGGCCGTCGATGTCGAACTCCGGGTTCAGCTCGGCGATATCCAGATGCAGGAGCTTCCCGCTCGCGGCCACCTGGCGGCACACGGCGCTGATCACCGGCAGCGGCACACCAAAGGCCGCGGGAGCGCTCACCCCGGGGGCCACGGAGGCCGGCAGCACGTCCAGGTCGATGGTCAGGTACACCGCGTCCACCTGTGCCAGGAAGGCTGCCACAAACGCGTGCGCGGCGTCCGCCGAGCAGTCCTCGTCCAGCAGGTAATCCACGCCGAGCTCGTCTGCCGTCCGGAACAGCGTGCGGGTGTTGTTCGGCTCGGAAATCCCGACGACGGCGTAGCGCAGTTCGCGGCCGGCGGCTGCTTCGGTGCGGGCCATCTGGAGGAACGGCGTGCCGGAGCTGGGCACCGGCTCATCGCGGAGGTCGAAGTGCGCATCGAGATTCAGCACGCCGACGCTCAGGCCCTCGCGCACGGCCGCCGACCCGGCCACGCCGAGATAGCTGGCAAAGGCGGTCTC
Organism: Arthrobacter sp. P4_F11; assembly: GCF_056401395.1. Taxonomy (NCBI): domain Bacteria; kingdom Bacillati; phylum Actinomycetota; class Actinomycetes; order Micrococcales; family Micrococcaceae; genus Arthrobacter; species Arthrobacter sp. P4_F11. Next base: position 200,442 of record NZ_JBFUJK010000007.1, read on the forward strand.
GTGTCCGCCGCCGAGCACCACGGGAAGCCCGCCGGCGTCGAGCAGACTGGTGATCGCGAGCCCGGCGCGTGCCTGTCCTGCCTCGAGCGCGTCCCCGGCCACGGTGACGTCGCCGGCGTCGTGCACGGCCCGCGTCAGGTGGAACGCGAGCGGGCCGAGCGCGGCCCGGATGGCGGCGGGGGCGGCCGCGGCGCCGGTCCGGCCCTTGTTCCGCCGCACCCCGGCGTCGCTGCCGAAGCCGAGGATGACGGCGGGGCGCGCAGCAGGGACACCCGCCGGAACCGTGCCGGGAGCGTAGGGGGTCACCGCCTGCCACCAGCGCCGGTGCTCGTCGCCGTCGCCGTCGAACCTGCCGGTCCAGGGCTGGGGCGGGACATCAACGGGGAGCGCGGGAGAAACCATGCCCCTAGCTCACCGCAGCCCGGGCCGGAAAACCAGCCGGACCGCCGTCGGACTGTCCGGAATCCCGGAAACCGAGCTTAAACGCCGCCGGGCGGGCCACGCCGGGTGGGCGTGGCCCACCCGGCGGGCGTGACCGCGGGCGGGGCTGCGTTAGTGGATCCCCAGGGCGGCCTCGATCGGGCCGATCGCGAAGAAGAGCAGGAACGCGGACGCCACGGCCCACATCAGCGGGTGCACCTCGCGGGCACGGCCCTCGAACAGGCGGATCAGCACGAAGCTGATGAAGCCAGCGCCCAGGCCGTTGGCGATCGAGTACGTGAACGGCATGAGGGTGAAGGTCAGGAAGGCCGGAATCGCGATGCCCCAGTCCTGCCAGTCGATCTTGCCCACCTGGGAGACCATCATGAAGCCGACCACCACGAGGGCGGGGGCCACGGCCTCGAACGGCACGAGGTTGATCAGCGGGGTGAAGAACATCGCCACGAGGAACAGCAGGCCGGTGACGACGGAGGCCAGGCCGGTGCGTGCGCCTTCGCCGATGCCGGCACCGGACTCGACGTAGATCTGGTTCGAGGAGACGGAGGCGCCGCCGCCGATGATCGCGCCCAGGGCGTCCACCTGCAGCACGCGGTCGACGTCGGGGATGTTGCCGTCCTTGTCGATGGTGCCGGCCTCGGTGGCCAGTCCCACCATCGTGCCCATGGCGTCGAAGAAGATGCTGAGCAGGATCACGAACGCCAGCAGGGTCGCCGCGACGAAGCCGAGGTGTTCAAAGGCGCCGAAGGGGTTGGCCTTGCCGATCAGGGACAGGTCCGGGGCCGTCCACTCGGAGAACTGCGGTGCCACGAGGGACCAGCCCTGCGGGTTGTGGGTCTTGCCGTCAAAGCTGGGCCCGATGTGCAGGATGGATTCCAGGATCACGGACAGGATGGTCGAGGCCACGATGCCGATCAGGATGGCGCCCTTGACCTTCCGGACCACCAGCGCGATGGTCAGGATCAGGCCGAAGACGAACACGAAGGTCGGCCAGCCCAGGAGCTTGCCGTCGAAGCCCAGGCCGACCGGGACGGTGGTGCCGGCGACATCGGGGACGCGGCGCACGAAGCCCGCGTTGACGAGACCGATCAGGGCGATGAACAGGCCGATGCCCACCACGATCGCGGTCTTCAGCCCCTCGGGTACGGCCTTGAACACGGCCGTCCGGAAGCCGGTGAGGACCAGGATCAGCATGGTGATGCCCGAGAGCATCACCAGGCCCATCATGTCCGGCCAGGTCAGGCCGGGGTTCGTGGCCACCGTGACGGCGACGAACGCGTTGACGCCGAGCCCGGTGGCCAGGGCGAAGGGATGCTTGGCCCACGCGCCCATGAGGATGGTCAGGATGCCGGCCACGAACGCGGTGACGGCGGCGACGGCGGGGAAGCCCAGCGTGGCGCCCGAGGAGTCCGGCCCGGAGAGGATCAGCGGATTCAGCACCACGATGTAGCTCATGGCGAAGAACGTGGCGAACCCTCCGCGGATCTCGCGCGAGACGTTCGACCCCCGCTCGGATATCTTGAAATACCGGTCGAGTGCCGAGCCCTGCTTGAGCATTAGGTCTTGCATTAGTCCTCCGGGAGTGATGGGTGTTGCATATATCTTATTTGGCGCCCGAGGGCCAACCCTGCGTTTTCGCCTAGTCTGTAAGGAAGCCAACACTAGGAGTAGCCTGCCCATGCGCCGTATCCGCCAGCTTCGCAGCGCCCTGCTGGGCGCCGTCGTCCTTGTGGCCGTCCTGGTGGGAGCAGTGAGCCCGGCGGCGGCGCACGACACCGCGGAGTCCACCAGCCCGGCTGCCGGGGCAACCGTCGCGGCACCGCCGGAGCAGGTCTCGGTCACGTTCAACCACAATCCGCTCGCCCTGGGGTCGCAGATCCTGGTCAATGACGCCACCGGCGCCAACTGGTCGGACGGTCCCGTGGAAATCGTGGACAACGTCGCTGCGCAGAAGCTGAAGTCCGGCGCCCCCGCAGGGCCGTACACCGTGCACTGGCGGGTGGCCAGCTCCGACGGCCACCCGATCGAGGGCAGCTTCACGTTCACCGCGACGGCGGCTGCGGCAGGCACGACGGCGGCTGCCGGCGTCCCCACGATGGGCACCGCCCAGCCGGGGACCACACCGGCGCCTGCCCCTGCGCCAGCCGGGTCGCAGCAGTTTCCCTGGAGCGTCATGGTCTTCGTCGCCGTCGGGGTCGGCATCCTGGTGGCCCTGGGCCTGATGGCCAAACGCCGCCTCACACCGGACGATGGCGGCGACACCGAAGGCTGAAACAAACCGACGCGACTCCGGCAACGCGGCCAAAGCGCTGCTAGGCGGGGGCGGCCAGGGCAAAGCCGCCGGGCAGCAGCGCGGGGATCCCGTTCGGGTGGACCTTGGCGGAGATTGCCTGTCCCACCACTTTGGCCTGGCGCAGGACTTCCTTGGGCGTCGGGGTAATGAGCTCGCCCACCCCCACGAGGTACATTCCCAAGGCATGCATCGCCGCCATGAGGTTCTGCCCGGCTGCCATGCCAAGTTCCGAGAGCATGCGGCGCAGCTGGCTGTGGGCGCAGCGGGTCAGGACAAGGTGGTCGGCCAGCAGGACGCCGCCCGGGGTCTGGACGGCCCACTTCTCGGTGGGTGAGCCGTCCGTGCCGGCCTCCAGGAGGTCCAGCTGCAGGGCCCGGATGTTGTTCCGCACGTCGAGCTTGTGGCTTGCGGCGTAGTTGCGCAGGTGCCGCAGGATTTCGTTGCGCTCCCTCAGGCTTGCGGCGTCCGCCGCGTCGCAGCGCTGAAGCGAGGAGGTGTTGGCCGGATGGCCGGCACCCAGGAGGTCGAGCCCGTCCACAATGATGGACGCAACGCCCCGGCGCTGGAGCTCGCTGGCCACAGCCAGGCCGGAGAGCCCCGTCCCGATGACTACGGCCGTGGTCCGCTCAATCCCGCCGTACAAAGGCATGCTCGACACTGCAGGGTACCTCCTTGAAATGGTGCGAGTCGCGGGGGAAACCCCGGACGCCAACCCGTGCCTGGTTCCACAGCCCCAGCGGCTGCTTTCTGGAACACCAGTCTCGGTTCAGCAATGCCTCGAAGGATACCTAAGATTCCCGCCCGTGGATAGGGGAGGTAGGACATTGGCTGTGGTGCCGGATTCCGGCGGTTTCCGTGCCCCCGCTCCAGCGGAAACCGGCTCAAAAGCCTGAATTTCCGGGCCGGGAAACGGCGTGTTAACTCTGCGTAAATCCTTCCGCCGCGGGCGGCCGGGGACGCCGTGCCGCCGTCTTGAATGTTCGCAATTAACCGAGAATAGTGAGGAAAATCAGGGGTTCCTGCACGCAGATTCCGGGTCGCCTCGCCGGTGGACGCCGGGCGGCAGTACTTCTGGCAGAATAGCCGCAACATCAGGCAAGAATCGCGAGGAGGCGGACCCTATGGGCCGTGAACAGGTGCATCCGGACCCGGCATGGGAGACCGGTGGCGAGCCGGCGCCGCCCCGCGGAATCGTCGTGGGAGTGGACGGCTCGGACCACAGCCACTGCGCCCTGGTGTGGGCGGCCCGCGAGGCGGAGCGCCGCCGCCGCCCGCTGCACATCGTGACCGCCTATTCCGTTCCGATCTTCGCCGCTTCCGGGCTCGACGGCGGCTACGCCACGGTGGACGACTCCGTGATCCGCGAGGGCGCCGAAGCCATCCTCAAGCACGCCATGGACAAGATCGCCTTCTACAACATCGACGTCGACGCGTCCGTCGAAAACGGGGACGCGTCCGGCGTGCTGCTGGAAATCAGCGAAACCGCGGAGCTTCTGGTCTTCGGCACCCGCGGCCGCGGTGGCTTCGTGGGCCGGCTGCTCGGCTCCGTCAGCAGCGCGCTGCCCGCCCACTCGAAGTGCCCCACCGTGACCGTGCCGCTGATCTGCGCGGACCGCCTGGGCGAAACCACAGACGACAAGCACGTCCTCGCCGAACGTGCCAGGTCGGGCAGCCAGCCGGTGGAGAACGTCGTGGTCGTCGGTGTCGACGGTTCCGAGCAGGCCCGCGTCGCCGTGCTGGAGGCCGCAGCGCAGGCCGAGCGGCTCTCCGCCCGGCTCCGCGTGGTGTGCGCGGTGCCGCAGTACACCGGCTCGCTGGCATGGGTGCCCACCCCGATGGATCGCGACGCACTGTTCGCCGACATCAAGGTACAGCTCGACGCCGGCGTGGCCTGGCTGCGGAGCCACTTCCCGGCCCTGCAGGTGGAGACGCAGCTCGTCGACGGCTCGCCCGTCGACATCCTCGTCGACGCCAGCCGGCACGTGGAGCTCGTGGTGGTCGGCACCCGAGGGCGCGGCGGATTCACCGGGATGCTGCTGGGCTCCACGTCCGACGGCGTCCTCCACCACGCCAAGGGCCCGGTCATGGTGGTGCCGGACCGCGACGACCCGCGGCTGGCGGACAGAGCCAGCTTCGGCCCGATGCTCGGCGACTCCTAGAAGGCGACGGGCCCGGCGTCGGAAGGACGGTTAACGGATGGAGCACCCCGGGACGCCGGACCCTGCCGAGGGCGGGCCGGTCCTGGCCCTTGAACGCCTTGGCCCGGACATGCTGGCCACCGTCGGCGGGAAGGCGGCGAACCTGGGCGAACTGGCACGCGCCGGCCTACCGGTGCCCGCCGGCTTCTGCCTGGCCACCAGGGCGTATCTGGACGCCACGGCATCCCCGGCGCTGGCGGACGTGCACCGCGCCCTCGCCGCAACAGCCCCCGACGACCTGGCGGGGCTGGCTGCGCTTGCCGCGAAGGCCCGCGCGCTGGTGCTCGACGCCGATGTCCCCGCCGGCATCGACGCCGCCGTGCGCGCCGCCTATGCGGCGCTGGGCACCGACACGGCGGTCGCCGTGCGGTCCTCCGCGACCGCCGAAGACCTGCCGTTTGCCAGCTTCGCCGGCCAGCAGGACACTTTCCTGAACGTGGTGGGTGCGGATGCCGTGCTGGCTGCCGTCCGCCGGTGCTGGGCCTCGCTGTGGACAGACCGCGCGGTGACCTACCGCGCGGTGCAGGGGATTGAGCCCTCGGCGGTGTCCCTCGCCGTGGTGGTCCAGCGCATGGTGGACGCGGCCGTGGCCGGGGTGCTGTTCACGGCCAATCCCGTGACCGGCCGGCGGCACGAGGCCGTCATCGACGCCAGCCCGGGGCTGGGGGAGGCCGTGGTGTCCGGGGCGGTCAACCCTGACCACTTCGTGCTCGATGGCACCACGGGACGGATCCTCGAGCGGCGAATTGGGGACAAGGGCCTGCTCATCCGTCCCCTGCCCGGCGGCGGCACCGAGCGGGTGGCGCAACCGGACGCCGGGCTGGCGCCCAGCCTGGACGACGCCCAACTGGCAGCCCTGGAGCTCCTGGGCCGCCGCGCGGAGGTGCACTTCGGCTCGCCGCAGGACCTCGAATGGGCCATCGGCCGGGACGGTGCCGTGTGGCTGACGCAGTCCAGGCCCATCACCACGCTCTATCCGATGCCGGACCGGCCTCCCTCCGGGCCGACGCCGCGGGTCTATTTGTGCTTCAGCCTGGCCCAGGGGCTGACCCGGCCCCTCACCCCGATGGGACTCGCCGGCATCCGGCTGATTGCGTCCTCGGTTGCGGGGGCGGCGCATTTCCCGGTGCCGGTGCCCCGTGACGGGCCCGCGCCGTACGCGGAGGCCGGCCAGCGGATTTTCTTCGATCTCACGCCGGTGCTCCGGAGCCAGACGGGGCGCGCCATCGTCCCCCGCGTGTTTGACGTCATGGAGGCGCGTTCGGCCGTCGTGTTGCGCCAACTTTTCGCCGACCCCCGGTTCTCCGTCGTCTCAACCTCGCCCTGGCGGCTCCTGCGCCACATCGCCCCGGTGGCGGCGCGGGCGAGAGTCCCGGAGACGCTGATCCGTGCCTTGATCCGGCCCGAGGACGCGCTGCGCCGGGCAGACCGGGTGGGCGAACAGCTCAGGGCCTCACTCACGGTGCCCGCCGGCGCCACGGCCGCGCAGCGCCTGGACCACGTTGAGCGGATCCTCGGCCGGAACGTCTTTCCGGTGGTTCCCGCCCTCCTGCCGTTGCCCGCGTTGGGGTTCGCCTTGCTGGCCGTGGCCGGAAAACTCGCCGGGAAACAGGGGAACGGGGCGCTGCAGGAAGTCCTGCGGGGGCTGCCCAACAACGTGACCACCGAAATGGACCTGGACCTGTGGTCGCTCGCAACTGCCATCCGCCACGACCCGGCGTCGGCGGCGGTGTTCGGGGAAGCCGCATTGCCCGAGATAGCCCGGCGTTACCGGGCGGGGGACCTGCCCGGCGTCGTGCAATCCGGGCTGCGGGATTTCCTGGGCCGGTACGGCCACCGGGCCGTGGCGGAGATCGACGTCGGCATGCCCCGCTGGTCTGATGACCCGACCCACATCCTCGGGGTCCTGGCCAACTATCTGCGCATGGATGATCCTGCGCTCGCCCCGGACCGGCAGTTCGGCAAGGCGGCCCGCGAGGCGGAGGCGCAGGTGGCCGGGCTGGTGGCCGCGGCGGGGCAGCGCAGCCGCCTTCGCGGTGCACTCGCCCGCGCCGCGCTGCGGCGGACCCGGATGTTCGCCGGGCTGCGTGAGCTGCCCAAGTACCACCTCGTGGAAGCGCTCGGCGCCGTCCGGCAACAGCTCGCAGCCGTCGGGGCCGAACTCGCCGCGGCCGGGGCCATCGATGCGGCGGACGATATCTTCTTCCTCGACCTGGCTGACGCGCACCGGGGGCTCGGCGGCGCCGCGCTGCAGGGGCTCGTGGCACGGCGCCGGGAGGCGTACGCGGCCGAACTGGGGCGCCGGCACATTCCCCGCGTGCTGCTCTCGGACGGTACCGAGCCCGAGGCGGTGCAGATCACTGCGATACAGACCACAGCCGGCGGAAGGGGTCCGGCGGGTTCTGACGGCGGCGCGGGGCGGCTCTCCGGCACACCGGCTTCGGCCGGCACCATCACGGCCCGGGCCCGGGTGATCCTGGACCCCCAGGGCGCGCACCTGGAACCGGGCGAGATCCTCGTGGCGCCGTCCACCGATCCGGGCTGGACGCCGTTGTTCCTGACGGCCGGCGGCCTCGTGATGGAAATGGGCGGGCCCAACTCCCACGGCGCCGTCGTCGCCCGGGAATACGGGATCCCCGCAGTGGTGGGGGTCCCCGACGCGACGTCGAGGATCGCCACGGGCCACAGCATTACGGTCGACGGCGCCGCCGGCACCGTGACGCCGTCAACGCCGCCGGCACCCTGACGCCGTCACCCTGACGCCGGCCACTTCGCGCCGGGCCGCCGGCGGCGGCGGGCTCCGCACCATGGTGTCGGCCGGCTCGCTACAGTGGGGCCATGAGCGAAGTGCGCGGCTCCGAGGGCCGGGAGCCCGGGAGCGCCGGAGTTCCCGCGGCGGGCAACTCGGCGCCTGACACCCGGCCGCCCGGCAGCCCCGCGCCTGCGACTGACGCGACCCCCGCTGACGCGACCCCCGCCCCCGCGGACCCGGACGCGTGGCTGCCGGAGTGGTTCGTGGGGCGTCCGCTCACCGCCGGCTGGGCGTGGGCCGGGTTCTGGGCGGTGCTGATCGTGGCCGACGAGTTCCTGGATCTGGCCGGCTGGTCCTGGTATGTGCTGGTTGGCCTCGCCGCCCTGCCGACGCTGCTGGCAAGCATCGCCCTTCTGCACGCCACCCCGCGCCGCTACCTGAAGCCGCGCCGGGACACGGTCCTGGGCCACTTCTTCGTCCGCTTCCTGGCCCTGATCGCCGCCTTCCTCGTGTGGGGGGTGTCCGTGGTCATGAGCGCCTCGATCTCAACCACCCTTCAGTCACTCGTCGGGGCGTCCGAACGCGAGGTCACCGCGGTGGGCTTCAACCTCCTGCTGGCCGCGATCCCACTGGTGGTCTCCGTACTGTGGCTGGCCTTCATCATTCGCTGCGCCTGGTTCCTGCGGCGGCTCCGGGGCTGGAAACAAACGCCGGAACCGGGCGCCGTGCCCAAGAAGTTCCTGCGGGACAGGCCCCGGCTGAGGCGGGTGGTTGTGGGCCTGGCCCACCCCGGCCTGCTGCTCGTGGCGGGCCTGGGCACCTCCGTGCTCGCGTTCCTGCTGGGCGCCGTGGAACTGACCATTAATGTGCTGAAGTAGGATAACCGGGCCGCCGGGGCCAGGCGTACTGTTGACCTATGAGCTGCACTGAAGCGCGCATTCCCCAGGCGCGGATAGTTGGAACATCTCTTTCCGGAGCGCGGTCGCGATGACGCGCACGTGGCTGCGCTGGCTGCCTGCTGCCGCCGTTCCTGCCGTTATTGCCGCCGGCGCGCTGGCCGGATCCCTGCCCGCCAGCGCCGGGGATCCCCTGCCGCCCAAGACGCCGGAGCAGGTGCTGCAGTTGATTGCCCAGCACCGCGAGCCCGCACTCTCCGGAACCCTGGAACAGTCTTCTGCGCTCGGGCTTCCCGAGCTGCGCAAGACCGGTGCCGGTTCGGCCCCGTCAGGTACGGCATGGCTCGAACTGCTGACGGGGCCGCACACCGCGCGGGTTTATCGCGACGGCACGGACAACGCCCGCGTCCAGGTGATGGACCGGCTGGCCGAACGCAACGCCATCCGCCACGGCAACGACGTGTGGTTCTACAACTCCAAGGACAACACGGCCGCCCATGCCCAGCTCCCGGCCAACGACGCCGGTGACACAGGCCGTCACAGCGCCGGCAGCGACGTCACCGCCACCCCCGACCAGCTCGCCGCGATGCTACTGGCCAAGATCGAACCGGGCACCGACGTGGCGGTGGGAGCCGATGTCCAGGTAGCCGGCCGGCCCGCCTACAACCTGGTGCTGACACCAAAGTCCGATGCGACGCTGGTCGGGTCCATCGCAGTAGCCGTTGACGGCCAGACCGGTCTGCCACTGGGCGTCGAGATCAAGGCTCGCGGACAGTCGGATCCCGCCTTCCGCGTCGCCTACACCAGCCTGACCCTCGGGGCCCCCGACGCGTCGGTCTTCACATTCACCCCGCCGCCGGGTGCCACGGTCGAGGAGATTCCGGTAAAGGAGCACAAGCACGGAAACGACGCCGGGAACGCGACGGCGCCGGCGGCCAAGGACCGCGCCGGCAAGCCGGCCGTCACTGGCTCCGGCTGGGACTCGGTTGTTGAGTTCCCGGCGGGAACGGCCGGCCCGGCGTCGGACGCCACGGCCCTGCTCGAACAGGCCACCGTCCCGGTCCAGGGCGGCCGGCTTTTGTCCACCGCGCTGGTGAACGTGTTGGTGCTCGACGACGGCCGGGTCGTCGCCGGCTCCGTGCCACTGGAGCGGCTCCAGGCCGCTGCCGCACAGAAGTGATGTCCGGCGCGGTATCCGGTGGCCGACGGTTGCTCCCTGACCATCCGGTGACGGCCGCGTGAGCGCCGCCGGGCCGGCGGCCGAGCTGAGCATTGAGACCACGGGCCTGACCAAACGGTTCGGCCAGCAGATGGCTGTCGACGGCGTCGACCTGGCCGTGCCGAAAGGCGCGGTCTTTGGTTTCCTGGGCCCGAACGGTTCGGGGAAGACCACCACCATCAGGCTCCTGCTCGGCTTGGCCACGGCCACCGGAGGCTCCATGCGCGTGCTGGGCGAGGAGATGCCCGGCAAACTCAATGACGTGCTGCCCCGGGTCGGGGCGCTGGTGGAAGGACCGGCGTTCTACCCGTTCCTCTCCGGCGCCGCCAATCTGCGCCGCATGGACGCCGCGGACCCTTATGGTTCGGGCGCGACGCGGCGTGCCCGCGTCCAGTCAGCCCTGGAACGGGTGGGTTTGACGCACGCCGCGGACAAGCTGGTCCGGGCCTACTCGCTGGGGATGAAGCAGCGGCTGGGGATCGCCAACGCACTGCTCGCCCCGCGGGAACTGCTGGTGCTGGACGAGCCCACCAACGGGCTGGATCCGCAGGGCACCCGTGAGGTGCGGAGCCTGGTGCGATCGCTCGCGGCCGACGGCGCCACGGTGTTCGTCTCCAGCCACTTGCTGGCCGAGGTCGAGCAGATCTGCACCCATGCGGCCATCATGAGCGCCGGCCGGCTTGTGGCGCAGGGAACCCTGGCGGAACTGCGCGGGGCCGGCCAGGCAAGGATCCGCGTGTTGACCCCGGATCCGGGTACCGCGGCGCAGGTGCTGGCCGGCCTGGGCCTGACCGCGACCCTGGGCATCGACGGCCATACTCCCGGTGCCGCTGGTTCCGGTGCCGCCGGCTCCGGGACCGACGCGGCCCTGTTCGCGTCACTGCCTGGGGCTCCGGCTGCGGGTCCGGCTGTGGCTCCGCCAGGGGCGGCAGCCCGGGAAGACGGAGGATCGTCCCGGTCCGTGGAGACCGTGCAGCCGGAGGCCGTGGTGGCGGCCCTCGTGGCGGCGGGGGTCCGGGTCCGCGGTTTCGCGACCGAACAGGCCAGCCTTGAGGACCGGTTTGTGGCATTGACGGGGGAGGGGTTCGACGTTGTCCAGTAACAGCTCATCCGCGGGCGATCCGGCAGCAGGCCCGTCAGTTGCCCCGGCGCCGGGACACAGCGAAGCGGCCGGTGGCCGCAGCGGCGCGGCCGCAGACGCTGTCGGGGACAGCGGGGCCGGCGCTGCGCCGGTCCGGCGCGGGTCCCTGACCGGTGATCTGCTGGCGTCCGAGCTCGGGGTGCTGTTCCGCCGCCGCAGGACGTGGGCCATGTTGTGCGCGCTGGCGGCCATCCCGATCCTGATCGCGGTCGCGGTGCGGGTCTCCTCGGCCGTGCCGGCAGGCCGCGGGCCGGCCTTCCTGGACCGGATCGCCCAGAACGGCCTGTTCGTGGGCGTCACGGCAATGGTGGTCTCCGTTCCGCTGTTCCTGCCCCTTACCGTCGGCGTCGTGGCCGGAGACACGATCGCCGGGGAGGCCGGACAGGGGACCCTGAGGTACCTGCTGGTGGCTCCCGCCGGGCGGATCCGCCTGCTGATCGTCAAATATGCCGGGGCGGCCGTGTTCGTGATCGTTGCCCCGCTCGTGGTGGCCCTGACCGGGGCCGGAATCGGCGCGGCGCTCTTCCCTGTGGGGCCGGTGACCCTGCTCTCCGGCGACACGATCGGCACCGGAGAGGCCATGGTCCGGCTCCTGCTGATCGCCGCCTACCTGGCGGTTTCGCTGCTGGGGTTATCGGCGATCGGGCTGTTCATCTCCACCCTGACCGATGTTCCGGTGGGGGCCATGGCGGCCACCGTGGTGCTCTCGGTCGTCGCGCAGGTCCTGGACGCGCTGCCGCAACTCGAGTGGCTGCATCCCTGGCTTTTCAGCCACTACTGGCTGGACTTTGGCGATCTGCTCCGGCAGCCGGTTTCCTGGGATTCCCTGGCCGCCAATGCCCTCCTCCAGGGCGGCTACGTCGCCGTCTTCGGCGCGCTGGCCTACGGCAGGTTCATCACCAAGGACGTGCTCTCCTAGCCGCCAGTCTCAGTAACGGGCCGCGTAGCCGTACAGCTGCATCCCGGACATGGCGGCAACATCGGTCACGGTAATGCCGGCGTCGGGGTTCAGCGCCTGGACCACGCGGCCGCCGCCGAGGTAGATGGCCACGTGGTAGAAGCCCGGGGCCGAACCCCAGACGAACAGATCGCCCGGACGCGCCTGGGAGAGCGGGACATGGACCGGGGCCTGGGCGAACTGCTGGGAGGCAGTGCGGGGCAGGTACTTCCCTGCCGCAGCGAACGCATTCTGCACCAGGCCCGAGCAGTCAAACCCATAGCTCCCGGTTCCGCCGTACTGGTAGAAGAATGGCGATCCGGTCTTGCCGAGCGCCACCGAAATCGCGGTCTGGTTTGACCCGCCAGAAATCGGCGCCGGAACCGGAACAGGTACTGGCGCCGGAACCGGGGCAGGACTCGGTGCGGGGACCGGAGCAGGTACTGGCGCGGGATCCGGCGCGGATGCCGGATCCGGCGCGGGTGCGGGCGCTGGTGCGGGTGCGGGTGCGGGTGCGGGTGCGGGCGCTGCAGCGGGGGCCGGCACGTCGGCGGGAGCCGGAGCGGCTGGCTGTCCTGCTGCCGAATCGTCCCGTCCCGGAGCTGTTGGTGCCGGCTGTGAACCCGTGCCAGGCTGCGGCGCGGGGCCCGCCGCCGCGGTCAGTGCTGCGAGCCGAGCCTGCTGGCGCTGGCGGTCGAGGGCGTCCACCCGGGCCGATTCCAGCGCCGCGGTGGTGTTTCTCAGGCTTGCCAGCTGGTCCACGAGCGCGCTGCGCTGCGCTTTGGCATCGGCCACGACCTGGCGCTGGGCTGCAGCGGCGCGGTCGGCGTCGGCCTTGCGGTCCGCGGCAGTCGCGGCGGCCTCGTCGGCGGCGCGGTTGGCGTCCGCTGCGGCTTCGGTCAGGGACTGCGCGGCCGTGGCCGCGTTTTCCGCGGACTCGAAGGCCCGCGCGCGTCCGGCCGTTACAGCTTCCAGCGTGGCGGCATCCTCCAGGGCCCGCCCGGAGCCGCTGACAAAGCTGCTGAGGGCCGGGTTCAGGCCGCCGTTGCGGTACAGGTCACCGGCCAGCTGGCCGAGCTGTTTGCGGGTTTTGGCCTGTTCTGCCCCGGCGGCGGCAGCCCTGGCGGCCGCCACAGCCGCCGCGTCACGGCGTGTGGCCAGCTCCACGAGGGCCTCGCCGTACGCGTTGTTAGCTTGCAGGGATGCGGCGAGGCTGGTTTCCTGACCGGCCGACGCGTCGGCCAAAAGCCCGTCGATCCTGGTGACCTCTGCCGCCGTCGAGCTCGCACTGGACTTGGCGGCAGCGATCTCTTCCGGTGAGGGGATCTCCGGCGACGCCGGAACCCGGCCGGCAGTCTCCAGCGGCGGGCGCCCCTGCGCAGAAAGCTGCGAAGAAATCAGCGCGGAGGTCAGCGGCGCGGCCTGGGCCGGGAGCGCGAGCGTTCCGAGGAGGACGACGGCGGTGCAGAGCACAGCCGTCTTGCGGCCGGATCGGATCCAACTCATGGGCAACCTCGCTGAAGTCTCAGGCTGGAGTGAGCGAGGTCGGATTTGGCGCGTGAAAGCCCTCTGCGGATCACCCAGCAGGCATGAGGCTACGTGCCAAAGGCTACTTTGGCAACACGAGTCACATGAATAACATAAACAACACGAGTGTCATTTGGCCACGTCCGTGACGGGCGTGTCCTGCCGACGGTCAGGCGTGCTGGTGTGCCTCGTGCTCTGAATGCGTGGTGGGCTCGAGCTGGAACGTGCAGTGTTCGGTGTCGAAATGGGAGCCAAGGCAGCTGGTGAGTTTGTCCAGGACCCGGTCGGCGCCCTTGGCGCCGAGCGCTGCGTCCTCCACCACCACATGGGCGGAGAAGACGGGGACACCAGAGGTAATGGTCCAGATGTGGATGTCGTGGACGGATACCACGCCGTCCACCGCCAGGATGTGGTCGCGGATCATCTGAACGTCCACGCCCTTGGGCGTGGCCTCGAGGAGCACGTCCACGACGTCGCGCAGCAGGTGCCAGGCACGGGGCAGGATCATGAGGGCGATGAGGATCGAGGCAATGGTGTCGGCCGCCTGGAACCCGGTGACCATGATGACCACCGCCGCCGCGATGACGGCAAAGGACCCCAGCAGATCCCCCAGGACTTCGAGGTAGGCGCCGCGGACGTTCAGGCTTTCCTTCTGGGCGCCGCGCAGGATCAGCAGGGAGACCAGGTTGGCGACGGCGCCGAGGACCGCCGCGGCGAGCATGACGTCGGTGTGAACCTCCGGGGTGGTGCCGAGCCTGCGGATGGCCTCGGTGAAGATGACCACCGAGATGACGATCAGGACCAGTGCGTTGGCCAGCGCCGCCAGAACCTCGGCGCGCTGGTAACCGTAGGTGCGCAGATCGCTGGCGGGCCGGGTGGCGATCCATGCGGCCAGCAGGGCGATGAAGACGCCGGCTGCGTCCGAGAGCATGTGTCCGGCATCGGCGAGCAGGGCCAGGGAGCCGGAGACCACCGCACCGATGGTCTGCACGAGCACCACGGCGAGCGTGATGGCCAGGACGGCGACCAGGCGCTTGCGGTGCTTGCCGGTGGCAGTCAGGCCGTGCGAGTGGCTGTGGTCGTGTCCCATGCCTACAAGGCTATCCCCAGCCGAGCTCGTGCAGGCGCGCGTCGCTGATGCCGAAGTGGTGGGCGATCTCGTGCACCACGGTGACGGTGACTTCCTCGATCACGTCCTCCCGGGAGGTGCAGATGTCCAGGATGGGTTGGCGGAAAATGGTGATCCGGTCCGGCAGCGAGCCGGCGTCCCACCAGGAGTCCCGCTCGGTCAGGGGCACCCCCTCATAGAGCCCCAGCAGCACGGTGTCCGGATCCTCCCCGGGCTGCGGGGTGTAGTCGTCCTCGATGAAGATCGCGACATTGCTCATGGTCTTTGCCAGATCCGGCGGGATCCGGTCGAGGGCATCACTCACGGCAGCCTCGAAATCGGCCTCGGACATCGGGAAGGGGCCGTCACCACCGTCCCCGCCGTTCGGAACGATCGGCAGGCCGGGCGGGAGGGAGGAGGGCATAGGCAAACTCTAGCGGGACCGGCGCCGGGTCAGCCCCACGCCCACAAGGCAGATCACGCCGCCCACCAGGCCCCAGATGGTCGGAATCTCGCCCAGAACCAGCCAGGAGATCAGGATTGTGGTGCCCGGGACCAGGTAGGTGGTGGCCGCGAGGCGTCCCGCATCAATCATCGAGAGCGCATAGGCCCACGTGGTGAATGCGATCGCAGTGGGGAAGATGCCCAGATAGACCAGGCCCAGGGTGGCCGGCAGGGGAGCGGCCTGCAGCTCGGTGACCAACTGGCCGCTAAAGGGCAGGCAGCACAGGGCGCCCACCATGATGCCGAACCAGGTGGCCTGGGCGGCCGGGAACTTGCGGAGCACCGGTTTTTGCACGATCACGCTCACGGCCGCCAGCGCGGCCGCAAGTAGGCAAAGCAGGACGCCGGCCACGTCCGCCGTCGACCGCTGGCCGGAACCAAGCGCAATCACGGCCACGCCGCCGAACGCGATCAGGCTGCCGATGATGAGCCAGCGCGGGAACCCTTCCTTCAGGATCACACCGGCCATGACGGCGACCAGGATGGGGTTGACGTTGATCAGCAGGGCGGCCGTGCCCGCGTCGAGCATGTGTTCGGCGGCGTTCAGGGCCACGTTGTAGCCTCCGAACCACATGACGCCATAGGCCAGGATGGGCCACCACTCGCGGCCCCGGGGCAGGCCCCTGAGCTTGGGCACCACCAGCAGGCCCAGCACGACGGCGGCAACGGCCAGCCGGCCGAGGGTCAGGGAGCCGGGGGAGAAGCTCGGGCCCACGGCCCGGATGCCCACGAAGGCGGAGGCCCACAGGACCACGGTGACGACGACGGCGGCGATGCCGAGCCTGCTGATCGTGGCCGGCTGCCCGGGAGGGGGCGGCGCGGGTTGCGGGGCGGGTGCGGGGGCAGCGTGCGGAGACCCTTCGTGGGGGCCTGCGGACGGAGTGGGGCCGGATGCGGCTGTTGTTGCCATGCTGCCAATGTAGCCGTTCCCGCCTCCTCCCGGCTGGCGGGAATCGGTCACGTCTAGTCGAGATCCTGCCAACATCCCGAATGGCCTCAGCGCAGGACGCGCGCCGCCGTCCGGACAGCGGCCGCGACGTCGTTCAGAGCCGCCGAGCCGCGCCGCCACTGCTGCCAGTAGAGGGCAACGTCCACGTGCGCCCGCGGGGCGAGGGCCTCGAGCCTGCCGGCCAACAGGTCCTCGCCGATTTCGATCTCGGGCATCATGCCCCAGCCCATGCCCCAGCGGATGGCGTCGCCAAACTCCTGGGCGGCCGGGACATAGTGGCGCGGCGGCTGCAGGGAGGCCCGACTGACCCGGCGCAGCCAGCGGTCCTGCAGGTCGTCCTTGCGGTCGAAGACCACAACGGGAGCCGCGGCGAGCGTCGCGCCGGTCGCACCCGCCCCAAACCAGCGGCGGGTGAAGTCCGGAGCGCACACCGGCAAATAGCGCATGGTGCCCAGCTTGCTCGATGAGCAGCCGGGCACGGGCTGGGCTGTTTCCGTGATGGCGGCCGCGGCGGCTCCGGCGCGCAGCAGGTCCAATGAGTGCTCCTGGTCCTCACGCAGGATCTCGAGCTGGACGTTGTCACTGGCCGCCGCGAGGCCGGCCAACGCCCAGGTGTGCAAGGAATCGCTGTTGATCACCAGCGTCAGGCGCGTCCCTCCGCGGGGGTGCTCCGGCTGCAGCTCCTCGGCCAGGTCCGCGGAGAGCATTTCCAGTTGCCGGGCGAAGCGCACCACGGCCTCGCCGGACTCCGTGAGTCCGGGCGGCCGCGCCCGGGTCAGGACCGGCCGGCCGACGGCGGTCTCGAGGGCCCGGACCCGCTGGCTGATCGCCGACGGCGTCACGGACAGGTGCGCGGCCGCGGCGTCGAAGCTCCCGTGCGTCAGAATCGCGGCCAGCGTCCGGGCCTGTTCGGGGGTAATCTCCATCATTAGCCCATCTTACGTATCAGCAGAATCTTTAACTGGTTTCATCTCTGGCGGGCGCCTACCGTGGAGTGGTGATCCTTCCCCTGTTTTCCGGTCTTTCCGCCGGACTGTCCCTCATTGTTGCTATCGGCGCGCAGAACGCTTTTGTCCTCCGGCAGGGCATTCAGCGCTCGCACGTCGTCATGGTGGTGGCAGTCTGCGCGGTCTCGGACCTCGCGCTGATCCTGCTGGGCGTCGCGGGCATCGGCATCCTCCTGGACCGGGCGCCCGCTGCCCTCGTCGTGATCCGGTGGGCCGGGGCGGCGTTCCTCCTTGCCTACGGGGCGCTCGCGGCCCGGCGCGCGGTCCGCGGGGAGCAGATGGAGAATCCTGGCAACAAGCCCGCCGCCGGCCGGGCCGCCGTCCTTGGCACTTGCCTGGCCTTTACCTGGCTGAACCCGCACGTCTACCTGGACACGGTGCTGCTGCTCGGGTCCCTCGCTGCCGCCCAGGGCGAAGCCGGGCGCTGGTGGTTCGCCGCCGGGGCCGGCCTGGGAAGCATTGCCTGGTTCACCGCCCTCGGCGCGGGTGCGCGGTTCCTGACGTCCCTGTTCCGGCGCCGGACGGCCTGGCGCGTGCTCGACGCCGGAATCGCCGTCGTGATGGTCACCCTTGCCGTGCTGCTGCTGACCTGACACGCGCCCGCCCACCGCCCCGCCCCGCCGCGCGCCGCCCGCCGCCCACCGCGCGTCCACGCAAAGTGTCGGGAAAGCTGAGGCTGATCCAACGTCCCCGGGGTTGGGCCGGCGGGCCCTTGTCCGTTTAACGTGGCGGGGTCACGATTGCTGGTATGACAGCATCCCCAGCCTCGGCCAGCGAACGACGGCGTGCAGGCATCGGCACAGCCGTCTTCGCGATCGCCCCCGCAACCGCCGCCGGCGTGGTGCCGTGGCTGCTGACCCGCTGGAAAGTGGAGTCCCCGGTCCCCGGCGGGGTGCCCGCGCAGATCGCGGGCGCAATGATGATCGGTGCGGGCGCCGCCGTCATCGCGAACTCCTTTGTGCATTTCGCCGTCGAGGGCATCGGGACCCCGCGCCATTTGCCCCGCCCAGGCAACTGGTGGTTGGCGGCCTCTACCGGTACGTGCGGAATCCGATGTACGTGTCCATTGCCGCGGCCGTCGCGGGGCAGGGGCTCCTGCTGGGCCAGCCAAAGCTCTTCCTCGCCCTGGGCATCGGCGCCATCCCGGTGGTGGCTTTCGTCCGGCAGTTCGAGGAGCCCACACTGGCCCGGAAGTTCGGTGCGGCGTACGAGGAGTACCGCAGCAACGTCCCGCGCTGGCTGCCCAGGCCCACGCCGTGGCAGCCCGAAGGGCCGGAGCCGTCCCGGCCCTAGGCGTCGGCGGGCAGGGCATTGGCGGGCGGGGCATCCGCGGGCTGGGGTAGCCCTGGGGCCTGGCCCAGGGCATTTGTCCGGCCGCTATTTGCCGCTTCCGGCCCACTCCAGCAGCCGATCCAGCGGCCAGGTGGTGACGATCCGCTCGGCGGGTACCCCGTTCGAGGCCGCGCGCTCGGCACCGTACTGCAGGAAATCCAGCTGGCCCGGCGCATGGGCGTCGCTGTCGATGCTGAACAGACAGTCGGCATCGAGGGCCAGCCGGATCAGCTCGTCCGGCGGATCCTGCCGTTCGGGGCGGGAATTGATTTCGACGGCCACATTATTGCCGGCGCACGCCGCGAACACGCGCGCGGCGTCGAACTCGGACTGCGGGCGGGTTCCCCTCGACCCCTGCAGCAGCCGGCCGGTGCAGTGGCCGAGGACGTTCGTGTGCGGATCATTGATGGCGCCCAGCATCCGCTCGGTCATGGTGCTCCGGTCGGAGCGGAGCTTCGAGTGGACGCTCGCCACCACGATGTCCAGCCGGTCCAGCATCGCCGGGGACTGGTCCAGGGTGCCGTCCTCCAGGATGTCCACCTCGATCCCGGCCAGGAGGCGGAAGTCCCCGCCGTCCGCGTTGATGTCCGCAACAACGTCCAGCTGTTCCCGAAGGCGTTCGGCGCTCAGGCCGTTGGCAATCTTGAGGTTGGGGGAGTGGTCCGTCAGGGCGAGGTAATCCCGGCCCAGCGTCCGGGCGGCGTCAGCCATCAGTCCGATCGGGGACCCACCGTCGGACCAGTCGCTGTGGCTGTGCAGGTCGCCGCGGAGGGCCGAGCGCAGTTCGGTGCCACCGGTCGCGAGGGGTTGCTGCCCGCGTTGGCGCAGGTCCTCAAGATAGTCGGGCACGCCGCCGTCGACCGCCTGCCGGATGACCTCGAACGTTCTGTCGCCGATCCCCTTCATGCTCTTGAGCCTGCCGTTGCGTGCCCGCGCTGCGACCTCCTCCGGGTCCAGGGCGCCGATAATCCTGGCTGCCTTGCGGAACGCCTGGATCTTGAAGGTGGGGGCGAACCCGCGTTCGAGCCAGAACGCAATCTCATTGAGGGCATCAACGGCATCCATCAGTCCATCTTGCACCCACTCTGCCCGGCCCCGCCCCCATCTTGGCCAGGCTTTGTATCGGCGGGAGGGGCCGATTTTGGATAATCCGGGGGTCTGCCCTTATAGTTTTATAGTCCAGTTCGGAGGAACCCGAAAGGACAAAAACGACAGGCTTCGGCCCTTAATTTTTGCCCTGATATGTTTCACCGGATGGCGTCCTGGCCCCCATCGTCTAGCGGCCTAGGACACCGCCCTTTCACGGCGGCGGCACGGGTTCGAATCCCGTTGGGGGTACGCAAGGAACTGGTCAAACCGGGTGAAAAAGTCTGGTAGGCTAAAGGCCTTGAAAATCTGCGGTAGCGATATCGCAGGCAGCAAGAACAAGCAGTAAACAAGCAAGGCCCTGTAGCGCAGTTGGTTAGCGCGCCGCCCTGTCACGGCGGAGGTCGCGGGTTCAAGTCCCGTCAGGGTCGCTCTGATTGCCGGAAGAAATTCTGGCCTTCAAGGTGACGTGTCGCCTAGGCTCTGTAGCTCAGTTGGTAGAGCGTTCGACTGAAAATCGAAAGGTCACCGGATCGACGCCGGTCGGAGCCACCAGCTAGAACCCCGCAGTTCCCAGTGTTTACACGGGACTGCGGGGTTTTTTCGTTGCCTGATGGACGTGACCATTCAGGCTGGATCAGCCAGAATCAGCCAAGTTATGAGACAGGCCTCTGGTATTCCCTTGGTAGAAGGGGACACTGGCAGAAGGCCGCCGGCGTAGAAGACGAGAGGCCCGGCCGATTGCGTTCCGTGGCGTTGGTCTGACCCCTCGCTGGACTTGGGGAGGATATCGACATGACCAAGAACGTTCCGCTCAAGGCCATCCTTAAGCTCGCAAAGGCGGGGCTGACGGCAGCCACTTCGTGTTGTCGGAGTCGTAGTGGTTGATGAGAGAGCGACTCATAATCGTGAGGTCGGGGGATCGGGCCCTCCTCACCGCCACCAAAAGCGCAGGCCAGGGGCACATAGCCCCTGGCCTGCTTTTGATTTAGCAACCGATCCAACGCTTACCCAACGAAATCGCCATCAACGCGAGGAAGCAGCCCGCTTTCCCATCCTTGGTCGATGAGCGCCACGGCTCCCCGCAGGTAGTAGCAGCTCGTGCGGCAGCGGACTTCCGCCGCCTTGACGTGCATGGCCCGCGTCATGGCGCCGAGAGTCTCGAGATGCAGAGCTTTGTCGGCGTCGAAGTGGAACAGGTCCCCGTATAGGACGGCTTGGGCCATATCCCAGTCGGAGATCTTGTCGCCGCCATCCCTCTCGACCATGGCCGCGATCTCAGCGGGCGGGCCCGAGTGTATCGCGGTCACCTTGTGCTCGCCCTTGGGGAGCGCGTCCATCGGCGTAAGCTTGCTCATATCCACTGAGTAGAAGTACGCGGTCCTGCGCCATGCCATGAACGCATTCAATACGGCGTCAGACTGGATCTTGAGCGTGGGTGCCTTGGTAGTAGAGTTGTTCCTTCCCGGCGACGGTCAGGGCTTCGTCCAAGACCGCCCTGACCGTGGGCAGGCGCAGCCGGACAGTCGTGCACTGGCCCACGACTGTCGTTTGTTGAGATGGGTGGTCCATATTAGGCTTGCGCTCAACGATGTCCGGCGTTGTCCAGTGCTTCGGCGATGATCTGGACGATGTGGCGGGAGTCGCGGCGGGCCAGATCGGCCACTTGGGTGCGGCAGGAGAACCCGTCGGCCAGGATGGCCCGGTCCGGGGCGTTCGCGATCTTGCCCAGAATGCCCTGTTCGGCAATCGCCACAGAGACGTCGTAGTGGCCCTTTTCCATGCCGAAGTTGCCGGCGAGGCCGCAACATCCACTGGAGATGTCCACGTCGCAGCCCATGGACTTCAGCAGCTCCAGATCCTTGCCGTACCCCATGACAGCGTTTTGATGGCAGTGAGGCTGCGCAAGAATCCGTTCGTCGCTGGTAGGTGGTTGCCAGTTGATGGACGTCAGAAATTCCGAGACCGTCTGTGTCCGGGCGGAGACCTGCCGGGCGCGTTCGTCGTCGGGCAGCAATTCGAGCAGGTCCGAGCGGAGCACTGCCGTGCAGGACGGTTCGAGCCCGATGATGGTTCTGCCGTCGACTACATGCGGGTGCAAGACGTCAAGGGTCTTCCTGAGGGTGGCCTTGGCCGCGGTTAGCTGTCCTGTGGAAATCAGTGTCAATCCGCAGCATGCTCCGGGGCCGGCAATTTTGATATCGCATCCCGCGGCCTGGAGTACCTTGACCGCGGCAAGGGGGACATTGGGGCTAAGCGCGTCAGAGAACGAATCCACCCAGAGCAGCACCTTGTGGGAAGAGTTTGCCGTGTGCGGTGCAGGTCCGTCTGCCGCCACGGCCGCCGGGACCCGCGATGCATTCAGTGTTGCGGGATGAGCCGTCGCCAGGGAATGGAACGGCGTCTTGGGGAATGTCGGCAGGGACCGGCGAGGATCAGCGCCGGCAAACCGGAGCATGGTCCGGCGGAGGATCCCGATGGAGGCAACCTTGTTGACCAGGGGGCCGAGGGGTCCGATCAGTCCCAGCCAGGTGGGCAGCCGGCCGAGGGTGTAGTGGCTGAGCGGACGGAGGCGGCCCTTGTAACTCTGGTGCAGTGCCTCCGACTTGTACATGGCCATGTCGATGCCGGTGGGGCAGTCGCTGGCGCAGGCCTTGCAGCTCAGGCAAAGATCGAGGGCCTCATGGACTTCCGGGGACTTCCAGGACATATCCACGATGCCGCCGTTGAGCATTTCCTGCAGGACGCGCGCCCGGCCCCTGGTCGCGTCCTTTTCATCCTTGGTGGCGAGGTACGAGGGGCACATGAACCCGCCCTCCTCTCGGAGATCGGCCCGGCACTTTCCCACGCCTACGCAGCGGTGTAGCGCGTTGGTGATGTTGCCGCCGTCGTGGGCAAACGCGAAACCATCTGAAGCCAGCAGGTTGCCGGCTTGCGGGCGGCGCAGGTGCGCGTCGAAGGAATCAGGCTTGATGATGACGCCCGGATTGAAGATGTCCTGGAGGTCGAAAAGTGCCTTGAACCCGGCCATCGCCGCCAGGGCCCGGGACGAATACATTGTTTTCAGCAGCTCGCCGCGCGCCCGGCCATCGCCGTGTTCCCCCGAGAGCGAGCCGCCGTACTTGGCGACTAGGTCCGCCGCGGCCGTCAGGAAGCGGCGCATCACGGCGGCATCATGATCCAGCGGAAAGTCGATCCTGACGTGGACGCAGCCGTCACCAAAGTGGCCATATGCCAACCCCGAAACGTTCTCGCGGGCCATGAGCAGTTCAAGATCACGAAGGTAGTCGCCCAGATGTTCGGGCGGGACGGCCGAATCCTCCCAGCCCGGCCATGCCTGGTTCCCGGCTGCGGTTCTCCCGGCCAGACCGGCGCCGTCGGACCGAATCTGCCACAGCCGTTTGGCCTCCGGTCCGGCCGGAAGGATCATTGAGTCGATCGCGCCCGCGTCCAGGACCATCCGCTCTGCGGCAGCTACCGAATCATCCGACGTCGCTCCGCCCACTTCCACCATGAGCCAGCCGTTCCCCGCCGGCATGCTGGGGACGGCGTGCTCGCCTTTGGCGTTGCGGATCACGTTGACCAGCTGCGCGTCCAGTCCCTCCAAGGCCAGCGGATGGTGCGGAAGCAAGCCGGGAACCGCGTCGGCCGCAGTCGGCATATCCGGATATCCCAACACGGCCAACGCCGGGGCGGCCGCCTGCGGAACCAGCCGGACCTCGGCCTCCAGGATGATGCCGCAGGTTCCTTCCGTCCCAGTCAGGGCAGCGGCCAGGTTTCCGCCGTTCTCGGGCAGGAGATGCTCAAGGCTATAGCCCGAGATTTGGCGGCCGAACCGGCCGAACTCCAGCCGAAGGACGTCCAGATTGGCGGTGATGAACTCATCGAGTCCGGGGATTTGGGCCGTGGCTTCCTTGCCCGAGCCCAGCTCCACAACTTGTCCCGAGCCGGTCAGCCAGCGAAGGCGGCGCACGTTATCCGCCGTCCGCCCAAAAGAGAGCCCATGGGGGCCGCACGCATTGTTGCCGATCATGCCTCCGATGGTGCACCGAGTGGACGTGGACGGATCAGGCCCGAACCGAAGCCCGTGGACGCCGGCAGCCCGCTGCAGGTCACTGAGGACGACGCCGGGCTGGACCACCGCCGTCCGGTTCTCCGCATCGATGCTGATGATCTGGTTCATGAACCTGCTGAAGTCCAGCACCAATCCGGGTCCCACGGCGTTGCCGGCGCACGACGTGCCGGCACCGCGGCCTGTGACAGCCAGTCCGTGCCGGCGGGCAATCCTGACCGCCTCGACCACGTCGTCCGCGTTCTTGGGCATGACTACCACCTGGGGCACTACCCGGTAGTTCGAGGCGTCCGTGGAATATTCCGCGCGTCGACGGGTGCTGCTGTCAACGATGCCCGCAACGGCTGCGGTGAGTTCTTCGACAATCTGGTCAATGTTCATGCGTGGTGCTCGTCCTTGTCCCTGCGGCGGTGCGTGGTGGGAGGCTAGTACTGCAGGGGCTTGCCGCGCAGCTCCATGGCCCGGCGCACGCGGCTTTGTGCCAGCGAACGGGCGGCATGGTGGGTGGTGGAATCCAGCTTTTCCGCCTCCGCCAGCACGATGGCCGTGTTCGCGCGGAGCTTGTGGGAGACCGTCGTGAAGATCTGCTCGGTCTCGGGACGGAACGGCGAATACCGGGACTCCATGGCAAAGGCCGCACTGACGACGCCGCCGGCGTTGGCGACGAAGTCGGGCACTACCGTCACGGATGCCGCGCGCAACGCCTGCTGTGCCGCGGCGTTGGTGGGAAGGTTGGCGCCCTCCACCACGAGCTTGGCCGAGATGCCGCCCACGTTTCCCTCATGGATGACATCCTGCAGGGCGGCAGGGATCGCGATTTCGGCGTCGACGAACAACTCGGTGCCAGCCGGAATGGCCAGTTCCGGAAACTCTTTGACTAACCCGTCGCCGAGCCGCGACCGCATGGCCAGCAACCTGGGGATGTCCAGCCCTGCGGGATTGTGAAGCGCGCCCTCAGCAGTGGAAATCGACACGACGCTATAGCCGAGCTCATGAAGCCGGGCAGCCGTGGCATGCCCGACAGCGCCGAAACCCTGGATGGCCACGCGCTGGCCCTGGAGGCCGATGGTTGCTGCGGCCTCATCCGTGACTTCAGCCACGCCGTAGCCGGTGATGCCCAGCTGGTCGTAGGGTACGCCGCCCAGATCGTAGGGAGTTCCCACCGCTGCGCCCCGGTCGCCCAACTCATCGATGATGATGGCCGCATCGTTTTCCGTCAGCCCCATGTCCAGGCCAAAGACATACTCGGACGGGACTTCATTGCTCAGGGCCCGGACAAAGGAGCGGAGGATTGCTTCCTTGTGGGGTGAGTTGGGGTCGGCGCGGATGCCGGCTTTGGCGCCGCCGAAGAAGAGGTCGACGCCGGCCCACTTCCAGGTCATGACCCGGGCCAGGCGGGCAATCTCATCGACTGTCACGCCGGGCTGCATCCGGGTCCCGCCCTTGCCCATGCCGCGGGCGGTGTTGTCGATGACCAGAACGCCCTTCATTCCCGTTTTGGCGTCGCTGACCGTGACGATCTTTTCCGGGCCCCATTCATCCATCATGTCGAACAGACTGGTCATCGCTGGATACTCCTTATGTGCTGGCGGCTAAGTGATCTGACGGGGGACTGACGGCGGAGACGGTGCCGGCCGGACCGGGCCGGCACCTTCTCCGCCGGGGTGCCTAGAGGAACTTCACGCCCTGGGCGAGCGGCAGCTGTCCCGAGTAGTTGACGGTGTTGGTGGCCTGGCGCATGTAGACCTTCCACGAGTCGGAACCGGACTCGCGGCCGCCGCCGGTTTCCTTCTCGCCGCCGAATGCGCCGCCGATTTCGGCTCCTGAGGTGCCGATGTTGACGTTGGCGATGCCGCAGTCCGATCCGCTGGCCGACATGAAGCGTTCGGCCTCGGCCTGGTCGTTGGTGAACACGGCCGAGGACAGACCCTGGGGAACGTCGTTTTGGATGGCGATGGCGTCGTCGAAGTCCGTGTATGTCATGACGTAAAGCAGGGGTGCAAAGGTCTCGTCCTTGACGACGGCGGTCTGGGCCGGCATTCGGACGATCGCAGGCTCCACGTAGTAGGCGCCGGGCTCGTCGTCGGCGTTCACGCGGCCACCGCCGCAGCGGACTGTGCCGCCCTGTTCCTGTGCCGCCTTAATGGCGTCCTGCATGCCATCGAAGCTGGACTTGTTGATCAGCGGCCCGATCAGGTTCTCCTCATCCAAGGGGGTCCCGATGCGCAGCGTGGCGTAGGCATTGACGAGCTTGTCGGTCAGTTCGTCGACGATCGATTCGTGCACGATCAGGCGGCGCATGGACGTGCAGCGCTGGCCGGCGGTTCCGACGGCGGCGAAGACGATGCCGCGCAGGGCCAGATCGAGATCGGCCGACGGCGCGACGATTGCTGCGTTGTTTCCGCCGAGTTCGAGCAGGGCGCGGCCGAAACGGCGAGCCACGCGGGGAGCGATTTCCTGGCCCATCCGTACCGAGCCGGTGGCGGAGAGCAGGGCAACGCGCGGATCATCGACGATCACCTGGCCGCCGGAACGATCGGCCAGGACCAGCTTGTGCAGGTCTGTCGGAGCGCCAACGTCCGCGACGGCGCGGCCCAGCAGGGCATCGGCGGCCAGTGCACTGAGCATGGTCATCCCCGAGGGTTTCCACACGATGGTGTCGCCGCACACAAGAGCCAGCGCCGTATTCCAGGAGTAGACCGCAACGGGGAAGTTGAAGGCAGAGATGACCCCGACAACGCCAAGGGGGTGCCAGGTTTCCATGAGGCGGTGTCCGGGCCGCTCCGAGGGCATGGTCTTGCCATAGAGCTGGCGGGACAGGCCGACCGCAAAGTCGCAGATATCGATCATTTCCTGGACTTCACCGAGAGCTTCGGACTCGATCTTGCCAGCCTCGGCCGTCACGATCCGCGCCAGGTCCTCCTTGTGTTCGGTCAGCAGCTCGCCCCAGCGCTTGACCAGGTTGCCGCGGAGCGGCGCGGGCACATCACGCCACGTTTTGAAGGCCTCGTGGGCCTGGCCGATCATCGTGTCGATGTCCGCCGGCGTGTTGACCGGCAGGGTCA
Source organism: Arthrobacter sp. P4_F11 (assembly GCF_056401395.1). Lineage (NCBI taxonomy): Bacteria > Bacillati > Actinomycetota > Actinomycetes > Micrococcales > Micrococcaceae > Arthrobacter > Arthrobacter sp. P4_F11. The sequence continues at coordinate 226,966 of NZ_JBFUJK010000007.1, forward strand.
TCAAGACTTCGCCGGTCAGCGGCGAGGACGCCTCGTGCGGGCCGCCGAGGGCGTCAACATTGACGCCGCAGGCCTCCAGTGCGTCGCGGACGATCGCTGCAAGTTCGGACGTTTGGGTCAGAGTTTCGGTCATCGTGATCTCCTGAGGTTGTTTGGTCTGGCGGGCTGATTAGTGGCTGAGTGTGATGTTGAGGCGGTGGGCCAGGGCCGCGATCGATGCGTCCTGCTGCAGCTGGTAGAGATCGTTCGGGTCATGGACCTCGAAGCCGACAATCTCGGACATCCGGTGGATGTCGTAGCTGGTTCCGACCTGTTCTTCGTCCTTGGAACCTTCCTCTGTCAGGTTTGATTGGAAGATCCCGGCGGCCGAGCGGGGGAGGAAGTCCTCATACACAATGGGCTCCGGGACGGCGATTCCCGCGTCGACAAGATCCGACAGGGAAGCCGTGCCGGCCAAGGATGCACCGGCCAGGGCGTCTTCATCGAGGCGGTAGGTGAAAAAGGCCAGTCCCTGCAGGGCCAGCTCCTTCTCGGTGCGGGGCAGGTTCTCCGCCCAGACCCCGGCGGCTACCTCGACGCGAGTCGTTCCCGCCGGGGCCGAGGCCAACCGTGCGTCCGACTCGGCGACCATCCGGTCGTAGAGATCGCGGCCCGCCACCGTCAAGGCAATTCCGCGGGCCTCGACTTCGCCGAAGCGCACCCGCAGTTCACCCTTGTTGGTGGATCCGTCGGCGTAGCGGAACACGCGGTTTTCACCGAGCGCCCGGAAGGACGTCTGGCGCAGGAGCAGGTCCGGCCCGTCCCAGCGCGGCGGTCCTTGGATCTCATCGATCATGGTGATGCCGCGCGCCTGCATGCGCTTGTACAAATCATCGATGTCCAGCACCCGGGGTGTGAGGTGGTTTATGTGCGTTGTGGAAACGCCGCCGATGTCGGAGGCGACGGCGGAGACTGCCTCAAGCTTTTTGTACCACTCGTAGTCCACGGGGTCCCCGGAGAGTTCAAACGCCGCGGTGGCCAGCTCCAGCAGCCGGGCGGCGTCGTCCTCGTGGAGGCCGCCACCCGCGGCTGCCTTGTCCGCCAGGGTTAGCAGTTCCGCACCGAACAACTGCCGGGCACCGATGAATGCGGCCAGCTCGGCGCGGAGTTCGCGGTCAAAGAACCGCGGATCCTCGGCCGCCAGCATGGAGGTGAAGACACGGAAGGGATTCTTGGCCAGTTCAGCGCCGTCGATCGGGCGGAAGGCCGTCGAGACCACGGGCACGGAGCTCGAGGAAGCATCGCGAAGGTCATAGAAACCGACCGGGTACATGCCGAAGGCGGCGAAGACGCGGGCAACCTGGGCCATTTCCTTCGGGGAGCCGACGCGGATGGCGCCGTGGCGCTCAGCCGTCACCCGTGCAATGCTGCCCAGCCTTTCGGCGTCGGCGCCGTGCTTGGCGGCATACGCTTCGTTCACCTCGGTGGAAACCTCCACAAGCGTGTTGTAGGCGGGGACTTCCCTGCCGTACATCGCGGAGAGCCGCCGCGCGAACTCGGCTCGAAGTTCCCAGGTTTCAAGGGCGGTCATGGTGTGGTTCCTTTCAAGATCATGGCTATTGCGGAGGATGGGGCGCGGTGGCGTCCGGCGCTAGATGATGTGCACTTCTTGAATGAGCTGATCGGCCGTGCGGAACCGATCGGCGGAGAACGAGGCGGGGTCCATGAAGGATTCCCGGTCCAGGTAGACGTCCCGGACGAGCTCGCCGACGGCGGGACCCTGCAGGAAGCCGTGGCCGGAGAATCCAGTGGCGTAGTAGAAGCCACCCACGGAGCTGGACGCACCGATGAGTGCGTTGTGGTCCGGCGTGTTCTCATACAGTCCGGCCCAGCCGCACTCCAGCTCCGGAGCCTCCAGCGCGGGGGCGCATACGCGGGCGGCTGCGTTGAACTCCGGCAGCCATTCATGCGTGAAGTCACGGGCGAAACCAGGCTCCTGGTTGGAGTTGGAAATCCCCAGGAGCATGCCGTTTCGATAGTTGTGGAAGTACAGCGTGGTCGACAGGTCCAGCGTGAACGGCACGGTGGGCATGGGCGAGCTCATCTGGCGGGTCATGCCGATCTGCCGCCGCACCGGGACAACCGGCAGGTTGACGTTGACCATGTCGCCCACACGTTGGGACCACGCGCCGGCACAGCAGATGACGGCATCGGTGATGATGGTGCCGCGATTGGTGGTCACTGAACTGATGCTTCCGCCTGACGCGGTCACATCCATGACTTCCGTGTGCTCAAGGATGCATACGCCCAACGCGGCGGCCGCGTCGGCATAGGCCCGGACCACTTTCCCCGGTTCCGCGAATCCGTCCTCCGGCGAGAACGACGCGCCGATGAGGGCTTCCTGGCGAAGGAAAGGGTTGATTTCGACTGCCTCGGCAGGGGAAATCATCCGGCTGTTGCTGCCGAGACCGTTTTGGATGACGGTGCTGCGCTCACAGTCCAGGATTTCGGATTCGCTCCGGCACAGGAACAGGTAACCCACCTTGCGCAATCCGATGTCGGTGGAGAAGCGCTGTCCGAAGCCCTCGAAGGCCCGCAGGCTGCGCTGGCCCAACACTATGTTTGCCGGATCCGAGAAGGTCGCCCGTACGCCGCCGAGCGGCTTGGAGGATGATCCTTCGCCCAGATCGGAGCGATCAACGAGGACTATGTTGCGCACACCGGCTTCGGCCAGATGGAACGCGATGCTGGTTCCCATGATGCCGCCGCCGATGATGACGACGGCCGCATGTGAAGGCTGTTGAGTCCCTGGGGGAAGCTGGAGCGACACCACATTTGACATTGATCGTCCTGTCTCTGTTGCGGAAGCCATACCCCATTGGCTCGCTTGGGGTATCAACTATCGGTAACGGGTTATATATAACCATCTTGGGGTCCGATGTGATGTACGTCAAGCAAAATGTTCCGCGAGATTATTTGGCGCTCAGTAGCGCCCGGGTGCCGAAGGTGGGCGTCGCACTGGGGATGCCGGGCGCTGCAGGGGGTTGCGGCCGTGCGGGTCCTGCGGGGCATTTCCGACGCCGGGAGGGGTGTTCGATGGTGTGGCGACGGAACTGCCGCCAGCGCTGCAGCCCGGGGCGGCGTTGGAGGTGCCCGTGCGGGCCGGGGAAGCGGCCCGGACGTCCTGGTGGTTGGGGCAGTGAGGTTAGGGAAGCGAGTAGCTGAGGTGTTCGACCATGAGGGACTCGGCGAGCTTCCGGTCCCCGGCAATGAGGGCGGCCAGGATGGGTCCGTGTTCGGCGGCGCTGGTGGCAAGCAGCCCGCGTTCAGCCAGGTGGTAGGAGCCGCTGATCCGGCTCTGGTCCCGGAGGTTTTCAATGATCTTCGTCATTCGGGTGTTGCCCAGCAGTTCAACTATGGCCAGGTGAAATTGCTGATCGTGTTCGAGGTAGTCGACCATGCTGTCGGGCTTGGCTGTCGCCAGCGCGGCTTCTGCCAGTTCGGCGAGCCGCTCGGCGTCGGCGGGAAAGACGCCTTGTTCGGCAACGCGGCCTACTGCGGTCACCTCGATCAGCAGACGGAGGTCATAGACCTCTTTTTGGTCCTTTGCGGTCATCTCCACGACTCGGAACCCCCGGTTCCGCACCACTTCAAGGAGTCCCTTTTCGCTCAGTGCCATCATCGCCTCGCGGACCGGGCTGTTCGAGACGCCCAGCTGCGTGGCCAGGGCGTTGGCCGAATAGATTTTGCCGGGCTGCATGTCACCGGACATGAGGGCGTGCCGAACTATGGAGGTGGCCTCGTCTTTGAGGGTGACCCGGCTTTCGCCCAGCTCAGATATCCCCGCAACGGCTATTCGTTGTTCCTGCATTTCGCTCCTCAGGCGGTGGTCCTCACGGCTAACACTAAGTCACAACGTGCGCGCCACCGGGAAGGGTCGTGATGAATTCCGTCTTGTTTCCACATATTCCGCGGCGATTTTAGTGCTTGACATCCATGCGTAATGCATGGAGATTGGTAATCGACAATCGATAGTGTGTCATACATCACCAAGCGGGTAGTTGGCGATGACATCGAATCGTTGGCAGGGACCAACTTCAGCTCTGATCAAAGGAGATCATTATGAACACTCGCAAAATCCTGGTGGGCGGCACTTCAATTGCACTGCTTGCGCTTTCGCTGTCTGGCTGCGCCGGTTCAGCGGAAAGCGCCGTTGCCAAGGGTTGCCAGCCGGAATCGACGTTCAAGACTATTTCCGCCGGGTTCCTGACCGTTGCCGCGCCGGAGTTCGCCCCGTTTTCCTCTAACAAGGACGGCAAGCTCACCGGCGTCGACGCCGACATCATCAAAGAGTTCGCCGCCAAGAACTGCCTGGACATCAAGGTCGAGTCGACGTCGTACGCAGGAACCATCCCGGCCGTCCAGAGCGGGCGCGCCGACGTGGCGATCGGCTGCTACTACCGCACCGCCGTCCGGGCCGAGATCGTCAGTCTTTCTGATCCGATCTACACCGACGAGATGGGGATCATTTCCGAGTCCGGGGTCAAGGACATCAAGGACCTCGAGAGCATGAAGGTGGGCACCGTCGACGGCTACCTGTGGGTGCCGGACATGAAAAAGGTCATGGGTGCAAACCTGACCATCTACCCCAGCGCCGTGGAGATGCAGGCCGACCTCAAGTCCGGACGCATCCAGGCCGGGATCGACGGGTTTGGTTCCGCAGTCCAGATGTACAAGAGCGACGCCAAGTACAAGGTGGCGGGCGCCAGCGCCGATCCCCGCGTCGTTGCCTCCAAAGAACCTGCCCAAATCGGATTTCCGATCGGGAAGGACAACGTCGACATGACCAAGGCCATGGATTCCTCCATCGCGGCCATGAAGTCCAGCGGCAAGATCGCGGAGGTCGTGAAGTCGTACGGTTTGCCCCAGTCGGCTGTCGAAACCGGTGAACCCCGTTTGGTGAAGTAGGGACGCCTCCCGTAGATCGTTCCGGCATCGCGAGCAAAGGAAACCAATTCCATGGATCCAACGACCAGCCGTTCGGGGCCTCAACCGTCGGTACCCGTCTTCCTCGACGGCGCCACCATAGCGTCGGCACTGACGGCGCGCGAGGCGGTTGCCGCCATGGAATCGGTCCTGGCTTCGGGGCTCGATCCCGAACTGAGTGCGCCAAGGACCCGGGTGGAAACGGACGGCGGGACGTTCATGCAGATGCCGGCGACTAACGGCCAGTACGTAGGAACGAAACTCCTGACCATCACGGCGCGTAACGCCGCTTCGGCGTCCCCGGTCATCCAGGGACTCTATGCACTGTTCGGCGGCCACGACCAGCGGCCATTGGCTGTGCTCGACGGAGTGGCCTTGACCGAGCTGCGGACGTCGTCGGTATCCGCGATGGGGGCGATGCTGCTGGCCTCGCCCGGCCCCAAGCGCCTCGTCGTGTTCGGTGCAGGAGTGCAGGCGTGGGCGCACATCATGGCCTTTGCCGCGCTCTTTGAACTGAGCTGCGTGGAAATCGTGGGCCGCAATGCGGAAGCTGCGGAGCGGCTTGTGAAAAACGCCGAAGGAATCGGCCTGGCGGCCGCGGTGGTCGGCCCTGGCGCGGTGCGGGATGCCGATCTCGTCATTTGCGCGACGGCATCACCGGATGCCCTATTTGACGGGGGCCTGGTGAAGGCGTCCGCCGTGGTGGTGGCCATCGGCTCGCATGACAGGGAGCACCGCGAGCTCGATGACGCTCTTCTCGCCAGGGCCACGGTTTGCGTTGAATCGCTGGACTCGGCCGTACGTGAGGCAGGCGATGTCATCCAGGCCATGGAATCGGGTGCCATTGCCGGGCCCGCACAACTGATCACCCTGGCGGACCTGGTTTTGAAACGCAGGGAGGTGGCCGCGGACCGTCCGGCAGTATTCAAGACCACCGGCATGCCGTGGGAGGACCTTGCGGTCGCCGCGGCCGTCTACGAGGCCTGCATGTCCGGTGCCGGCTCGCACCGGTCCGGCGGACTGGAGATGCCGACGGGTCAGCTGGATGGGACCGGGGCACGGCATTGATCGAACCAGCACGACTATTAGAAATGGAACAACTGATGATTGAGCCTAATCTCCGGACCGGAAAGCCTGTTGTCCAGGTGAGGAATCTGGCCAAGGCCTACGGCCCGCACGTGGTGCTCCGAGACGTTTCCCTGTCAGTGCAGGAGGGGTCCGTCACTGCAATGATCGGGCCCAGCGGGGCGGGGAAGAGCACCGTCCTTCGATGCATGAATCTGCTGGAGCAACCGGACGGCGGCGAAATCGAGATCGACGGTCATCTCATCGTGGCCGGCAGGAAGCCCAACCCCAAAAATCTCGCAGCCCTTCGCCGAAGCGCCGGCATGGTGTTCCAGCATTTCAACCTCTTCCCGCACATGACGGTTCTTCGGAACGTCAGTTTGCCCCAGGAACGTGTTCTTGGGTGCACCCGCGACGAGGCCAACGAGAAATCAATGGAGCTTCTCAAACGCATGGGGCTGGCAGAGAAGGCCGACCAATATCCGTCCAGATGCTCCGGCGGCCAGCAGCAGCGCATCGCCATTGCCCGGGCCCTGGCTCTCGGCCCCCGGGTGATGCTGTTCGATGAGCCAACATCCGCACTTGATCCCGAAGTCGGGGTAGAAGTCCTCGAGGTCATGAAAGAGCTCGCGTCGACAGGCATGACGATGGTGGTGGTGACGCACGAGATGGCGTTCGCGGGAAACGTTGCCGATGAACTCGTGGTGATGGCCGACGGCGGAATCATCGAAAAGGGCGAGCCCGGGCAAATCCTGCAGGATCCGCAGCACGACCGCACGCGCCGATTCCTTCGCGCCGTGCTGGAGCGCTGAGCCGTGGAAATGCTCAGGGCCATCGCCATTGGCTTGCCGCTCACAGTCCTCGTGACCATTCTGGCTCTCATGATCGGCACCGTGGTGGCGCTGCCCATCGTCGCCGGACTTCGGAGCAAAAATCGGATCCTATGGCTACTGTCGCGCGCGCTGGTTGACCTGCTCCGAGGAGTCCCGCCCGTGGTGTGGCTCTTTATCCTGTACTACGGAGTCTCCATCGGCGCCATTCGGCTCACGGCATTGCAGGCCGGCGTCCTGGGCCTTGGCGTGGTGGCTGCGGCATATCTGGCCGAGATCTTCCGCGGCGCCATTTCTTCAATTCCCAAGGGCCAGTGGGAGGCCAGCTCGGCGCTCGGTTTCCACCGCGCCACGGTCTGGAGCCGAATCATCGGTCCGCAAACGGCACGGGCCGTCGTCCCGGCCTACACTACCTTCGCCATCGGGCTGCTCAAGGATTCCTCCATCGCCTCCTCCATCGGCGTGGCTGAGATAGTTTTCATGTCCAGCCAATACGCCCGGCAGTCCGGCGAGGGCATCATGGTGTTCTTCGTGGCTGCGGGCGTCTACATTCTTTTGAGCGTTCCGCTGGGACTGCTCTCGAGGCATCTTGACGTCAAGATGCGAAAGGCGGTGGCCCGATGAACAACCTAGTCGATGTTGCGATCCAATATGCGCCAACACTTTTTGATGGCCTTCAAGTCAGCCTTTCCCTGACCCTCCTCAGCCTGGCGTTTGGCTTGCCCCTCGGACTCTTGTTCGCGTTCGGTGTCACAGCCGGAAACAAGCCCTTCCGCTATGTTTCGGTGTTCTTAGTTGAAGTGGGCCGCGGCGCCCCTGCCCTGGTGCTCCTGCAACTCATGTACTACGGCCTTCCGAATGCCGACATCACCCTTAGCTCCCTGGCCTCGGCGTCTTTGGCTCTGACATGGACAACGGCCGCATACAGTGCCGAGCTGATCCGTGGCGGCATCCAGTCGGTGCCACCGGGTGAAGTCGAGGGGTCCCATGCGCTGGGCATGAGCTACCGCGACTGCCTGCGGTTCGTGGTCATCCCGCAGGGACTGCGCATCGCCCTTCCTTCGCTGATGGGCTTTGCAGTACTGCTGTTTCAGGCGACGTCCCTGGCGTACTCAGTAGCCGTGCCGGAACTCATGAGCCAGGCGTACTCGATCGGCTCATCAACGTTCCAGTATCTGCCGGTCTTCATCATCGCCGGCCTGCTCTATGCGGCCATCTCGATTCCCGCAACGTGGCTGTCCGTCTATGCGGAACGCGTGCTGAGCCGGCACCTTTAGCCGATGTCAGCGACCAATCAGATGAAAACCCCGCAATCAGCCATAGTCGTCGGTGCCGGCATCGTCGGCTTGTCGACGGCCTGGCACCTGCAGCAGCAGGGGTTGTCGGTCACTGTCGTTGACAGGGTCGGGCCGGCTGCCGGTGCCAGTTGGGGCAACGCCGGCTGGGTGACCCCGGGCCTGGTCATGCCCCTGGCGGAGCCGGGCGCCTGGAAGTACGCACTGCAAAGTCTGACCGACCCCGACGCCCCGCTGCACGTGCCGCTGCGGTTCGACCCGCAGCTGTGGAAGTTCCTCCTGCGTTTCGCCGCCAACATGAATGCCCGGAAGTGGCAGCAAACCATGTCAGCGCTCCAGCCCATCACGAGGACCGTGGACGAGTCCTTCGCCCAGCTGAAGGCGCGTGGCATTGCTTCTCCGGTGGTTGCGGCCCCCTACGTTGCAGGCTTCAGCAGCGCCGAGGCCGCCGCAGCGTTCCGGACGGAGCTCGAACACCTCCATGCCATGGGCCAGAGCATCGGTGTCAGCACACTGGCCGACGGGAACCGTCCGGCAGTGCTCTCCGACGCCGTGGTGCACGGCCTGGAAATATCCGGACAGAGCTATCTGGATCCGGGTGACTTTGTCTGTGACCTTGCCCGGGCCTTCGAAGCGTGCGGCGGTCAGATCATGGACGGCACAAACGTCTGTTCTGTTGACGCTGGGCCTTCGTCGGCAGCCGTGACGACTGAGGACGGAAGCCTTCTCACAGCCGAAGTCCTCGTCCTTGCCACCGGCGCCTGGCTGCCTAAGCTGGCCAATAAGTGGGGCTTGAAAATTGGCGTCCAGGCGGGCCGAGGATACTCGTTCACTGTCGACGGCGATTGCCTGCCGAGCGGGCCCCTGTACTTTCCCGAACAACGAGTAGTCTGCACGCCGTACCAGGGGGCACTTCGGATCGCGGGAACAATGGAGTTCCTTGATCCCGACGAGCCTCTGGATTCTTCCAGGCTTGAGTCCGTCGCAAGAGCCATTCGTCCACTGCTGCAGGGCATCGATTGGTCATCACGACGCGACGCGTGGGTCGGCTCCCGCCCGATCACGCCAGACGGGCTGCCCATCGTTGGCCGCCTGGCCTCGAACAGAATCTACGCAGCGGGGGGACACGGCATGTGGGGGATGGTTTTAGGACCGGCAACGGGCAGGTTACTAGCCGAGCAAATCGTGGCCGGTGCCATGCCGGAGCAGATAGCGGCGTTCAACCCGTTGCGCAGATAGGACCGTCAACCGGGTTCCAGTTGCGAATTATCAACAATGAAGGGCACATTCATGCGAATTCTCGTCATCGGCGCCACTGGAACGGTGGGGCAAAACGTGGTCCGGGCGTTGTCCGCACACCACGAAAAGGTTGGTGAAGGGCGGCTGGAAATCATCCGCGCGTCACGGTCATCGACCGAACATCCCGTAGATTGCCGGGACGATGCCAGCGTCGAAGCACTCTTTGACAGGGTAGGGACGGTGGATGCGGTGGTCAGCACGATTGGGGGAGCCAAGTGGGCGTCGGCAACGGATGCAACCTTGGAAACGTACGCGTCGACCGTTAATGGCAAACTGCTGTGCCAGGTTCGCATCACCCTGGCGGCCCGCGGCCACGTCCGGCCGGGCGGTTCCATCACCTTGACAAGCGGGATCGTGGGAAATTATGCCTTCCCAGGGGGCTCACCCAGCGCCATCGCCAATATCGGCCTGGACGCCTTCGTCAAGAGTGCTGCCGCGGAGCTGCCGCACATGCGATTAAATACCGTCAGCGCCACGGTGCTCGAAGAGTCCGCTGACGCATATTCAACGGTGTTTCCCGGCTTCCCTGCCGTACCGGGCGCAGTGGCGGCGGCCGCCTATGTGCGCAGCGTCTACGGTGCCGAAACTGGGCAGACTATCAAAACCTGGTCCTAGCCAGGACGTGCCTCTATGGTTTTCGTCAAGAGGCTTCGGTTATGTTCCGTAATTCGGGGTCTTAGGTTTCCTGTCCCCTGTCTGCAGGAGTGTTCGTCCGGGATGGACGTGCCTGAGCAGCGGGTGACCGGCGCGATGCCGAATGTGAAGACGCTGATTTGAACTAGAAGATGCTGATACGTCCTCGCCTCTGCGCGTAGCGCTGATTCCGGGTGAGTCCGCTCTGGTGCGCCGCCCCAATCGACCGCCGTGCCACGATGTCGTTGGCAGCGGCGTGCGTAACAATGCCATTCGGCGAATCGGGTTACGGCAAGGAACTGTCCTCGCATTCCATCGACGAATACTCGCAGGTCAAGCACGTAATGATCACGAGCATCGACTAGCGGTCCCGAATCCAGCGACCAGGCGAAGGCCGCGGGTGAGGCGGGAGATATGAGTCTTGACTGAGCTTGTCTCGTCCTCGCCCGCGGAACAGCTCAGGAAACCATCCCGATGGGAGTCAACAAGTTGGACACAGATCAGGTCGTTGCTGATTTCCGCGTCAACGACCAAAGTCAGCTGCATGAAAGGCTGAACGCAGCGGTCGCCATTGCTCGCGCCGAAGGCCTTGCCGACAGAACTCGCGGTGTTCTCGTCACTCGACACGGCTAATACAGGTTCTCCGTGACCCTGTCGCACGATGTTCCATGCGGTCTCGTCGTTGAGCGAGACCATGCACGCCGGCCCTAGGATGGAGCCGTTCGGGGCAGAGGACGCTTAATCCCGCGCAGGCCGACGGGCGGGCGACGGCGTGCATCCGACGGGCGGCGAGGGGCGGCCGGCGGCGGCGACCGTTTGGGGGCCGTCCAGCCGGCCGGGCTAGACTCGCACGCTGGGGAAAGAACACCAAAGCCGCCGGCAGCCCGGTCCGGGCGGGCGGCGCAATCTCAACCGAAAAGTGATTCTGCAACGTGACTTCGAAGAATATTGCCCGTCCTCTCGCCGCAACCGCCCTCCTCGCAGCCCTGGCGCTAACCGGGTGCTCGGCCCCGCAGGCCGGCAGCGCGCCTTCGTCCGCCGCGGGCACGTCCGCCGGGGGCGAGTCCACTGCTTCGGCGTCCGCCACGCCGAGCCCCAGCGGAACCTCGGGACCGTTCGGCGGCTTCACCAGCGCCGCCGAGGCTTGCTCCAAGATCTCGGAGCAGGCAACCGGCGCCACGCTCCTTCCGTTGTCGGCCGCCCAAGGCAAGACGGCGGAACTGGAACAGTTCAAAACGGAGCTGGCCGAGACGGCCGAACGCGTCCCGGACAGCCTCAAGGCCGACTTCGCCAACCTCAAGGAGGTGGCCGTTGCCGGCGTCACCGACCAGACGGTCTTCTCCAGCGGAAAGCTCCAGGCCGCCATGGCGCCGGTCACGACCTGGATCGCCACCAACTGCAAGTAGGGGGTTCGGACAGGCCAACGCCCGAGTCGGCCCCAGGCTGACATCCCGCAGCCGACAACGGCCGGCCTTGTCCCCAACGCGGGCCGCCCGTTCCCGCCCCCACCTGCGTGGACTGTGGGAACGGGCGCCGCAAGATTCCCCCACGGGCCCCAAGGCAGGGACTAGGGTTGTGTCAAAGAGAAGGGGGAGTGCGTTATGGAATACCAGAATTCTCAACCCGTCGCCGGTCAACACGTTGCCGGCCTCGCAGCAGGTCAGCCCGGTCCCGGCGCCCTGGTCAGTCCTGCGGACGGTCTGTCCGCGCCGGCCGGCACCGGCCGCACGGTCATAGCGGAAACCGCCGTCGCCAAGGTCGCGGGCATCGCCGCCCGATCGGTGCCCGGCGTCTATTCGTTGGGCTCAGGACCCTCACGCGCCCTCGGGGCCATCCGCGACGCCGTCGGCAACGCCGATCACGCAGCGGGCGTCCGCGTGGAAGTCGGCGAAACGCAGGCCGCCGTCGACATCGATCTTGTTGCGGTGTATGGCACCCCCCTGCAGGCCCTAGCGGACCAGGTCCGCGCCGTCGTCTACGCCGCCGTCGGGGAACTGGTGGGTCTCGAAGTGATCGAGGTCAATATCGAGATCAACGACGTTTATGTGCCCGGCCCGGCCAAACCGGCCGCGTCCGCCGAGGCCCGGCCAGTCAGGGAGGCAATCCAATGAGTCTGACGGTAGTGGGAATCGCCATGGGCGCCTTCGTGGCCTTCATGTCCTTCCAGTTCGGTGCCTGGGGCTTCCTCGGCGCCCTGTTCTTCATGGCCATCGGCGCCCTCCTGGGCCGGGCCGCAGAGGGGAAGCTGGACCTGCGCAGCGTGTTTGACGCCCTCACAGGCCGGCGTTCCTCCTCATGAGCATCACGGCTGAAGCGCCGATCCCCGGCACCGCGATGGCCGGGCACAACCGCATTAGCACCCAGGCCCTGACGAGCGTGGCCCGGGCGGCCGCGGGGGAGGCCCTCGGTGTCCCGGCGCACGACGTCCGCGCCGACTGGTCGGACGATGACGGGCTGCTCGCGCTGTCGCTTGTCATGCCCGTCGCGGTCCCGAACCTCACCGCTGTGGTCCGGGACCCCGGCCGCGTCGCCGGATTCGGTGGTTCCATCTGGGAGCGTGCCGTCGCCGCCAAGGCCCAGATCCTGCGCCGCGTGACGGAACTGACCGGAGCGCAGCTGAGCCGGGTGGACATCCGCATCAGCGGGGCCGCCGTGCGCGGGGGAGGCCGGGTACATTGAGCCAGGACACCCAGAACGCCGGAATCGACTCCGCCGGGCACGACACCGATGCGGTGCCGGGGAGCGCGCCGCTGGGTTCCGGCGCCGCGGGCATGGGCCGGATAGTGAAACGGGAGACGCACACATCGCGCGCTGTTGTGTCCGTGATCGCGGCCGGCCTGGTCATGGCCGTGTTCGGCTATGCGCTGCTTGAGACGGGGGTCCGTGCCATCGGGCAGCCGCCGTGGCTCGTGGATCCGCAGACCGCGGCCGAGCGGGTAGTAGCGCTCCCGGCGGGAATCCCGCCGCTTCTGCTCGGCGTCACGGGCGCTGTGATCGCGATGGCCGGATTGTTCTTCTTCCTCAATGCCGTGCTGCCCGGCCGGCGGGCACGCCACCTGCTCCCGGACCGCCGGGCCGCCGTCGTGGTGGACGATGAGGTGATCGCCGCTGCCCTGGCGCGCCGGGCCCGGCTGGCCGCCAACGTGGCCAAGGAACAGGTGATGGTGGTCGTGTCGCGGAACCGGATCACGGTCAACGTCCGGCCGACCTCCGGTGTGCCGCTGCGCCCGGACGCCGTCCTGGAGGCTGTGCGCCGGGAAGTGGAGGAAATGGGCCCCTGGCCGATGCCGGAAGTGCGGATCCAGGTATCCACAGCCGGGGTGGTGGGGGCATGAACAACACCCCCCGGGCGCTGAACCGCGTACTGATCGGCATCCTTGGCATCCTCCTCCTCGCCATCGGCGTCCTCCTGATACTGCTTGCGAGCGTCCCGGCTGTCGGCGTGTGGTGGCATGAGTGGGCCGGCGGTGTCCTGAGCTTCTGGCTCGATTTGTTCGAACGGACGCAATTCCCCCGCCGCCAGGGGAGCTGGCTGTGGCTTGTCATCTGCCTGGCGCTGCTGGTGGTGATGGGCCTGATGATCGCCTGGATTGCCCAACAGGGTACGGGCCGGACCAGCCTGCTCGTGGCAGAGGAGGACCCGGGTGAAGTGCCCGGCAACGTCGGAATCAGCGGCGGCGTGGCGGAGCAGACGCTCCGCGCAGCGCTCGCGGACCGGCCCGACCTGGCCGGCGTTACGGTAGCCGCCTACAAAATCAGCGGGGAGCCGGCCCTCAAGATCCGGGTGGAACCGCGCCAGGGTGTTGCCCCGCACCGGCTCGCCGCCGAAGTTTCCGCCCTGGTAGAGGCGCTCGACGCGGTAATCGGCAAACGCACGCCGGTGCTGATCCACATCGGATCCGGCGCGCGGTCGCGGTTCGGCCGTTCCGAGCGGGTCCGCTGAGCCGGCCGTGAGGCTGAGGCAGCCTTCCCGGCAGGCGCGCCGCGGGCCGGCCGGCCGGCCGACGGGCCACGGGATCTCCTTTGCATAAAGCTTTCATGTAAACGCTTGCATTCGGGGTACCTGTTGATTACTGTGATGGTCGGCACACGATCAGTACGGCCGTTTTTCACCGGTACTCAGCGAGGAGCACTCCAGTATGAAAACCCGCAATTTCCTACTTCCCGTCGCAACGGCAGGCATTTTGGCTATTACCCTTTCGGCGTGTGGCGGCGGAGGGGGCGGCACTACCAGCGGCAGCGACGCCGCCTCGCAGGGCCTGGACGGGCGCGGCCCCATCACTTACGTTCAGGGCAAAGACAACAGCAACGTGGTCCGCCCGCTGATCGACAAGTGGAACGCCGCCCACCCGAACGAAAAGGTCACGTTCAAGGAGCAGACCGACCAGGCCGACCAGCAGCACGACGACCTCGTCCAGCACTTCCAGGCCAAGGACCCCGGCTACGACGTCGCGAGCGTTGACGTCGTCTGGACCGCCGAATTCGCCGCCAAGGGCTGGCTGCAGCCGCTCAAGGACAAGATGGCGCTGGACACTTCGGCCATGCTGAAGCCGACGGTTGATGCCGCTTCCTACAAGGGCACGCTGTACGCGGCACCGGAATCATCCGACGGCGGCATCCTGTACTACCGCAAGGACCTGGTCCCCACGCCCCCGAAGACCTGGGACGAGATGATGAGCATGTGCTCCATCGCCAAGACCAACAACATCGGCTGCTACTCCGGCCAGTTCAAGAAGTATGAGGGGCTCACCGTCAACGCCTCCGAGGCAATCAACTCCGCCGGCGGAGCCGTGCTGGACGAGAACGGCAAGCCCAACCTGCTCACCGCGGAGGCAAAGGCCGGCATGGCCAACCTGACCAAGGCCTACGCAGACGGCTCGATCCCGAAGGAAGCCATCACGTTCCAGGAAGAGGAAAGCCGCCAGGCATTCCAGGACGGCAAGCTGCTGTTCCTGCGCAACTGGCCCTACGTCTACAACCTGGCCACCACTGAAGGCTCCTCCAAGGTCAAGGACGTCCTGGGCATGACCGCACTCCCCGGCAAGACCGGTCCGGGCGCCTCGTCCCTCGGCGGCCACAGCGCCGCGATCAGCGTCTACTCCAAGAACAAGGCCACCGCAGTGGACTTCCTGAAATTCCTCACCACCGAAGAAACCCAGAAGTTCTTCGCCACGCAGGGTTCGCTCGCACCGGTGCTCGGCAAGCTCTACGACGACAAGGAGCTCGTCGCCAAGCTGCCGTACCTGCCGGTCCTGAAGACCTCGATCGAGAACGCCGTGCCGCGCCCGGTCACCCCGTTCTACCCGGCCGTCACCAAGGCCATCCAGGAAAACGCGTACTCGGCCATCAAGGGCGAGAAGACTGTAGACGCGGCCCTGTCCGACATGCAGAAGTCCATCGAGTCCGCTAGCGCGGGACAGTAGGTCCATCATGGCAACCGAAGTAGGCCCGACGTCGGTCAAGGCACCGGCGTCGGGCGGGGCACCGATCCACCACGCACCCAAGGGTGTTGGGGAGGACAACCGCATCGCGACGCAGGGGCGCTGGGCAGCTTGGCTGCTGGCGCCGACCATCCTCGCATTGTCGGTAGTGATCGTGTATCCGATCATCACCGCCATTGTGATGTCATTCCAAAAAGATGCCGGTCTGGACCCCGCTACGGGTCTCTTCGTTGAGGGTGGCCCGGCCGGCTTCTCCAACTACTACAACTGGATCTTCCAGCAGTGCCCGGCTCCGGACGGCGGAACCGTGGATTGCCCGCCGGGAACCCTGGGCGCGCAGTTCTGGTCCGCCACCGGCACCACGTTCTTCTTCACCATCGTGACGGTGGCCCTGGAGACGGTGCTCGGCTTCTGGATGGCCGTCATCATGGCACGGGCCTTCAAGGGCCGCAGCCTGGTCCGCGCAGCCGTCCTGGTGCCGTGGGCCATCCCCACCGCCGTGACGGCCAAGCTGTGGCTGTTCATCTTCGCCTTCGAAGGCATCGGCAACAAACTCTTCAACACCACCGTCCTGTGGACCGGCAGCGAATGGCCGGCCAGGTGGGCCGTGATCATCGCGGACGTCTGGAAGACCACGCCGTTCATGGCGCTGCTTATTCTGGCCGGCCTGCAGATGATTCCCGCGGAAGTGTACGAGGCGGCCAAGGTCGACGGCGCCTCAGCCTGGCAGCGGTTCCGGATGATCACCCTGCCGCTGGTGAAACCGGCGCTCATGGTGGCCATCCTGTTCCGCACCCTGGACGCGCTGCGCATGTTCGACCTCCCGTACATCCTGACCGGCGGAGCGAACAACACCACCACGCTGTCCATCCTGGTGATCAACCAGATCAGGCAGGGCTTCAACGCGGCGGCGGCTTTGTCCACCATCACGTTCATCATCATCTTTCTGGTGGCTTTCATCTTCGTGCGCTTCCTCGGAGCGAACGTCGTGGAGCAGCAGACCGGCGCAGGTAAGGGGAAGAAATGACCGCCGCGACGAGCGCCGCAACCGAGCTGCGCGCAGAGCAGGACCGGGGGCGGAAGGCCGCGCAGAACCGCGAGAAGTGGGCCCAGAGCCGGACCTACATCAGTGCGGTCGTGATCCTCTTCTGGTGCCTGGCCCCGGCCTACTGGATGGTGGTGACGGCGTTCCGCGACGTCGGCTACACCTACGACACCTCGATCCTGCCGACCCACATCACGCTGGACAACTTCAGGACGGCGTTCGACACCTCCTTCGGCAACCACTTTGGCCAGGCACTGCTGAACAGCTTGTTCATCGGCACCGTCGTCACCCTGGTGTCCCTGGTGATCGGCGTGTTTGCCGCCTACGCACTGGCCCGCTTGAACTTCAAGTTCAAGTACCTTGTGCTGGGCTTCATCCTGGGCGCTTCCATGTTCCCCGGCGTCGCCCTCATCACCCCGCTGTTCCAGCTCTTCACGAACATCGGCTGGATGGGCACCTACCAGGCCCTGATCATCCCGAACATCTCGTTCGTGCTGCCGCTGACGGTCTACACCATGACGTCCTTCTTCCGGGAGATGCCGTGGGAGCTCGAGGAATCGGCCCGGGTGGACGGCTGCACGCAGGGACAGGCGTTCCGGAAGGTCATCATGCCGCTGGCCGCACCGGCCATCTTCACGACCGCCATCCTGGCCTTCATCTCCTCGTGGAATGAATTCCTGATCGCCAGCCAGCTCTCGTCCGACGCAACGCAGCCGGTCACAGTGGCCATTGCCAGCTTCGCCGGTGCGCAGCCCAACCAGATTCCGTACACCGCGATCATGGCTGCGGGAACCATCGTGACCATTCCCTTGGTCATCCTGGTGCTGGTGTTCCAGCGCAAGATCGTCGCCGGCCTCACCGCCGGCGCGGTCAAGTGACTGAGGCGTGATGACTGACGAGCAGAACCAGGGCCACGTGCCGGCGACGCGTCGAAAGGTGCGCTCCGGCGAAGACTTCGACATCATCATCGGCTTCCTCGGATTCTGGACGGTCGTCCTGCTGGTGGTCACCGTCTGGATGGAAGTGACCGCCCAGCCGGCCCTCTTCTGGGCCCTGGGCCTGCTCGCCATGCTGCTGGCCCTCTACGGGATGATCCGGCTGCGCCGGCGTTTGCCGCGCCGGACGGCCAGCCGGCGCGGCTAGGCAGCCGGACAGCAGCCGGACAGAAGCCGGGCAGGATTATTCAGCCGCCGGGGGGAGGCGGGCGCAACACGTCTGCGGGCGGCCGCCAGGCTTCCACGGACCGTTAACTAGGGGGCACAGGTGGCACGGACGGAACGGGCGCAGCGCGGCGGCCACTCGGGCGTCAGCATTGAGGATGTCGCCGCCGCCGCGGGCGTGTCAACGGCCACCGTATCCCGGGCCGTCCGGGGACTGCCCCGTGTTTCCCCGGCAACCCGCGAGAAGATCCTCGGCATCGCCGAATCGTTGGGCTACGTCGCGTCGTCCTCGGCGTCCGGCCTGGCGACGGGCCGGACCAAAACCATCGGCGTGCTGGCCCCGTTCGTCAGCCGCTGGTTCTTCTCCAAGGCCATCGAGGGCGCCGACCGGGAACTGCACTCCCGGCAGTACAACCTTTCCCTCTTCAACCTCGGCGGCCACGGCAGCCACCGTGAGCGGCTCTTCAGCAAGACCATGGTCTACAAGCAGATCGACGCCCTGCTGGTCCTCTGCATGGCGCTCACCCACGAGGAAATCGAGCATCTCCAGAAAATCGATATCCCGCTGGTGGTGGTGGGAGGTCATGTCGAGGAGTGCCCCTACATCGGCATCGACGACTACGCTGCGGCCGCCACCGCAGTGCGCCACCTGATCGGGCTGGGCCACACGGACATCGCGCTCCTGCACGGAGACGACGAAACCGACCTCAACTTCGACGTCCCCCGGGTCCGGATCCAGGCTTTCCACGACATCATGGGCGAGGCGCGGCTGCCCGTCCGGGCCGAATGGGACCTCTGGGGGGACTTCACCGTGCGCAGCGGTCAGGAGGCATTCCGCCGCCTTTGGGCCGCCGACGGTCCCAAGCCCACAGCAATCTTCTGCGCCTCCGATGAGATGGCTATGGGCGTCATCTTCGAGGCCAACAAAGCCGGTGTGCGCGTCCCGGAGGACCTCTCGGTCATCGGCATCGACGACCACGACTTCGCCGAGGCCATGGGCCTGACCACAGTCGGGCAGCGCCCGGACCAGCAGGCCGAACTCGGCACCAAAATGCTGCTGGACGAACTCGACGGCATTTCCGGCTCCGTGCAGTCGGCTGTGGCGCCGCACCGGCTGATTATCCGGACGACGACGGCGCCGCCGCTGCGCCAGTCCGCGCGGCTCCGCTAGCGGCGTTCGGGCCGGGCTAGGACGCGCGGGCCAGCTGGCGGATCGGCACCCAACGCGAGGCCAGCCGGCGGTAGGCCGCAGCGGCGCCGGTCATGTCCCCCTCCGCCAGGCACTCGATGCCGAGGCGTACATCCAGCGGCGAATCATCCGGATAGACCTTGTCAGCCACCCCGCCGTAGTCGAGTTCCACTGCCGAGTCGGGGTGGAAGAGCTCAAGCCATTCGGTGAGCTGGGTCAAATCCTCAAGCATGTCGAGATCGGGCGCGGCGAGGGCCAGGTGCGCCACCGCGTAGCTCACCCGCTCCAGCGCGTTGCCGATGCCGGCGCGGATGCGGACCGTCACAATGTGGCCGTCGGCTTCGACGACGTCGGTGGGATCCGATTCCTGGAAAAGGCAGAACCAGCTGAACGGAATGCCCCACGTGGACGCCCTGGTGTGGACCCGGCTCAGTCCATCGTGGGCGCGCACCTCATCAATGCGTTCCTGGTGTTTGTCCCGCTGTTCTTCCGGGATCAGCAGCTGGGCCAGGGGCCCGTGGATGCCTTCCATCAGGGCATTGGCGGCCAGCCCGGCGCGGAGGACCAGCTGGCTGGGGCAGTACAGCAACCGGTCGGGCTGCGGGGCGGCCGCTGTCCCGGACGTGGCTGCGTCGAGCGCTGCGCCGGACGGGGCCCGCCTGGCCGGGGCCGCGACAACGCGCACCAGATCGGTCCGGCCGGTGGGAAACGGATCCCCGTCGGGCCGGGTGATGCGGCCCAGGGACGCCAGCAGCTCGGCGTTCTCCACAGCCGCGCGGGACGCCTGGCCGGCGCCGGCGGCCTCCAGGGTCTTCCGTTGCTGTTCGGGGAACGCCTCGAGGGGCTCGTAGATCCGGAGCGCGGAAGAGAACGGCAGCCCGGACTGTCCGTGGTAGATGCTCCCCGTCATTGGATCACGACGCTTCCCTGGCCGGCAGCCATTAGTCCGTCAGTTCCGCAATCACCGGGGCGTGGTCCGAGGCGCCCTTGCCCTTGCGCTCCTCGCGGTCGATCATCGCACCGGTGACCCGTGCCGCCAGGGCCGGGGAGCCGAGGATGAAGTCGATCCGCATGCCCTCCTTTTTCGGGAAGCGGAGCTGCGTGTAATCCCAGTAGGTGTAGACGCCGGGCCCCGGGGTGTGCGGGCGGACGACATCCTGGAAGCCGGCCTCCTCGAAGGCGTGGAAGGCGGCCCGCTCAGGTTCACTGACGTGGGTGAGGCCCTCGGAGCGGAAGTAGTCGATGTCCCAGACGTCATCATCCAGGGGGGCGATATTGAAATCGCCCATCAGCGCGATCTGCGCCTGGGGGTCCTCCTTGACCCAGGTGCCGGCGTGGGTTTTCAGGATGTCCAGCCAGTTGAGCTTGTAGGGCATGTGTTCATCGTCGAGGGCGCGGCCGTTCGGGACGTAGAGGCTCCAGACCCGGACGCCGCCGCACGTGGCGCCGATGGCGCGGGCCTCCTGCACGGCGTCCTTGCCGCTCTTGCCGAACACGGGCTGGTCCAGGAAGGTGCGTTCGACGTCGTCGAGTCCCACCCGGGAGGCGATCGCGACGCCGTTCCACTGGCTCAGGCCGAAGTGCGCCACCTCGTAGCCCATGTTCTCGAAGAGCTCCCAGGGGAAGTTCTCGTCCTTGCATTTGGTTTCCTGGATGGCCAGGACGTCGCAGTCCGTGCGCTGAAGCCAGGACTCTACACGGTCGGCGCGGGCACGGAGCGAGTTCACATTCCAGGTAGCAATCTTCACAGTCCCTAACTTACCGAACTTGGCCCCCGGACGAAGCCGCCGGTCGGCTCCGTCCTCTGGAAATTAGTAGGAAGTCCGAGTATATTCGGCTGAAGAGATGATCTAGGTCACATGCAAAGGAGCATTCGGTCATGGTTCGAGAACTATCCCATTACATTGACGGGCAGCGGGTTGAGGGTACCTCCGGCCGGTT
This sequence comes from Arthrobacter sp. P4_F11, assembly GCF_056401395.1. Taxonomy (NCBI): domain Bacteria; kingdom Bacillati; phylum Actinomycetota; class Actinomycetes; order Micrococcales; family Micrococcaceae; genus Arthrobacter; species Arthrobacter sp. P4_F11. Next base: position 247,829 of record NZ_JBFUJK010000007.1, read on the forward strand.
CAGCGATGTGTACGATCCCTGCACCGGCGAGGTCCAGGCCCGGTTGCCGCTGGCCAGCACCGAGGAAGTGCGCAACGTGATTGCCAGCGCCGAAAAGGGGCAGGTGGAATGGGCCGCGATGAATCCGCAGCGCCGCGGCCGGATCCTGCTCAAGTTCGTGGACTTGGTCAACGAGCACATGGACGAACTCGCCACCCTGCTGTCCTCCGAGCACGGCAAGACCTTCCCGGACGCCAAGGGCGACATCCAGCGCGGCATCGAAGTGGTCGAATTCGCCGCAGGCGCCCCGCACCTGCTCAAGGGCGAGTTCTCGGACAATGCCGGAACCGGCGTCGACGTGCACTCGATGCGCCAGCCCCTCGGCGTCGTTGCCGGCATCACGCCGTTCAACTTCCCGGCCATGATCCCGCTGTGGAAGTCCGGGCCGGCTCTCGCCGCCGGCAACGCTTTTATCCTCAAGCCCTCCGAACGGGACCCCTCCGTGCCGCTGCGGCTGGCCGAGCTCTTCACCGAGGCGGGCCTGCCGGACGGCGTCTTCAACGTGGTCAACGGGGACAAGGAAGCGGTGGACGCGCTGCTGGAGGATCCGCGGGTCCAGGCCATCGGGTTCGTCGGCTCCACGCCCATTGCCCAGTACATCTACGCCACCGCCGCGGCGAACGGCAAGCGCGCGCAGTGCTTCGGCGGCGCCAAGAACCACATGGTGATCATGCCCGACGCGGACCTGGACATGGCCGCGGACGCCCTGATCGGGGCTGGCTTCGGCTCCGCGGGCGAGCGCTGCATGGCGATCTCGGTGGCCGTTCCGGTCGGCCGGAAGACCGCGGATGTGCTCGTGGAGAAGCTGCAGGCGCGGATCGCCGGTCTCAAGGTTGGCCACAGCCTCGCCAAGGATTCCGATTTCGGCCCGGTGGTGGCGGCCTCCGCGAAGGACCGGATCGAAGGCTACATCGCCTCCGGCGTCGAGGAAGGCGCCAGCCTGGTGACCGATGGCCGCGGCCTGAAGGTGGAAGGCTACGACGGCGGCTTCTGGGTCGGACCCACGCTGTTCGACAACGTCACGAAGGACATGAAGATCTACAAGGAAGAGATCTTCGGCCCGGTCCTGAGCGTGCTCCGCGCCGAAGACTACGACGAGGCCCTCCGGCTCTGCAGCGAACACGAGTTCGGCAACGGCGTGGCCATTTTCACCCGAGACGGCGACGCCGCCCGCGACTTCGCCAGCCGGGTCCAGGTGGGCATGGTGGGCATCAACGTCCCCATCCCCGTGCCGATTGCGTACTACACCTTCGGTGGCTGGAAGGCGTCCGGATTCGGCGACCTCAACCAGCACGGGGCCGACGCCTTCCGCTTCTACACGAAGACCAAGACGGTCACCAGCCGCTGGCCGTCCGGTATCCGCCAGGGCGCCAGCTTCATCATGCCGGAAGGCAGCTGATGGGGGCGGACGTTGCGCGGGTGGCGGACAGTGGAGAAGCGGCCGGCGAACTCTTGGCCGGGGAAGTGACGTTTGAACGGCGCGGCCGCCTCGGCGTCGTGACGCTCAACCGGCCCGCGGCCGTCAACGCCCTCACGGCCGGCATGGCCGCCGCGATGCTCGAACAGCTCACGCTCTGGGCCGACGACGACGCCGTGGCCGCGGTGCTGGTCCGCGGCGCCGGGGACCGGGGCCTCTGCGCCGGCGGGGACATCGTGGCCATCTACCGGGACATGCTCGACGGCGGGGACGCCACCGCGGACTTCTGGGCGGTCGAGTACCGGCTGAACCTGCTCATCTCCGAATACCCCAAGCCGTACGTCGCGTTTATGGACGGGCTGGTGTTGGGCGGCGGCGTGGGGATCTCGGCCCACGGCTCCGTACGGATCGTCACCGAACGCACCCGCACGGGCATGCCCGAAACGACGATCGGGTTTGTTCCCGACGTCGGCGGCACCCTGCTGCTCTCCGGCTCACCGGGGGAGACCGGCACCCATGCGGCCCTGACCGGAGCCCATCTGAGCGGCGCGGACGCGCTGTTCCTGGGCCTCGCCGACTGCTTCGTGCCCTCCGGCCGTTTGCCGGACCTGGCGGCAGCGCTCGAAACCGAGGAGGCGGAGGCCGCCGTCGCCCGATTTGCCGAACCGGCACCGGCTTCAGCCCTGGCCGCACAGCAGGAATGGATCGACGCCTGCTACTCCAGCGACGACGCCGGGGAAATCCTGCGCCGGCTGCGGGCCTTTGGTGGAGAGGCGGCCGGGGAGGCCGCCGCAGCCGCGGACACCATCGAGGCCAAGTCGCCGACGGCGGTCAAGGTGGCGCTGGAATCCCTGCGCCGGGTCCGCGGCCTGAACCTGGAGCAGGCGCTGGAGCAGGAGTACCGCGTCGGCCTGCGCTTCCTCGACGGCCCGGACTTCCGCGAAGGCATTCGCGCCCAGGTGGTGGACAAAGACCGCAATCCCCGCTGGAAACCCGCCACCCTCGCCGAGGTCACCGGGACGGACGTCGCGGCCTACTTCGCCCCGCTGGGCGGGCGCGAACTAAAACTCTCTCCGAAGGAGAAGAACAAGGAGAAGAACCATGTCTGACGCAGGAGCCCCGGTTACCGGCACCATCGCCTTCCTCGGCCTGGGCCACATGGGCGGCCCCATGGCCGTCAACCTGGTCAAGGCCGGCTACCGGGTGACCGGCTTCGACGTCGTGCCAGCGGCCCTGGACGCCGCCCGGGAGCATGGCATTCCCACTGCCGGGACGGCTGTCGAGGCGGCGGCGGGCGCCGCCGTCGTGCTGACCATGCTGCCCAGCGGCAAGCACCTCCTTGACGCCTACCGCGGTGCCGGCGGTGCGCCCGGACTGCTCGAAGCCGCCGCCCCGGGCACCATGTTCCTGGATTGCTCCACCATCAACGTGGACGAGGCCCGCGAAGCCGCAGAACTCGCGGTCGCGGCTGGCCACCGCGCCGTCGACGCCCCCGTGTCCGGAGGCGTGGTGGGCGCCGAAGCCGGCACGCTCACGTTCATGGCCGGTGCCCTTCCCGAGGACTTCGAGGCCGTCAAACCCCTGCTGGAAGTGATGGGCAAGCGGGTGGTCCATTGCGGCGCGCACGGTGCCGGCCAGGCGGCCAAGATCTGCAACAACATGATCCTGGGCGTCTCGATGATCGCCGTCAGTGAGGCCTTTGTGCTGGGCGAGAAGCTCGGCCTGACCCACCAGGCGCTGTTCGACGTCGCTTCCGCCGCCTCGGGACAGTGCTGGGCGCTGACCACCAATTGCCCGGTGCCCGGTCCGGTCCCGACGAGCCCCGCCAACCGGGACTACCAGCCGGGCTTCGCCGGGGCGCTCATGGCAAAGGACCTCAACCTGGCCCTCAACGCGTTGCAGAGCACCGGCGTCGCGGCCCGGCTCGGGCCGCTCGCGGCCGAAATTTACGATACGTTTGCCGCGGAAGGCGGTGCCGGCCGGGACTTCTCCGGCATCATCACCGACATCCGGGAAAAGTCGGAAGCAGGCAAATCCGAGGCAGGCACGGCCGGGCACTAGTTTTCGGACCGAAGCCAACGCGCAACATCAGAACCAGAACCAGACCAGCACCACCTAAGGGGACCACCCATGACGGAACAGTACGCAAACATCCTGGTGGAGCGCCGCGGCCGCGTGGGCCTCGTGACGCTCAACCGGCCCGAGGCCCTCAATGCCCTGAACAAGGCCACGATGGACGAGCTGGTGAAGGCAGTCGCCGGGATGGACGCGGACCCGGGGGTCGGTGCCGTGGTGGTGACCGGTTCGGCGAAGGCCTTTGCGGCCGGCGCGGACATCAAGGAAATGCAGTCCAAGGGCTACATGGACATGTACGCGGCGGACTGGTTCCGCGGCTGGGAAGACTTCACCCGGCTCCGCATCCCCGTCGTGGCAGCCGTGTCCGGCTTTGCGCTCGGCGGCGGCTGCGAGCTGGCGATGATGTGCGACTTCATCATCGCCGGGGACAACGCCAAGTTCGGCCAGCCGGAAATCAACCTTGGTGTGCTCCCCGGCATGGGCGGCTCGCAGCGCCTGACCCGGGCAGTGGGCAAGTCCAAGGCGATGGACATGATCCTGACCGGCCGCTTCATGGACGCCGAGGAGGCCGAACGCGCGGGCCTCGTGTCCCGGGTGGTCCCCGCCGCGGACGTCGTCGAGGAGGCGCTGAAGGCCGCCGAGGTGATCGCGTCCAAATCCAAGCCGGTGGCGATGGTGGCCAAGGAAGCGGTGAACGCCGCGTTTGAGACCGGGCTTGCTCAGGGCGTGCTGTTTGAACGGCGCGTGTTCCACTCGCTGTTCGCCACCGAGGACCAGAAGGAAGGCATGGCCGCCTTCACCGAGAAGCGGCAGCCGGAGTTCAACCACCGCTAGGCGGCACCGGCCGGCCTCAGGTGAAGATGTCGGCCACGTACCTGCCGTGGGTGCGCTCCACTTCATCCATCCAGGCCTCGGCCTCCGCCTTGGAGGCGCCGGTCGCTTCCTGGTAAATGAGGGCGCAAGTGTCCCTTACCTGCGGCGCCATGTGCTTGCCGTCGCCGCAGACATAGACCGTGGCGCCCTGCCGGACCAGCTCGACGACGTCGGCCCGGTCTGCCCAGAGCCTGTCCTGGACGTATTTCAGGCCGTCCTCGGGTGCGGTGGAAAAGGCCGGCCGCAGATCGAGGTTGGCTTGGTCCGCCCACGACGCGAGTTCCGAGCGGTAGAGGAAGTCGGTGTCCGGGGCGCGGCAGCCGAAGAACAGGAGGGCAGGTGCCGGCGTCGTCTCCTCGGCCTCGGCCCGCAGCGCCCGGTCCTGGACGAACCCGCGGAAGGGGGCTAGCCCCGTCCCCGCGCAGACCATGATGAGCGGGACCGCCAGGGAGGGCGGCGGGTGGAAGGCCGCGTTCGAGGGGCGGACAGTAACCGCGACCCTTGACCCGGGCCTGGCCTGGGCGAGGTAGGTGGACGAGGCCCCTTCGAAGACCCCGCGGCCGGACCACGCCGGAGCCTGGATGACGGCGAAGGTCAGGGTCACGTGGTCGGGGCTCCAGAGCGGGGACGAGGAGATGGAGTACCGCCGGGGGGTCAGCTGGGTCAGCAGTTGCAGGAACGAGGTGAACGACAGCTGGCATGACGGATACGTCTCCAGCAGGTCAAGGAGGGAAACGCGCTTGTCGAGGACCTCGGCCGCGTACCGCCCGCGGTCCTGGGCCAGGGCCTCAAGTTCGGCGCGGTGGGCAGGATCGGCCGCGACATCCGCCAGATCCTCGAGCTGGGTGCGGGTGGCGGGGACTGCGAGCTCCACGTAGCTGCTCAGCAGTTCGCCCACGGCCACCGGCGCGCCCGTGGGCAGGAAGGTGTCCCCGCGCTCCATGCTCAGCTGGACGTGCGAGTCGTAGTCGAGGTTGAAACGGGCCAAGGCCCGCTGCACGAGTTCGCTGGGATTCAGGGGCAGCACGGCCAGATAATCCCCGGTCCGGTAGCTCATCCCCTCGGGCAGGGCGATCTCGACATGCCGCTTGGACCGGGCGCCGGGCTTGTCCAGATCGACCAGTTCCCGGTTCGCGACGACGGTGCCCAGCGCCAGCCCGTTCTGGCGCAGCATCGGGTCCCGGACGTTCCCGACGAACTGCAGTTCCAGCTCGGGCTGCGCTGTCGGCGGGCTGGTCCGCTGCCCCAGGGCGTCGTCCACCGCGGGCCAGAATCCCGCGTACCACTCTTCGAAATCGCCGAAGAAGTCGCCGCGGGCGTTGGCCTCGCCCCGGGCATAGATCCGCGTGGCACCGGCTGCCTCGAGCCGGGCGTCGATGGCCTTGGGCACCTCCTGGTACGTTCGCGCCCAGTCTTTATTGCCGTTGCCGAAGACCGTGTACCGCACCCCGGCGAGGGCGCCCGGCCGCAGGCCCTCGGTCCAGGCCACGAATTTTCGGGCGTTGTCCGGCGGCTGCCCCTCGTAGGAGGACGTCACGATCGCGACGAGCCCCTCCGTGGGCAGCCCGCCGGCCGCCTCGTCGAGCGGACCGATGGTGGGGCTGTAGCCGCGCCGTCCGGCGTCGTTGGCGAGGCGCTGGGCGAAGTCCTTGGACGTGCCTGCATTGGAACCGTAGAGCACCCGGATCGGGACGCCGTTGGGCGCGGCGGCCGCCGCTGCGGCTTCGGCCTGCCGTGCCTGTTCGACCTCGGCCCGGGGGCCGGCCGCGATGGTGACGTCCCGCCTGCGCACGTGGATGAACAGCCCTTCCGGCTTCATGGTCAGCGTGTGTTTGATCTGCAGCTCATAGCCCGGGTCCGCCGCCGTGACCTCGAAGCGCTGCAGGAGCTTGGCCAGGAAGAGCATGGCCTCCTGCAGGGCAAATCCCCGGCCGATGCAGGAGCGCTGCCCGTTGCCGAACGGCTTCCAGGCATTGGCGGGGATTTCGGCGGCCCGTTCCGGGGAGAACCGCTCCGGGTCAAAGATGCCGGCGTCCTCGCCCCAGGCCGCCTTGTCCCGATGCAGTTGCGGGATCAGGACCATGATGGGCTGGCCCGCGGGGACTTCGTAGCGGCCGCCGAGCGTCGTGTCCTCGTAAGGAGTCACGTTGAACGCCGGAGCGGTGGGCCACAGCCGAAGCGTTTCCTTAAGGATCTGGTCCAGGTATCCCAGCCGGGGCAGATGCTCGAACCTGGCGCTTTCGGTACCAAGGACCTCGTCCACTTGTGCGCGCGCCTTGGCCAGGACGCCTGGATGGCGCAGCAGTTCGTAGAGTGTAAAGGACAGCAAGCCGCTGGTAGTCTCGTGCCCGGCAATCAGGAATGTGACCATCTGATAGCGGATGTTTTCATCGGATAAACGCTCACCGGTCACCGGGTCCGCCGCGCTGAGCATGGTGTCCAGGATGTCTTCGCTGCCCGGCGGGCTGGGGTTGCGCCGCCGGTCGCTGATGATCTGTTCGGCGACCTCGAACATCAGGGCATGGTCTTCCTCGAGCTGGTGCCGCCTGCGCAGCATGATCTTGTTCTGCACTGGGAGCCTGCGCGCCCGGTCCCCGGACTCAACCAGGGCGCGGACCATGGCGCCGACGAACGGGTGCATCTCCTCCCGGTAGAGGCTGTTGAACCGGTAGTTGAACGAGCACAGGGCGATGGTGTCCAGCGTCAGGCGGGTGGTGCTGTCCGGAATGTCGATCCGCGCCGTGGGGCCCAGCCTCTCCCACTTGAGCAGCAGCTGCTCGACGATGTCGTCCATGCCGGCGAACATCCGCTTCAGCGCTGCAGGCCCGAACGCCGGCATCAGGATCCGGTGTGCCTTTTGCCAGTTGGGTTCCTGTGTATCTGCGGTGAACAGGCCGTCGCCGGCGAACTGCCTCACCTGCCGCAGGGCAACGCCCAGCACTTTGCCGAACCGGGACTCGTCGCACACCTCGTTGACGAGCTGCTGGGAAGAGATGGCGACGATACTGCGGTTGAAGAACTGGATGCGGACTATGGGGCCGTACCGCTCCGCCAGCTCGACTATTCCCAGGATTCCCTTGCTGGAGTCGATGTCCGGCAAATTGCCGACCACCGGCCTCGTGGGGGGCTGCGGTATAGGGACGCTGGGCGAAGTCATGGCCACTCCTAGGCGATCGCCAATGGACGCGCTGTGAGCACTGCTTGCTGCCTGGCCGGACGGGACCGGCCCGGCCAGCTCCGCACCACGATACTCCGGCCACCTGCCGGGCAAAATAGGTACGGCAACCAAACGGGGTCAGCCCGCTGGGAGGCCTGCGCAACGGGGGACCCTGCCTGGCGCGACACGCCGGTTGGGATCTTGGCGTTCCTGCTGCCGGCGGGGTGGGAATGTCAATCAGATTTGAGCCCACTTAGCACAGCAATCGCAGCTTGAACGGGAACCACATTTTGCCGTGGAAACGACTGAAAGGCGCTTCGCGTTGCATGGTTGTCACCGAGGCAAGGGCCGCATCACGCTCGGAGTTAGGGGACAGGATCATCTCGTTCTTCACGGCTTCCAACAATTCGACCACCGTTGCCGACGATACATGCTCGGGATTGCCCAACGTCCGGTCCATGAGGCTACGCTCAGCTTCAGTCGAATAGCGAAGCAGCATTAGATCCGCTCTGGGTCCTGGATGACTTCCGGTCCGGCCGCAGGGTTACCACTACCAACCGCGGTGCCTTGGATCCGCGGGCGCCTGAGCGGTGATGAGCCGGCAGGCTGGAGTCGCTATGACACTCCCGGCTCCACGGTCTACATTTCCGACAATGACGAGATCGCTTTCGCGGAGGTGCTGTCCGGCTACGGCGCCAAGCACCCGATGCAAAAGGAGCCGACTTCATGGGGATGACCCTGGAGGACTGCGTCAAGGGCGTCAAAGACGACTGGGGCAACCAGGTCAAGATGGGTTGCCTGCCGCGGCACTGGCGCGACCGGCGCAGCACCTACCAGCTCAGCCTGGATAACGCAGGTTGGTGGGTTGACGTCGAGCACCCTGACTCCATCGCAGCCCTAGACAATATGAAGTGTGGTGGTTGCCTGAAGTAGGACTGGAACCCCGGGTTCAAAGAGATTCGTGGGTTGCCGGCCCACGGTCTGTTCCGCATTCTGGTGCGGGTGTGGACTGGTAGAGCCACATTTGAACGTCTGGAGGTTCCAGCCATGAACAAGCGTACCTACGTCGGTTTGGATGTCCATGCGCGCAGTGTCAAGGGTTGCGCGATCGACCGCGAAACCGGTGAAATTC